>PYER01000393.1 GCA_003017855.1 filamentous cyanobacterium CCT1
GCGGGGGCGGGCTGTGCAGACTGAGCAGGAGCGGGGGCCTGAGGGTCCTGGGTGGGGGCCTCTTGGCCCTGGGCGATCGCAGCCGCTGGAACACCGAGCATCAGCGTGGCAGCCAGCAGACTTTTGAACAGGGTTGACGGTTTCATAGCGATTGTCCTCGCATATCATCAGCCGTAAACTTCGCGGCGGAAGTTTACAGCAGGGGCTGACGGAACAGCGCCCATGGGTTGACACCCTATGGGG
The DNA here is from genome assembly GCA_003017855.1 of filamentous cyanobacterium CCT1. Lineage (GTDB taxonomy): Bacteria > Cyanobacteriota > Cyanobacteriia > Phormidesmidales > Phormidesmidaceae > Nodosilinea. Next base: position 244 of record PYER01000393.1, read on the forward strand.
CGATCATGGCGGCGCGATGACGGCCATGTGACGATGGTGTGACAACGGTGTGACCCGCCGCCCCTAGAGATTCCTGAACGTCTTGTCCAGCATGGCAATGCAGATGGCGCAAGGATTCTAGCCAGAATGAATGACACGCCCTAAACTATAGGGGCAGATCAAAAGCATTAGTAACCATGATTTTTCCTGGGGCTCCGGTTACGGTCGTCAACGTCAACGATACCTACTACGGTTTTCAGGGCCTGGTGCAGCGCATTACCGATGGCAAGGTGGCGGTGCTGTTTGAGGGCGGCAACTGGGACAAACTGGTCACCTTTAATATGTCGGAGCTGGAGCCGGTAAGCTCTGGCAAGCGGCGCTAGCATGCGGTTGCCCCTGCCCCAGACTGCCGCCCAGGCGCGTCAGCCTGACCACATTGCCGAAGTCATCGAGACGGCAACTACCGAATTTTTGGCTCAGTGCCTGGAGCCAGAGGCGCTGGCGTTTTCGGCCATGCCCCCCTTTGGCAGCTGGGTCACCGCCGTCGATGAGGAGTCGGGCAACACGGTCTATGGTGTGGTCTACCACGCCACCACCAGCCCCATCGATTCGGTGCATCGGGCCAGGGCGCTGGGGCTCTCGCTCGAAGAGCTGCGCCAGCAGCAGCCGCAGATTTTTGCCATGCTCAAGACCGAGTTCAAGGCCGCGATCGTAGGCTTTCGCGCCCCCGACCTGGCCGGTCAGCCCCTGGGGCCGCTGTTTCAGCACCTGCCGCCGCGTCCCCCCCAGGTGCACCAGGCGGTCTACCGCTGTACCCCCGAGGCGGTAATTGAGTTTACCGATCAGCTCGACTTTTTAAGAACGCTGCTGGCCATGGGCAGTGCCCCGGTAGATAGCCTGGTAGCGGCGGTGCTGCGCCAAGGCTACCAGCTGCGCAAGCTCGATCGCCCCTGGTTGGTAGCAGCAGGCCGCACCCTGAGCATTTTCTTAAAAGACGACTACGATCGCCTGCGAATTATTCTGGGACAGGTCTACGCATGAGGCGTTGGGCAAGGGCTGTGGTTTCTGGCGAGAAACCTGCTTTTTCCTTAAACCCTAGACCCAATCCCCTAAACCCTAAACATTCTTATGCAAACCTTTGACTGGATTGTGGTCGGCAACGGCCTGGTGGGGGCGGCGGTAAGCTACGAGCTGGCTCGGTGCGGGCTCTCGGTGCTGCTGCTCGATGCCGGGGCAAGTTCTGCTAACTCCGGCAACGCCACCCGCTACAGCTACGGCGGCATTCCCTACTGGTCGGGCAGCACCGGGCTCACCCAGCAGCTTTGTCGCGAAGGCATTGCTAAGCATCGCCAGCTCAGCGAAGAGCTTGAAGGTGACACCGAGTTTCGTGAGCTAGACCTGGTGCTGACCCTGGCCGCTGGTGAGGATCCCGACGCCGCCGCAGAACCTTACGCTCAATGCGCCAAGCCGCCTCAGTTCGTCTCAGCCGCCGAGGCCAAAACCCTAGAGCCGCTGCTGAATGAGGATGCGATTGCCGGTGCCTTTACCGTTCGCCACGGCCATGTCTCCCCTCAGGCCCTGGTTGGTGCCTACAACCAAGCCTTTCGACGGCTCGGTGGTACCCAAGTCATCGCCACCGCCGTCGACCTGGTGCGCATCAAAGACCGGGTCACGGGCATTCTCACCGCCGAGCAAGCGTATCCGGCCAAGCATGTGCTGGTGGCAGCTGGGGCCTTTAGCCGCGCCCTGCTGCGTCAGGTGAACCTCACTGTACCCCTCTACTACACCTACGCCGAAATCATTGAAACGCCGCCCCTAGATCTCACCCTGCGGGCGCTGATCATGCCTGCCCAGACCGAGCGCTTTGCTATGGAAGCCAAGGCCAGCCAGCCCGATACCGATACCCAGTGGGATGAACCGGGCCACGAGATGACTCCCGCCATCCTCGACAGCGGCGCGATTCAGTTTTTAGACGGTCACCTCTGCCTGGGCCAGATCAGCCGCACCCTCACCAATCTGGAGGCAGACCTGGATGCGGCGGAGAGCGAGCGCAGGCTGCGGGCCGCGATCGCGGCCCAAATCCCGGCCCTGGCCGATGTGCCCGGCACCTGGCGCTACTGTCGGGTCAGCTTTAGCCGCGACGGCCTGCCCCTGGTGGGCGGCATCCCTGAGATCGAAGGACTGCACGTTATGGCTGGGTTTAGCGCCCCCTTCGTGTACCTGCCGCCGATTGCCCAGCGGTTTGCTCAAGTGGTGACGGGAGAAGCGGATCCTGTTATCGATGCGATGGCGATCGATCGCTTTAGTGAAACGTCCTAACGTGATGCTTTAGCCAATGACAATGCGGATAGTTTTGACGTTGTCTTCCACAGAAACATCGACAACCTGAGGGGATGAGTGCGAGATCACGCTGATGTCGCCACTGGGTTCGAGCCTGGCCAGTTCCACCTGGTTGAGGTCAGTCAGGCTAACGCTCGATCGCAAAATCATTTTGAGGTCTCCCTCTGTCAGGTGAGACGTTCTCAGGGCGCTATGGTTAACCTGACCGTCCTGCACCAGCAACCGCGATCGCCCTTTAATCCAGGGTTCTAGCTGCGGCAGCTGAAACGACACCGCCGCCAGTAACCAGTGCATCGCCACCAGCACAACCCCACCTGCCAGCGTAGGAAAAAACGGCGCTGCGCCATTGATCGCCCGGCTCAACGTCGCCCCCAGCGTAATGCTGAGAATGATATCGATCGCCGCGTATTTGCCCGCAAAACGGCGATCGCCCACCACTCTGACCATCAGCATGGCGACAATGTAAACCACCGCAGCGCGCAGGCAAATTTGCTCCACCGAAAGAGTTAGGGCGTCTAGCCCCAGCAGGTGGCGGATCAAACTACTGAGAGAATTCCACATCAATCGACTTTGGGAATGATCTTGGAGAAGCCTGTGTCATCCATCCTAGTTAAGGGCTGTGCGGGGATGATTCACCTTAAGTCTGATTTGTGAGATCCCATGGCCTAATTGATTTGCCCTAAAAATTAACCGAGGGCTGAGCGGAGTCGTTTGTCCTTTGGACAGGCTATGCCAACGTGAAACGTCTCCCGAAGGGAGAAAGCCCGTTCCCTAGCCCCTTTGGGGCGGCAAAGCCTACGACTCCGCTCAGGGATCGGCTTGAAGTGTTTTCATCGTTCGGAGTGACGCGCCAGAGTTATGGGACGTTGCTCTAATTTTTTTTGGGGGTTGGACGGGGCTAGAGAGTGGAGAATTCGCCCACAAACTTGACCTCCGGCTGTAGCCGCACGGCCCAGCGAGCTTCGACTTCAGCCTGTGTGTGACGGATCAGGCGCTGAATATCGGTGGCGCTGGCCCCGCCCAGGTTGACAATAAAGTTGGCGTGGCGCTCCGATACCTGGGCATTGCCGATGCGGTAGCCCTTCAGCCCGCTCTGCTCGATCAGCGATCCGGCGGTGTGGGGGTAGGGGTTGCGAAACACGCTGCCGCAGTTGGGCAGGTCGTAGGGCTGGGTGGCCCGCCGCTGGTTGAGCCCGGCTAGGGTATCGGCCATTACCACGGCGGGGTCGTGGCCTGGCTCTAGCTGAAACGTGGCCTCTAGAACGACCTGATTTCCCCCCTGCAAAACCGAGGTGCGGTACCGAAAGCCCAGGTCGGCGGCGGTCAGCGATCGCATGCCTTTTACCACAT
>PYER01000394.1 GCA_003017855.1 filamentous cyanobacterium CCT1
CGTTTCAAGATGGGTGCTCATAGGTGGTAGTGCTTTGCAATTTCACGTCACTACCACTTTCCTAGCTTTGGCTCACCTTATTTGAACAAACTCCAGTTGTAGGCCTCCAGCGTGTGCTCGGGTCGCTCACCGGATGCGCCCCGGTGGCCGATGACGATAGGGGCATCCCCCGTTAGCGTGTCGAACTCCGTGGTGGCCAGCACCTCAGGGTTTTGGGGCGATCGCACCGTATTGCTGGTGATCTGGTCGCGCACCAGGTCACCCGTGCCAGGGAAGTCGGTAAAGTAGCCGTCTACCCCCAGGTTGATGAACTGGCGGTACTCCAGTTCAGGGTTGCCGTTGTAGTCAGCCGCCAAAAAGCGATCTTCGTTGCGGAAGGTGTAGGCATGGACCAGCAGCCCGGCGGCATGGGCGTCGGGAATCAGGGTGGAGGGGGCCGTCGTGGTTTTGTCGGCGTCGTTGACGGCACCATCGCCGTTCACATCGTCAGCCGCGCCATCGCCATCGGCATCAACCCCGGCCACAGACACAATCATCCGCTTCCAGGGGCCAATGCCGTCGGCGTAGGTGGCAATTTCGGCCAGCCCCGCCGGGGTTTGCAGATCGCCGTAGGTGCGCGTGTCGCCGTTGACCGCAAAGTCGTAGGGACGAGCGTTGGCCGATTCGTAAATGAGCGAGCCATCCAGCGCCACGTCAAAGGCGTCGAGCAGCTGCACCAGGGGAATGTCGGTCTGGGTATTCAGCTCCTTCAGGTTAGACACTTCAAAGGACTGAATGAAGACGCGGCTGGGGTCGGTAAAGCCAGTTGCCTCCAGGGTGGCCAGCAGAGGCTCTTCCAGGGATAACCCCAAATCGTCGTGGTAGGTGGGGTGCTTGGTTTCAGGATAGACGCCGATCGTTCTGCCGGTGTCTGCCTCAACCTGCTTGACCAGGTTGATCACCTCCTCAAAGGTCGGGATCTGAAACACGCCGTCGAAGGCATCGGTGCGATAGCCCTGGGGCATGATGGCGCGCAGGGTCTTGATCTCGGCCAGCGTAAAGTCAGAGGCAAAGAATTCATCCTCGTACACAATGCCGTCTATGGTGCCGCTGCGCCTGCGATCGGCAAATTCTGGGCGGCTGGCGACATCGGTAGTGCCCCCCAAAATGGGCTCGTGACGGGCAATCAGCACGCCGTCTTTGGTAGCCACCAGGTCAGGCTCAATGAAATCGGCACCGCGGGCGATCGCCAGGCTGTAAGCTTCCAGTGTGTGCTCCGGCAGCTCGCCGCTGGCGCCCCGGTGGCCGATCACCAGCGGCTCCTGCCCATTCAGCGTATTGAGGGTGTTGACATTCGGGGTGACAATGGGCGCATCCAGCAGCACGCCATTGGCGTCAAAGTGCAGCAGGTAAGGGCCAAACTCATCCCCAACCCAGATCTCGCCGTTGCCATCAATCACAAAGGATTCAATGTCAAAGTCGGCTCCGGTCAGCAGCCGCTCAGCGGTGTCCTCATTCACAATGTCGAAGGGAATCAGGTTGTTGGGGTCGCTGAGCTGCACAAAGCCCTGCACCTCAACGCTGCGATCGCCCCCCTCAGAACCGGCTAGGCTGGGGTCAACCTGATAGATCCGCAGCAGGTAGTCGGCACTGTTGGCTTTAGCGCCAAAGCCGTTGTCAGACAAGAACCAGAACGCTGAACCATCGCCACCAGGGGCAAACTGCACGCCGCTAAAGCCCTGCACCGGCTGACTGTTAAAGGGGCCGGTGCGACCGTTGCCGGAAATTGGAGCACCCGTACCGTCGTCACCGCCAGCATTGGGGCCTGCGGCAAAGGTATCGGCGGGCAGCGAGGCGAAGCCCGTCAGCTCTGCCGATGGGGAATCGGTCTGTTCCGATGCCTGCGTTGTATCAAAAGCCATGGTTTAAGGGCTCTCCTAGAGTATTCGTTTGATAGCCTGCAAATAGGCACAGAAAATCCCTGCAAAGCATCGTTCTCTGCAGATAGCTCTTGCCCTGATTGCCACAGGAATAATCTCACAAAAGCCCAAAAAATGAGATTAAGCCAAGGAGCTTTATTGATTAAAAAGATTAGGTTGGCGTTAACTTTTTGAGGCCCAAGTTTAAAACAAGAGGTGTGGTCTTAATAGCCGTCGACATCAAGCTCAGGCCTGATTTTACAAGTTTTTTTGAAGAATTTTCACTTGGTTTTATTGCTCCACTGCCTTTGGGAAATCAATGTTTACTTAACCATAACTTAAATATTTAAGATTTCATTGAACCAATAACTTTAGGTAGCTTGGTGATTAGAAAGCCTCTGGCATCAGCTTTCTGATCAACAGAATTCTTGTCCATAAGAACGGGTGCATCCCACTTTTGCAAGTGTCTGGGTCATTCCCACGAAAGTGGGAATCCATCGAGAGCAAGATGTCCGTGTAGATTCCCGTCTTCACGGGAATGACGGACAGATAGCTGTCATAATGACAAATTTACAAAAGTGGGATGCACCCATAAGAACCGCATGTATAGCTGGCTGGCTAGAGCGCCCTAGGCAACAGCCAGATGGCCCATAATTCAGATAAAAAACGCCCCAGCCAGAGATCTCTAGCTGGGGCGTTTTAGATATTAGCGAATTCAGCGCTTAGCTAGCGGCAGCACCGCTGCGGCTGTAGGTGGCCCAAAAGCTGGGGTGCACCTTGCCCTGAATATGGTTCCAGTAGTGGGCCGCTTCCTCGGGCAGACCGGCTTCGGTTGCCAGGCGGGCCAGCATCGACTGCTGACGCTGCTTCACGGAGCGATGACGATTCATCATGCTCATGCGGGCTCTGTCTTCGGTGTTGAAGGTGGCAGCTGCAACAGGGGCAGCGGGAGCCTCTACGGTAACTACTTCAACCACAGGAGCCACTTCGGCTACGGGAGCCATCTCAGGGGTACCGGTTTGGTAAGCCACACCGCGATAAACCAGGTCTAGGGTAGGCTGCTGAACCGGCGCTTTCTTAACGGTGCGGAACCGAATATCTACGCCGCGGAATTTACCAGCGTCATCGGTGATATCGGATTGTACGGTGGGGGGGGTGTAGTCGTAGCTAACACCGCGATAGGTAAGTTTCATGGGGTCGCCTCCAAAAGATCAAGGGTTTGATCAGAACATTGGGGCGCGTTCCTTCGGGGGCTATTAACCCCTACTTCCGTCCCGCTTTTCCCTAACGGTTAAAGCGAGATGAACGAATTTCTGATTACTTCTGTATAATAAGCTACGGTTTAGGGTAATGTCAAGGGAATTTTATTCTGTATAGACTTCTACACAATTCCGAATGCCTTGCGGACTAAGAGTTTGAGGGCTTTAAAGAAAATTCTGAAAAAACTTTCCACCTTTCCCCATCGTGGTGCAGCAGCGTGAGGGCTGAAGCCACAAATTCAGCTGCAAAGGGGCGTTGCTCAAACTCAGGCCAGGCCAGGCGAAAGGTGGCGGGGCTAAGATCGCGAAAGCCAACGGTGACGTGGGGAGTAAACGAGCGGGTTTTACCGACACGATCCACAATGCCGCAGGTTTTTTCAAGATGGGCCGCGATCGCAGCCTGCACCGCCATCAGCCCTGGGGTCTGCACCACGTCAATGTAGATGACCCGCGGAGCAAAGGCGCTGTAGCTCTTTAGTCGGACTGGCACAGCGGACTGAGTGCGGGCAAAGGCTTCCAAGCAGTGCTCTAGCTGATTCACCTCTACCAGTGGCCAAAGGAAGGGCGGCTGGAGAGTGATATGGGGGGGCGATCGGAGAGCGGCTTTGCTGCCAAACCGCTGCCAGATGTCATGCTTAATAGTCGTAATTTCATCCTGTAATGCCTGGGATGGCAGCAGCGCCACAAAAAAGTGTGCAGATGTCGTTTCAGCCATAGGTAGCCCTAAATCAATGCAGTAAGCCCACCCACTCATC
>PYER01000395.1 GCA_003017855.1 filamentous cyanobacterium CCT1
CGTTTCAAGATGGGTGCTCATAGGTGGTAGTGCTTTGCAATTTCACGTCACTACCACTTTCCTAGCTTTGGCTCACCTTATTTGAACAAACTCCAGATGAGTAGGGTTGTGGACGAGGAATGGACTAAGTTAAGCGGGTGTATGATCGCGATCGCGGCTTCTGGCGGTGGGTTGAAGAGTCTTTGCGGCCTTGAGCTGCGGCCTTGAGAGATGTCCAGGATTGTGGACTGGCACTGCTTCAGCTATGGACAGCTGGCCGTCGGGCTGTCGTAGGGAAACTTGTTGCCAACAGCTCGAAAGGGGGCTACCTCAGCTGAGTGTTTTGCACCATCTTTTTGTAAAGCCAATTGTCCTTCCATCGTTTGATGGGGAATGCCCAGGCAACTGTCCCAAATCATCACCCGCACGGTGAAGTCATACCGGGCAAAGGTAGGTTCTGCCGCGCTGGGCCAGACTCGGCCCGGTGCATCCTCCCAGGAGAGCGTTCCGGCTCCGGGGGTGGCGTTGACAAAGCAATCGGTTTGTTCCTCAAAGAAAGTCGTCCCAGTATGGCTGGCGGGAATGAATACACCGCATGAGCCAATGGGTTGTTGGATCGGCTGCCCATTTTCAAAGCTGCGAATTTTGACAAACTGCCGAAAGACCAAACAGTGCGGATCGCACCCGTTGACTGCAGCAATTAACCCCTCTGGGGCAGCGACCTGAATCGAGCCTTTGTTCAGACCGCGTAGACCGGGTTTAGCTTCGTTCAATGCCAGTTCCAGATTTGAGAACTTGGCGCGGCAGAGCTTTGGCCTCTGGCGCAATGTTCCCCGCCGGTTGAGAGCGTTGGTTGGACCAAGGGTTTCGCCGCCCGGAGTAGTGCCACAGTGAGGCGTAGCGGCGGTGCCGGTGGTTTGAGATTGTGCGTGGGTCTGCCTCCCGCCAGCCAGACTGTGGCTATGGTTGCTCTGCTGGCAGTGGGGACAACCACCACCACAGGTGCAGCCGGACTGGCGCTGGAAAGCCGGAACCGTCGCCGCGGGTGAAACGGTCGAGCGCTTAGGCACATGCTTGAGGTGCTCAGGGGAGCGATGGGCAAGAGGGGCAACAATGGGGGACATGCAATTGTAACCTCACTCACAGGAGCTAGATTTAAGAGTTTTAATAGAGACACCGCAGAATATGGTTGGCAATGGCTAGAGCACCAGTGCAGTATTTGCTGCCCCTCGTTCCAATGCTCTGCGTTGGAATGCTTGTCAGAGGTTCTGCCTCCTAAAATGAGCGGCAGTGCCGCTCATTTTAGGAGGCCCAGGCGGGCTAGGGCACCAACGTGGAGAGTGTCCTTTAGATACTGCACTGGTGCTCTAGGCAACCCTCAGGAAGCGAGGGTCGCGCTACACAGCCTTTGGTTTGTACACATGAGAAGAAATGAAATCGCCAATATGTTCCACTGGTTTACCTCAAGTCACCTTCAAGAACAAGCGCGCTAAGGGCCACAGCGCGGGCTCTGTCCAACCTTTCGGCATCAACACCCGGGGCCGCATCAAGGGTTAGAATTGCCTCTAAAGAGAAGGGCTCGCCTGCGGCATGCTGTGCCCTCAGAACGGCTTGTATAGCTCCTTGCCCATACCCTACACCAGCAAACATCAAGGCTTTCCAGCTACGCAGAGCATCTATCGATAAGGTGCTGAATAATTGCTCAGCAGTATGATTGGCCTGCTCTTCATCGCCTAGAAGATGCTCTAGTTCATCCACTACAAACTGTCTGAAGGTACGTTGATCTGCCGCAGTTTTAATCATGAATGCCAGCAGCAGCCGTCGCCGCTCGATAACGGCTGGTCTTCGGTTGGCGCGACCGGGCTTGAACCCAGTGTCCACTAGTGTAATTCGCTGCCCCCTGGCCGTAAACCCCTGTTGCTGATTGTAAAAATAATCCATACCAGAGCGTCCGGCTGGATGGGTATCTCTACCGGCGGTGTTGATCAACCCACGCCCTCCACCCAACAGGGTGCGCACTCCTGACTCTCTTACCCCTAGTGCAAGAACAAACGGTAGGTCAATATCAACTTCGGAGTAGTCATCTTCGACAGACTGCAATAGATCGACATTTTCTCGAATCAGGGCTTGGGTTCTGTCAGTCGCTAGGGATTGACGAATATCGCGAATGATATCAGGATTCAGCGTTCGGCTGCCGTGGAACCGGCCTCTCTCATTAAATCCAAAATCATTTTCTTCTAATGCAAAAGCACCGAGGCTATTTTCAAGCACAGCGGTAAAGGTACTGTCTAGGGTTTCGGTATACCGAGCTTCGGCCAAAATCTCTCTGCTAAGCTGCCGACGGGTAGGAGAGTCAATTTCTCCATTCACCTCTAACCCAAATTGCGCCTGATAGCGTGCCACAGCCTGGACAAACGCCGCGTCAATAACAGCAGGCTGAGGATTGATGCCCAAAATATCACGCATGTTTTCAATCTCGTCTGAATTGGTAAGTTGGGCTTGGTTAATGGCGATCGCCTCCTCAACCTGGGGTGCAAGTAATGCCTCTGCTGGTATCAGGTGAGCTGGTGGAATTGCAAAATCAGCCTGAATTAGGCTAGCTTCGCCAACATCGCGCTGCTGAATAACGTGGGAGAGTTCATGAGCTAGTAACCACCTACCCGTTGCTGTTTCAGGAGCATATTGCTGGGCTCCAAATACAATGTCTTGTCCTAATGTGTAAGCAGAAGCGTGTAGCGCTTGTGCCGATGCGGCTGCCTTGGCATCTGAGTGAGTTCGAATCTGGCTAAAATCTTGACCAAAGCGCGACTCCATAAAGGAGCGAGTTTTAGGATTGAGAGGCTTTCCGGAAGAGGCAATAGCTGTGCGGACAAGGGCAGAATTCGGTGTTGAGACTCGACTATAGCTCTCCGCTTCCTTGACTGGATGGGTGATTTGGCCGGGCGCGTCCTTCGTTTGAACTATCCTATTGGGTTCCTCTGCTGGAGAGGCAATCTGATGCAGAACTGAAGATTTTGGCATTTGCATAACGTGATCAGCAATGCGATCAGCCTCTCGTTCGTATTTATCCTTGGGCTGACCAATGCTAAGCTTCGGTTGAATGACCGCTTTGTTCTGACACCGAGGACATCCCCCACCACAGGCGCAACTCGCCTGCCGTTGCAGGATGGGTGTGCCAACCGACGATGGCGATCGCCGCTGAACCTGAGCCGGCTTCTGGCTCACCTGGGTAGAGGTTTGAGCCGTTTTAGTTGATCGTGTATGGGGCATGGAGAAACCTCTCAACCGCGATCGGGGTTGGGTGGATTGGGGTTCGGATTCACAACGGGGCGATTGACCAGAGGGTTGACGACGGGGCGATCTACAGTAGGTCTGTCAACGACAGGGCGATCGACTACCGGGCGGTCCACCACAGGACGACCTGCCGACAGCACGATTTCCACGCGCTGGTTGAGGCTGACCTCGGGGTAAGTCGCACTGATGCCCCTGGCGATAACCGAGAGCCGGTTGGCGGGGATGTTGGCCTGTGCAAAAATCCCCTGCACCATCTCCGCCCGCTTTTGGGAGAGGGCCAGTGCCTCTTCTCGGCTGCCGTCTGCAGAGCTGGCGTAGCCGTTCAGGGCAATCTGCCCGGAGGGGTTTTCGGTTAGAAAGCTTTGGGTCCGCCGGAGTGCGGCCTTGAGCAGCCGTTCGCCGTTCAAACGGTCGTCATCCTGACGGGTTTTGGTCGAACTGGCCTCAAACCAGATGGTTGAGCCATCGAGGGGCAGGGTGGGCTGTTCAGATGGATTAGGGGTGCCGGGGGTAGTTTGGGGCAAAATGGCAATCTTAAACTCCTCATCTCGACCGGCGTTACGGCGCAGGTTGGCCTGGGAGGTGAAGAGCTGCTGGCCCTTTTCGTCGATC
>PYER01000073.1 GCA_003017855.1 filamentous cyanobacterium CCT1
GCAGCGGTCTGGGCTTGGGCTGCACGGACTCCAGCACCGCCGCCGCCGCCACTTGGGAGGCCACATGGTTTTCGGTCAGCCGCACCAGCTTGAGGGCCAGCAGAGACTTCAGGTAGGGGGTCAGGCGATTGACCGCTGTTTTGACCGCTTCGTCGCGGGACAGCATGGTGCCGGGCAGCAGGGTGCGGTTGGGCGCAAACAGTCCGTAGCTGCTCTCGGCGGCGCGTTCCCCCCCCGTTCCCGGCAGCGCCTCTGCCCCTCCCGGCAGCGCGGCGGTCAAGGTGGAGGTTGGCCCAATCGGCAGGCGACCAAACAGGCAGTCGGCGGCTTTTTCGCCGGCCGTCACCGAGGAGACCAGCGGAATCCCGGCCAGGGCGCTGGTGGCATCGACCCGCTCTACCCGCTTGAGCTGGCCGTCGAGGGCCACAATCAAATCAATGCCCTGGGGCAGCCGTCGCACCTGCTCAAAGATGGGCCGTCCGGCCAGGGCCGAGGGGGTCAATGCCCCGGCTCCGTTCTCGAGGTCGCCCTCCAGGGGTGTAACCAGGGCTTTGAGCCCATTGCGGGCTTCCAACGCCAGCGGCACCGACTGCCCCTTAGCCAGCTCAACCACCAGGCGAGAGCCTGGCTGCAGGTAGCGCAGCACCTGGGGGGGCACACCCCCCAACCAGGCCGTCAGGGGTCGACTGTTGTCGCCGCTGGGCAGCACCACCCCTGCCGCCGGAGGCAGCTGCGGTAACAAGCTGTAGGCCACTGGACCCGTGCGCGGCGGCAGGCGATCGCTCAGATAGGGTTGCTGGTCGGCCCCGACCCACCGCTGCAGCCGCTGTCTGGTGCGCTGCAGCAATAGCTGATTGCTGGGGTCAGGCTCGGTTTCCCACAGGTTCTGGGTCAGGGCGTAGGTAAACACCCCAGCGCTAAAGCTATCCCAGTGACTCTCCAGCACCAGCCGTCCCACCTGGGCCGCCCGCAGCACCAGCCCCGGCCAGGGCGCAGTCAGGTCAAGGGGAGCCGTTGCCGCCACCGAGAGCAGACCGGTGGGCACGGTGGGGCGCGACCTGACTCGGGCATTGCCCCAGCGTAAATAGCCCACATCCTGGCTGCCAGCGTCGATGACGGTGGTGAGGTTGGCAGTGGCCAGGGGGGCTAGCCGAGCGATGATCTCGGCCTCCAGCAGATCGGCCAGAGCCGGGTTACTTTCGCTGGGCAGGCGGCTGTCAACGGTGACCCAGGCGGCCTGAAACCCCTCCTGAGTAGCAGGCGCCTCAGCACCGCCATCGCCGATCGCATCAACAGCAGTGGCGGCCTCCGTATTGACCACCCGCACCTGGCTACCGTAGCCGCTAAAGTGCAGCAGCACCAGATCGTCTGAGCGAGCCTGCTGCACCAAATGTTCATCAATGGCGGTCAGAATGCCGTCGCGGGTAGCGTCCTGGTTGGTGAGCGTCACCACGTCGCCGGGCTGAAAGCCAAAGCGGTGTACCAGCAGCTGCCGCTGTAGCTCGACATCGGTAATGCAGCCCTTGAGGGCAATGTCTTGCGCTACGCCGGGGTCAAGGGCGCGATCGGGATAGGCGTTGATGCCAATCAGCAGAGCTAGCCTGCGCCGGACCGGTTTGGCCAGCGCCTGCTGATACTGGCTGGAGCTAGCCAGCAGCGCCGTTCCGCCCAGCCCCAGCGCCCCCAGGGCTAGGCCCGTCTGCTGCAAAAACGCCCGTCGTTTCAGTGTCACCGAGTTAATTGCATCCTAGTTGGTAGCGTTGACCTTAGCCAATGGCTTCGGGAACCCGCATGGCCTTGGCCAACTCCGCCGCCACCTCGGGTCGAGAAAATTCTGGCGGAGGGAGTTCGCCTCGGCGCAGCATCTCACGCACTTTGGTACCCGACAGGTGAATCCGCTCGTCTTTGGTACTGGGGCTGGTTTTCGAGGTCGCCATGCCCCCAGTGCGGGTGCAGTAAAAGGCGTGCTCAAACTTCATTGGCACAATGCCCAACTCCGTCGGCTCAAACTCATCGAAGATATGTTGAGCGTCGTAGGTGCCGTAGTAGTCGCCCACCCCAGCGTGGTCACGGCCCACAATAAAGTGGGTGCAGCCGTAGTTCCTGCGGATCAGCGCGTGGAAAATCGCTTCCCTAGGCCCAGCGTACCGCATTGCGGAGGGATTGATCGCAAGAATCACCCGATCCTGAGGGAAGTAGTGCTCGACCATGATTTCGTAGCAGCGCATGCGCACGTCGGCGGGGATATCGTCGGATTTGGTGGCCCCCACAAGCGGGTGCAAGAACAGGCCGTCGACGGTCTCCAGGGCGCATTTCTGAATGTATTCGTGGGCGCGGTGGATGGGGTTGCGGGTCTGAAAGCCAACGACAGTCTTCCAGTTGCGATCGCGGAACATAGCCCGCGAGGCGGCTGGGTCAATCTGGTAGGCGGGGAACAGAGGGTGGGGATCGCGCTGCAGCAGCCACACGGGGCCAGCCAGGTTCACTTCTCCCTGGTCGTAGACCACCTTGACGCCGGGATGATTTTCGTCATCGGTACGGTAGACGTTAACGGCTTCGCGGGTTTTGTCGTAGGTGTACTTTTCTTCCAGCTCCAGCACGCCCACAAAGCGCCCGCTGGGGTCATCCAGGCGCACCAGGCTGCCCTCCTGCAGGGGAGCGGCGATCGCCTCGCTGACCGACAGCGTCACCGGAATCGCCCAGGGCAGACCGCTGGCCAGGCGCATGTCGGTGACAACAGGGTCGTAGTCGGCCTTTCTCATAAAGCCGGTCAGGGGGCTGAAGCCACCGATAGCAATCATCACCAGGTCAGAAAAGGCCCGCTCATCTAGGCTCACCCGCGGCAGGGTATCGGCTTGGCCCAGGAACTGAGCTTGCTGGTCGGGATTCGCCAGGCGATCGATTAGGGTGCCACCATGGGGGGCAATGCCGTCTTTGTGTAGAGTCATTGAGATACCGCTGCCTTCTGCTGTAGATGAAACGAAGAAAAGTTAGAGCCGGGTTAATCCCGAATTACTCAGGACAACCCCGGTTTCCCGCCGGGGAATTGGGGTTAGCACCTTGTTCTATGAAATTACATCTTGGTACCAATGTCACCCAGGGCGACGACCGAGCAATCGCCCCAGGTCCTCGAACTCGGCGGCCGTGACTAATCGCGGTAGATCCGCTTCCAGAGAGGATGAGATGGTCCCTGGGCGGCGATGCGATCGCGCAGCCGCTCCAGCCGCTGCCGCTCCACCTTGGTCATGCCCCAAAGAATGTAGCGGCTTTCGGCAACCAGTAGGGCCACCGTCAGCCCCACACACAGCCCCAGGCCGATCGCAGCAGGGCGGTTGTAGGCCAGGCCCACCCGCACCGTCGCCCAGGTAAAGTACTCTCTCAGCTGGGCAATTTCAGGTCGCAGACTCCACAAGCTGAGGGGAGCCACCGTCAGCCACAGCAGAGCGCTGACCCCCCACCAGCGGCGCAGCATGATCGCCCGCAGGCGCTCCAGGGGCGCAGGGTATCTGGGGGTGCCCATAACCAGGTCCTTTAGCTCTGGGTTTCGGGCTGGGGGGCAGCCTCATCGGGGTCGCCGTAGGCCTGCCCGGTGCGCTCTCGCCACAGCGCTAGCAGCGAACTGGCCACAAAAATGCTGGAGTAAGACCCCGCCAAAAAGCCCACAATCAGGGCCAGGGCAAAGTACTTGAGGGTTTGGCCGCCAAAGATAAAGATGGCCACCAGGGGCAGGATCGTGGTCAGCGATGTGTTGATCGATCGGCTCAGGGTCTGGTTGACGGCGCTGTCTACAATGTCGTTGATGTGGGTGCCGGGGTTGAGTTTGAGGTTTTCGCGGACGCGATCGTAAATCACCACCGTGTCGTTGACCGAGAAGCCCACAATCGTCAGCAGCGAGACGATGAACAGACTGTCGACCTCGACCCCCAGTACCAGTCCCAAAACGGCGAACACCCCAGCGGTAACGGTCACATCGTGGGCCAGAGCCAGAATGGCCAGCAGCGCGTAGTCGAGCTTAAAGCGCAGGCTGAGGTAGATCACAATGCCCGCAAAGGATACTAGCAACGCCAGCAGCCCCGACACCAGCAGCTGCTTACCAATCACTGGCCCCACCGAGTCGATTTGGGTGGAGCTGGCGTCGAAGGGGCCAATGGCCTCATCAAGCGCACTTTGTAAGGCAGTGCGCTCGTCCACATCCAGAGTGCGGGTGCGAACGGAGAGTACCTGCTGGTCGTCGCCCAGCACCTGAAGACTGCTGGAATCGAGCCCCTGCTGCCCCAGCACCTGCCTGACCTCCGATAGATCGAGGGCCTCGCTACAGCTATCGGTCGTCACGCAGGCGCGAGTTAGCTGCAGACGGGTACCGCCAGCGAAGTCAAGCCCGGGCCGTAGCGGAGCACCAAACTGCTGCCACGAAATGGCCATAGCCACCAGGCTAGCCAGTACCAAGGCCCCGGAGATAGCCCACCACAGGCCGCGCTGCTGAATAATGTTGAGCTTCATGGGCACTCCTAGGGACGAACGGGGTTGGGGCGAGCGGTGTTTAGACCGGGGCAAAACAAATTAGGTCGCCGAAACTGGGGCAGGCTAATCGCCAAGAACATCAGGGTGCGGGTGCAGGTCAGCGCCGTAAACATGCTGATCAGCACGCCAATGCCCAGGGTGAGGGCAAATCCTTTGACCAACCCTGCCCCAAAGTAAAACAGCGCCAGACAGGAAATTAGGGTGGTGACGTTGCCATCCAGGATGCTTGAAAAGGCGCGGAAAAACCCTGACTCAACCGAGCGGTAGAGAGTTTTATTTGACCTCAGCTCTTCGCGGGTGCGCTCAAAGATCAGTACGTTAGCATCTACCGCCATGCCAATGCTGAGAATGAATCCGGCAATGCCCGGCAGGGTGAGGGTCACTCCCAGCAGGTTAAAGGCGGCCCAGGTGAGCAGCGCGTAGATAATCAGGGCAATATCGGCCAGGACGCCGGGCAGGCGGTAGTAGACCGCCATAAACACCAACACCAGGGCCAGCCCGGCCAGCCCCGCATAGAGGCTGCGCTGAATGCTGTCGCGCCCCAGGGTAGGGCCAACGGTGCGGTTTTCTACCACTTCGACCGGCAGGGGTAGAGCACCGCCGCGCAGCTGAATCGCCAGCTCGTTGGCCGACTCGGCGGTGAAGCTGCCCGAAATCTCGGCCCCGCCCCCGGTGATCCCGGTTTCGGCGTACTGAACGTTGACCTGGGGAGCACTGAGCAGGCGGTTATCTAGGAAGATGCCGATCGCACGGCCCGTACCGGCGATCGCCCTGGTCAGCTCAGCAAATCGGTTGCCGCCCTCGTTGTTGAAGCGAATGGAAACCACCCAGCGACCGGCGCTATCGGTACCGGCGATCGCATCGGTGAGCTGGTCGCCGCCCAGGTTACTGGGCTCAAACAGATTGGCAATGGCGGCTTCGCTGGCCTGGATATCGGACTGGAGCCGCTCGATGCGCGCCTGGGTTTCGGCCTCAACGGTCGTCCCCTCGGGCAGGTTGGACTGGAGAGCGGCTAGCTCGCCCAGATGGCCCTGCAGCACCTGATTTTCGATCGCCAGCTGCTGGTCGGTGCCAGCTCGCTGGGCGCGAAACTCCAGCTGAGCGGTGCCCCCCAGCACCCGCTCGGCCTGCTCAGGGTCACTGACGCCGGGCAGCTGCACCAGCAGCTGGTTGTTGCCCAACTGCTGCACCACCGCCTCCGACACGCCGAGACCATTGACTCGGCCTTCTACGACGCTTTGTACAACCTCCATATCCCGTTCAGAAATAGTGGGGATGGCTGCGGTGGGCTGCACCTGAATGGTGAGCTGAGACCCGCCGCGCAGGTCTAGCCCCAGACGGGTGGGTATCTGGGTGATCACCACCACGGCGGCGATGGTGAGCGCCAAAATAACCCCTAGCCAAGCTCGATATTTTGCCATTGCAGGTGCTGCGGTGAGGGTACGGAGTGGGAGGATCTTCCCTAAAGACGGTGGTGGGCAGTGCCCACCCTACAGGGTTTTGGGGACAGTTCGAAAACTACCCCTAGACCTTAAGGGCGACCATGTTTTCGACGGCGGCCTCAATCTGCTTGGGCTGCACAATGGTCAGTGTTTCTAGCTTACCGTTGTAGGGGGTGGGTATGTCTTGGGACGACAGCCGCACCACCGGAGCATCGAGCTCGTCGAAGTAGCGATCGTTAATTGAGGCGATAATTTCAGCGCCAATGCCGCCGGTCTTCATGCACTCTTCGACGATGATGACGCGGTGGGTCTTTTTGATTGACTGACCAATGGTGTCAAAATCGAGCGGCTTGAGAGAGATTAAATCGATCACCTCTGGGTCAATGCCCTTCTTCTCAAGGCCCTTGACCGCCTGAGTGACGTGGTGGCGCATGCGGGAGTAGGTGAGAATGGTGACGTCTTTGCCGGAGCGCACGATTTCGGCCTTGTCGAGCGGCACCACGTACTCGTGGTTGGGCAGGTCTTCCTTGAGGTTGTAGAGCAGCACGTGCTCAAAAAACAGCACCGGGTTGTCGTCGCGAATGGCGGCCTTGAGCAGCCCCTTGGCGTTGTAGGGGGTGGAGCAGGCGACAATCTTTAGCCCTGGCACCGCCTGGAAGTAGGCCTCCAGCCGCTGGGAGTGCTCGGCTCCCAGCTGACGACCCACGCCGCCCGGTCCGCGAATCACCATCGGGATTTTGTAGTTGCCGCCAGAGGTGTAGCGCAGCATGCCGGCGTTGTTGGCGATTTGGTTAAAGGCCAGCAGCAAGAAGCCCATGTTCATGCCCTCAATGATCGGGCGCAGGCCGGTCATCGCCGCCCCTACCGCCATGCCGGTAAAGCTGTTTTCGGCGATCGGGGTGTCGAGCACGCGCAGCTCGCCGTACTTGTTGTACAGGTCTTTGGTGACCTTGTAGGAACCGCCGTAGACGCCAACGTCTTCGCCCAGCACAAAAACGGTGTCGTCACGGCCCATCTCTTCGTCGATGGCCTCGCGGAGGGCGTTGAATAGGAGGGTTTCTGCCATTGTTGGGATGTGGGTGAGTGGATGGGTGGACGGATGGGAGGGTAGGTGGGTGATGGTCCCTGAGCGGATTCGTTTGTCCTGTGGACAGGCTTCGCCAACGCGTTAGCGTCTCCCGTAGGGAGAAAGGGGGTGGATGGGTGGGCGACTAACGACTTTGGCGATTTTCATGCCAATGCTGTGCCGCAATGCACCGTTTCCAGAAACCCGTAGGGTGGGCACTGCCCACCATGCAACTGACTAGTTTTCAAACTCTTCCCTGGTTCGGGATCGCTGGTTAGAGATCAATCCTCAGCAAAGATGTACTTGTAGAGATCGTCAGGGCTGGGTTCGGGGCTATCTTCGGCGAAGGTGAGGGCATCGTCGATGGTGGTTTGAATGCGATCGCGCACTTCCTTGAGCGTCCCTTCCTCGGCCAGGTTGTGCTCGACCAGGTAGGCCTCAAATCGCTTGATCGGGTCGCGGGCCAGCCAGGCCTCTTTTTCGGCCTTCGATCGCAGCTCGTCGGGGTCGGCCAGCGAGTGGCCCCGAAAGCGGTAGGTGAGGCACTCGATCAGAGTGGGGCCTTCGCCGGCTCGGGCTCGGGCGATCGCCTCCTGGGCGACGGCCCGTACGGCCATCACGTCCATGCCGTCGACCTCAATGCCGGGCATGCCAAACACTGAGGCTTTCTTATAGATCTCGGGTTGGGAAGTGGCGCGCTCGTGGGCCATACCGATCGCCCACTTGTTGTTTTCCACCACAAACAGGATCGGCAGCTTCCACAGCGCCGCCATGTTCAGGCATTCAAAAAACTGACCGTTGTTGCTGGTGCCATCGCCAAAGAAGCAGGCGGTTACCTGGTCGGCACTGGTATCGCCCAGGGCATCGCGGCGGTAGCGCGACTGAAACGCGGCCCCCAGGGCAACGGGAATGCCTTCGCCAATAAAGGCAAAGCCGCCCAGCAGGTTGTGCTCACTCGAAAACAGGTGCATCGAGCCGCCCCGGCCCTTGCTGCAGCCGGTCTCTTTGCCAAACAGCTCGGCCATCACGTTTTTGGCGGGCACCCCGGCGCTGAGGGCGTGGACGTGGTCGCGGTAGGTGCTACACACGTAGTCATCGGAGCGCAGCGACTTAATTACGCCGCTGGAGACGGCTTCCTGACCGTTGTAGAGGTGCACAAACCCGAACATTTTGCCCCGGTAATACATCTCGGCGCACTTATCTTCGAAGAAGCGCCCCAAAATCATGTCTTCGTAAAGGACCAGCCCTTGCTCAGGGGAGATTTGGGCCGGGGGAGCCTGAAATTGGGGTAACGTCCGTTCTTGAACCATGGATTTTGCTGGGTCCTACGCCGCGATGTCCAACATTTGACTATACCGAAAAGTATCCCCCCTGGGCAGAGGCCGGGCCGAGATATGCCCACCATCATACTGAGTGAGTCGCCCAGCAACGGTGTTCGGTGCTGCTTCTTAAGCGCACTCAGGAGCCGCAGCCAAAAGCCGCGTTCAACCTCGACCCGGCCCAGGGCTAACTCTGGCATTCCTAGCCTTCAGCGTCCCCCTTAGCATCCTCAAGGGAACAAGCCCGCAGGGCACCATACTCCTTACTACTGCTGCGGCTAACTTAGCCTGCCAGAGCGAAGGCCAAGGATCTTTATTTAATCTTTAATCTCCTGCCCCAGTGGTCTGTCAAACCTAAATTTGTAGGCTGGATGGCGCCCTAGCAGAACTCAATGGAACCCCTACTGGTGTTGGGTTTCACTTCGTTTCACCCAAACTACGAAACCCCTGATTTTAGTCCTGATCAGTCCTGACGCTGCCCTGAGGGCCATCATCAATCCTTTTTTGATGACCAGGAATCAGTGGTTACAGAGCCCTTAGCCTGCCCTCGTGTGTTTGGGGCGTGGCAGCGCTGATGGGCTCAGGCTTGGGGCCAGACTCAATGACGCACCCTGGGGAGAAGGACGGCCTTTTGAGGCGCGATCGCAGCGACCCGGCCATGGCTGGGTCGCTGGTCTGATCGGCTGGGTCCGTCAAGGATAGCCGCTACCTCTGACGGCAAGAGCAGACATGTGTTATAAACTTCACTTTTGACCTGGTTTGGGGGCAAACGCGATAGGGTGTAGCTATTTCCCCAGGTCTTTACCAGCGAATGGAATGGTGACAATCGCCATGGGCGAGAAATCGACCGTAAACCGACCTCAGGGCAAAGCTGGTCAGGAGGCCAGAGGGAAGGACAGAGGGGCAGATCCAGGAGCGCAGGTTGGCTAACTAGGGTTGAAAGGAATGAATTTTGGCCTCCAGTGGCGGTTAAAAATTCAGCGGGTTGAGCAGTCCGCAATAAATCTTTTTGGATACCATTTCGAGTGAATTCGCTGTTGGGGACGTGAGCCGTGCAAATTCCGTTAGATTACTACCGAATTCTGGGGTTACCCATTCAGGCGACCGCCAATCAGCTGGCTCAGGCCCACCGTGATCGCGGCCTGCAGCTGCCCCGACGCGAATTTTCGGCCGCCGCCATTGAGGCGCGCAAACAGCTCATTGACGAGGCCTACGCGGTACTGTCAGATCGCGATCGCCGCCGCGACTACGACAGCAAGTTTTTGGCCAGTGCCTACACCGTCGATATGGGGCCTGACCCTCTTACCGAGGGACGCATTCCGGGCCTGGAGGTGAGCGCCGACGTGGGGGAAGCGGCGCTGCGATCGCTGGCGACTGAACCCGGCGGCAGTGAAGCCCAAAGCTCCAAGATTGAAATCGAGTCCGACCAGCTGGTGGGAGCCCTGCTAATCCTGCTGGAGCTGGGAGAATACGAGCAGGTGCTGCAGCTGGGTCAGCCCCAGCTCAGCAATCCCTACGCCAACGGCGGCATGGCCAGCCCCGCCCCCGCCCAGGACGATGTGGTGCTCACCCTGGCCCTGGCCTGCCTGGAGCTGGGTCGCGAGCAGTGGCAGCAGCGCCAGTACGAAATTGCTGCCGAGTCGCTGCAGACGGGTCACGAGCTGCTGGCCCGGGGCAACCACTTTCCGGCCATTCGGGCCGAAATTCAGACCGAGCTGTACAAGCTGCGGCCCTACCGCATTCTGGAGCTGCTGGCCCGGCCCCTCGACCAGACCCGTGAGCGCCGTCAGGGGCTCAAGCTGCTCAAGGCCATGCTCGAAGACCGGGGCGGCATTGAGGGCAGCGACGACGATCTCTCGGGACTCGCGATCGACGATTTTCTGCGGTTTATTCAGCAGCTGCGCGACTACCTGACCGCTTCAGAGCAGCAGGAGCTGTTTGAGCACGAGGCCCGCCGCCCCTCGCCCGTGGCCACCTACCTGACGGTGTACGCCCTGCTGGCCCGAGGATTTGCCCGCCACCAGCCCGCCCTGGTGCGCCGAGCCAAGCAGCTGCTGCTGCGCCTGGGGGGTCAGCAGGATGTGCATCTGGAGCAGGCTGTGTGTGCCCTGCTGCTGGGCCAGACCGAAGAGGCCAATCGCGCGCTCGAACTCAGCCAGGAGTACGAGCCGCTGGCCTATATTCGCGAGCACTCGCGTCAGTCGCCCGACCTGCTGCCGGGGCTGTGCCTCTACGCTGAGCGCTGGCTCAAAGACGAGCTGTTTCCCCACTTCCGCGACTTTAAAGACCAGGAGGCTACCCTCAAAGACTACTTTGCCGATGCCCAGGTGCAGGCCTACCTAGAGACAATGCCCTCCAGCCCTGGCGCCACGGAGCCGCGCTGGTCTCAAACCGGGGCGCCGGGCTCCTCAACCCAGTTTTCGTCGTCGCCCCAGGGTGCTACCGCCCAGTTTTCTACCGAGCCGTTTCCGACGATTGAGGGGTCGCTGCCGATTGGGGCTCCCACGATGCCGGTCACGCCGTCCCGTCGAGGCGGCTCTCCAGCAGCGCGAACCGAGGCGCGAACCGGGCGGGGCTATGGCAGCAACGGCAACGGCGCTTACTCGACCCCGACCGACAGCGGCACCCCGACCCGCAACGGCAGCCGCCGCCACAGCCCGCCCGATCCCTGGACCCAGTCGGGTGACTCGGCTGGCCCCAGTGCCGCAGGCTTTGATTTTCGCGATGACGAGCCGGACGATCTCTCGGTGGCCGAGCGGGTAGCTCAGCTTTCTCCGGAGGGGAAAATGATGGCAGCGGGCGATCGCGAAGCCGCCAGCCCACCCCCGGTTGGCCCTCGCTCTGTGGCCGACGCCGACGCCGACACGGCCCTGGCGCCGGGGCAGGCCTTTCCGCCTGGGATAGCTCCCGGTTCGCGCGATCGCCGCCGCGCCCCGCGCTGGGGACGACTCGCCATGGTAGGAGCCGCAGGCGTTGTCGGCGTTGGCATCCTGGGCTTTGGCACCATGCGGGCGCTGAGCTGGGTCACGTCAGCCTTTAGCGGGCCTAGAATCTCGGGGCAACCCCTGGCTATTAGCGTTGATCAGCCGGCCTTTGAGATTCCAGAAGCGCCCCCGGCTGCCACCGAAATCGGCGTTAACGATATGGCCAGTCAGGTGATTAACGACTGGCTAGAGATCAAGCGGCAGGCGTTGGGTGAAAACTACCAGGGCGATCGCCTCGACGATATTCTGCTAGAGCCGGTGCTCACCCAGTGGACTCGCCGGGCCGATGCCGCCGCTCAAGAAAGCTGGTACTGGGAGTACGAGCACAATGTCGAGGTGGAGTCGGTGACTCCCGATGACCCCACCGCCGACCAGCTCCAGGCGGTGGCCATCGTGTCTGAGCAGGCGCGGCTGTTCGAATTTGGCGTTGAAAATGCCAATGCCGCCTATGACGACACGCTTAGAATGCAGTATGACCTCGTGCGCCAGGATGGCAAGTGGTTTGTGAAGGGGATGACTAAGCTGGCGGATACGAATTGAGTGGGTGGGTAGGTGCGTGGATGGGTGGATGGGTAGTTAGTCCCCTTTCTGCTGGATGAATTACCATAGACGCCCACGGCGAAGGCCGAGTTCGGCAATCTCTCCGGACGGGCGGGGCCTAACCGTGTTTTGATAGAATGCTGTTCGTAATAACCTCGAAGCTGAATGCCAGTAGATAGCCCGCCTGCTCCCCAGCCTCCCCTGGTGCTCGACACCCTCACCAATCCAGGCCTACCTAACGATGAGTGCCCACGTCGGGCGCGCATTCAGCTCGATCTGCTGCTGCTGGCGATCGAGGCGCTTGATTTGGGCGGTGGCGAGGCCATGCTGGCGATTTCCCGCGAGCTAGCCCTGGAGGGTCTGGTGAAGAACCGGGTGCACCTGTGGCTGCTGCGGGGCACCAACCCAATGCGCCGCTACAGCCAGCGCCGCCCCCTCTCGATTGAAGAGGCCAAGGCTCTGGTGATTATCATTTGTACCCTGGCGCGACGGCTGACGGTGCTGGTGCGCCAACTGCTGGTGGGTTACCAGCAGCTGGCCGACAGGCAGCTTTCACCCCAGCATCACTTTCGCCTGGCCGACTACCTCAGCCGCTTTCGCAGCCACTTTCGGGCTCGCATGAACCCCCGCCGGGCCGGGGTAATTGCCTACAGCACCGACGAAAAGCTCGACGAGCTAGCGGTTCAGCTTTTGCAACAACTGCTGCTGTGCTCGGGGGTGCTTGGTCCCCAGCGCCTCTGGAGTAGCCTGTTTGACGGAGAAGTATCATGACCGTTCAACGGCAGTACACTCTGCCCCACTGCAACCTGGTTTTAGAGGGGCTGAGCGCCGACGCCAACGACCCCCTTTCGCCCCTGGCGGTGCTGATGAATGCCGAGTGCCACCTGCCCGGTGCCACCGATGCAACTCTAGCCGGTGGGCGTGAGTTCTTGGACAGCCTGGTGGTTGCCGTTAGCCGCTATGGGCAGCAGCTGCTCAGCGGAGTGCCCTACCCGGACCGGGGCACAACGCCCCCGATCGTAGAGATCAAGCCGGGGGAGAGCGACTACCACCACCTGATTGTGCATCAGCAGCCCCTGGGCGAACCCCTCAGCGACGTCAATGCCCAGCCGCCGCTCGACGTCAAACTCACCACGGTACAGTTCTACGACCTGATGGAGGCAGTCGATCAGCTTCTGACCGACACCCAAACCCTGCCTGACCTGACGGCTCAGTTTCAGGCCGTGTCGCGGCGGCTGGTGCAGCCCACCGAGCCCATAGCCCAACGCGCCGCCCCTGCGGCCCTGGGCGCCGCTGTGCTAGCCGCCGCTGGCCTGGCCCTGTTCTTCGTGCCCCCACCCGAATTTGAGCCCAATCGCCCCGAGTCTGAATCGGCGGCTCCGGCTGAGTCGAGCACAAATGCCCCCGCAGCGGCTCCTAACCCGGCGGCGGGTGATCCATCTACCGACCCGGATGAGGCGTCCCTGGATGACGCGGCGGGTTCAGCCACCTCAGCGGCGGCGGAACTGGAGCGTCTGGAAACCGCTCCAGCCATCACTGACGCCGCTACCCTTGACCTCCTGCGGTCAGATGTGACTCGTCGTCTACAGGAGGCCTGGGCCGATGCCCCGCGCCCCACTGGCGATCTGGCCTACCGCATGGCAGTTTCAGAAGACGGCGATATTTTGGGCTACAAGTATGAAAATGACCTGGCCCTGACCGAGGTCGACAACACCCCTCTGCCTCAACTCGCCTTTGTGCCCGTGGACGCAGCGGAGCCAGTGCTGGAGCCGGTAGCCCAGTTTCTAGCTACCTTTACACCCGCTGGGGAGGTTGTCGTCGAGCCGGTCAATGCCTCTGCTGAGGTGACGGGGGCCACGGCGGCAGCGGCGGCAGAACTGCCTACCCTAGAAAATAAGATCACCGATGGCGATCGCATTCGCGCCCTCAACAGCGCCCTCTATGACGACATTTTGGCCGAGCTAGAGCCGCTGTCGGCCAACGAAGACCTGCGATATCGGGTGCGGCTGACCGAGGCGGGCGAGGTAGTGGGCTACGAGCCGCTCAACGCCGCCGCTGGCCTGCTGGCCGAAGAGACACCGCTGGCGAGTTTGGTAACGGCTTCTGACAGCGCACCTGACAGCGCCCCTGGTAATAATCGCAATCAGGCCGACTTTCAGGTAGTGTTCACTGAGGGCGGCGTGCTAGAAGTTAGCCCGTGGGATGGTTGGCCCCAGTGAGGCTAGATCCGTCCTCGATCTACCCCAGCGCCGCAGTCCAAAGTTTTGAGCTGAACTACGCCATGGCCGATTCCCCCGATCTGCCACCCCCGACCCCAAATCAAGCGCCGTCGGCGGGAGGTTTTGACCCGGTTTCTCCAGCGCCGGTTGCACCAGCGCCAGGACCTCCGGCGCCCAAGCCTCGATCTGGCTTGGGGTCTGGGCTGCACGCCCTGTGGACTCTGGTGGTGCGCCTGATCCTGCTGGGGATCGGCGTCAGTTTTGGCTGGATAGTCGGCATGCTGGTGGCGCAGACGTTTCCGGCCCGCAGTGCAGAGCCACCGCTGACGGAAGTAGCTCTGCGAAGCAGCAGCCAAACCCTGCGTAAGCTGCAGCAGCTGCCCCAGTGGTGGCGGGGAGACAGGGACGTGGGGATAGCGCCGGAAGAGGCACCGGCACCAGAATCTGCAACCCCAGAGTCTCCAGGGACAGACGCTGCTACCGAGCGGTCGCCCCTGAGCGATCGCGATCGCATCGCCACAGACCTCAACATCCTGAGCCAGGACATATCTAGCCTCAACACCCGTCTAGAAGAACTGGAAACTGACCTGGACCTGCCTTCTACCGGCAGCATCGAAGCCCGTTTTCAGCGCCTTGACCAGCGCTTCAACGCTGACAACGCGGCAGCGGATGCTCCGGCAACGCCGTCGCCCGCTGCCGAGCCATTGCCCGCTGAGCCATTGCCCGCCGCTGAGCCTGTGGCCCTAACGCCCTACCAGGAGCCGCGCTTTCCCCTGGTGCGCGATCGCGTGGTGTTGCCCAGCGCCCTGCTGTTTGAACCGGGCAGCAGCACCCTCACTACCCCCGGCCAGCAGCTGCTCAACACCATTGCGCCCGATCTGAACCGCTATGGTGCCGCCACCCTGCTGGTGGGCAGCCACACCGACAGCACCACTGCCCCTGAACCTGCCAGTCAGCTGACCCTGCAGCAGTCTCTGGCGGTGCAGGAGTATCTAGCCCCGCAGCTGGAGGGCAGCGGCAGCCGCTGGGTCGCGGTGGGCTACGGCAGCACCCGCCCCCTCGTCATTGAGGCTGGCGCTGACCAATCGCGCAACCGGCGGGTCGAAATTGGCATTGTTCCCGGTAGATAATGTGCCCGGTAAATAACCTATGCGCCTTGTATTTTTTGGTACGCCTCAGTTTGCGGTGCCCAGCCTGCAACGGCTGCTGGCCGAGCCGGGCTTTGAGGTAGCCGCCGTCGTCACCCAGCCCGATCGCCGTCGCGGCCGGGGCAACCAGGTCGATGCCTCCCCCGTGAAGCAGGCGGCGGGAGACTGCCCTGTGCTGCAGCCCGCCCGCATCAAAAAAGACGAGGCCACCCTTACCGCCCTGGAGGCGATCGGGGCCGATGCCTTTGTGGTGGTGGCCTACGGTCAGCTGCTGTCGGCGCGCATTCTGGACATGCCTCGGCTGGGCTGCATCAACGGCCACGGCTCGCTGCTGCCCGCCTACCGGGGGGCGGCCCCAATTCAGTGGTGCATCGTCAACGGCGATCGCATCACCGGCATGACCACCATGCAGATGAACCTGGGCATGGATACCGGCGATATGCTGCTCAAGTCGCACCTGCCCATCGGGCTGCTCGATACCGCCGGAGAGGTGGCGGCGGCCCTATCGCAGCAGTGCGCCGACCTGCTAGTCGAGACCCTGCACGGTCTGCAGGCCGGTACCCTCAGCCCAGAACCGCAAAATGACGCCCTGGCCACCTACGCACCGCTGATTCAAAAAGAAGATTTTGAGCTGGACTGGGGAAAGGGGGCGATCGCGCTTCACAACCAGGTGCGCGGCTTCTACCCCAACTGCGTCACGTCGCTGCGGGGGCAGCCGCTCAAGGTGATGGCTACCGCCCCTTTGGGCGACCCCTACTGGGCAGAGCTGCCCTCAGAATTAGCGGCCCTACAGGACGCTGTAGAAGCCATTGCGGCTAAAGCTGCCCAGCGCAGTTTTTCGCCCGGCACCGTAGTTGGCCTGCTCAAGGGTCAGGGGCCTGTGGTGCAAACTGGCGACGGGCTGCTGCTGCTGCGTCAGGTCAAGCCCAGCGGCAAACAGGCCCAAGCCGGAGCCGATTTTGTCAACGGCAGCCGTTTACAGGTCAAAGAATGTCTGGGCTAGCGGTCAGCCGCGAAATTCAGTTGGTAAGCTGGGGTAGTTTGGTCAATCTTTCTGTAGAGAGAAATTCCAGCAATGAAAGTAGAGCCTTCAGCGACTGCGGCGGTCTATGGTCCGGTGCCAGAGTATTTGCAAAATCGGCGCGACGTGGTGTTTTTGGTGCTGTCGGGGCTGTTTCTTGGCACCCTGGGCATGCTCAACATTCTCAGCATTAGCCGGTTTGTCAACGTGTTTACCTGGGGCAGTTTTGCCGTCACCGTAGCGGTGGGTGTGCTGCCCTACCCGCTGACCTTTCTCTGCACCGACCTGATCTCAGAACTCTACGGCAAGCAAAAGGCCAACCAGGTCGTGTGGGTAGGGCTACTGCTCAACGTCTGGGTGCTCTTTATCGTTTGGGTGGGCGGCCTGCTGCCGGGGTTTGAAACCCTCGACCCCGCCACCGGCGAAATTGCGCGCGATGCTGCCGGACGACTGCCGGTTTTTTTTGAAATTCGCAACCTTACCTTTGGGGCCGTAACCGCCTCCATGCTGGCCTACATGGCGGCTCAGTTTGTCGATGTTTACCTATTTCACTTCTGGAAAGAGTTAACCAACGGCAAGCACCTGTGGCTGCGCAACAATGGTTCCACCCTGATCAGCCAGCTAGTCGACACCATCGCCGTCGTGCTGATCACCCACTTTTTGGCCGGAGCGCTGCCCATTGAGGCGGGGCAGGAACTGTGGCCGCAGCTGATTCGCTTTATTGGCTACGGCTACGTGTTTAAGCTGGTGGCGGCGCTGCTTGATACGGGGCCGTTTTACCTGTGCGTGTTTTGGCTGTCGAGCTATCTGGGGCTAGAGTCCCCCGTCCCAAAGCCGAAGCGCCCTCGTCTGGGCAGCCGAGGGCAACCTTGACAGACGGGTGAGCGTTAGAAAAAGCGGCGTTGCTGAATCAGGCATGAGTTATAGCTACAGCCACTTGGGTTAGGACGAAGCAGAACCGTCATTCCCGTGGCAACGGGAATCCATTCGAGAGCAGCTCCTCCAGCGTGGATTCCCGCCTACGCGGGAATGACGGTCCAGAATTACCCCGGATAACACGTCCTAATCGTGACGGCTACGGCTATAAGACTTCAATTGAGATCAAATTTGCCTTGAGAAAACCCGATTCAGAACAGAGATCTCATAGAGGCATTGCATGCAATGCCCCTACAAACCGGGGTATATAAGCAAGATTCGGTATAAGGATCTAATCTAAAACCGCTACTGAATCACCGGTTTTAACCATGCCTTCGACCAGTACGGCCCCATAGACCCCCGCATACCCCTCGTGGGCTTGGGAAACATGTTTGATAATCTTGGGGTTAGCCTCAGAGGTATCTGGATCTAGGGTGATGATTTTGCAGCGGGGGTCGCGCTCTAGGATGCTGATTTCGAGGCGATCGCCTATCTTCAGCCGACTACCGACCAGGTCTTTTTCGTAAAGGGGCGGTTTGCCGTCACTCCAGGTCACGTAGAAGTTGGCTCTGAACCGGCGCTTGTCAACCTCCATCGCGAGCTCTTCGCTGAGCTGACCGCAGGTTTGCAGCGAGAACAGGGAAAGGGGGCGACAGTCGTACTGGCTTCTTTGAGTGAACTTGAGCTGCAAAGTATCGCTCTTGGCTACCGTTTTCAGGTGAGCCATAAACGCCTCGCTGCTCAGGTCAAAAGTCTGTCCATCCGGAGTTTCGACCTCGACCGCAAACTGTTCTTCATCAGGATAGACAGGATTGATCCCAGGCCCTAAACTCTGCGCGGCCTCCAAGTGCTCGGGTTTAAGCGTAGCGCTGTGGCGCTTGTAGCGAGGTTTGTACTGCAGCAAATCTTCCTGCTCGCGAGCGGTGTGCCAGGGAAAAGCTGGATTGCCTTTGTCGTCAATCAGCCCGTAGAGGCGATCGCCCATCACCCCGGCAAAGGCCACAAACACTTCGTCAAGCTGTTCGCCGCCCATGCTTTTGACGGGGTAGCGCCAGATGCTCTCGATCACACCTACTGCAGTCATTGCATTGTTCTCAAGGGTGCTCCCATTCAACACAATCGCTCCTTGGCCTGTCGTGTTGTGGGTTACGGTTAAGTCAATTAAACCTCATGGAGCATCAGCGGGTGCAGCCTGGGCCTGCTCACAGACAAAGTTCAGAACGGCGGCGGCGCTGCTGCCAGGCTGAGGCTGTGACAACGGGCCAGCATCGCCATAGTTAAGGCGCTGAATTACCTCCTGCTCCTGGTCGCGGGCAATAATTTGCCTCAGCCGAGCGACACCGCCCACACAATCGACCGAGCGGTACAGCGTGGCACCATAGACCGGGCGCTCTAGCTCTACGCCAATAAAGGCGTTATTCGGCTGCGGAAAATCGCGATGTTCCCAATACCAGACCGCGCCATCCCTCAGTTCAATGGAGTTGCGCTCGACCAGGAAGCGATCGCCCACCGCATTGCGCGTTACCTCAACCCAATCCGCCTGGCTCGATTGGGCCAGCGCACCAGAAGCGCTAACGACGGACATAGCGGCGGCCAAACCAACAGATAAAGGTTTCATAGGCTACTGAGAATTGGGCTGAGATTGATCACCAGAGGCATCTTCAGAGTTGCCCGTGCGGTACTGCTCAACATTTTGGATGGCCTGCTGAGCGTAGGTGTTGTTGGGGCGTTCGTCTAAGGCGCGCTGAAAGTAGAGCAGCGCGGTCTCGTAATCGCGCTGCTGGGTCGCCTCATATCCGGCCGCCATGTAGCGATCAAACTCGGAGGACTGAGGCGGTTGCTGTGCAGGCGGAGCAGCCTGAGGGGTGGCTGCCGCTGTCGACGCTCCCTGCTGCGCATAGGCATCCACCACTTTTTGAACGTAGTCTGCGATGTCAGCGTTGTTGTATTGAGACGGGTCGCCGCGCATCCACCAGGCCGCCGATCGCCGTACCGCTAGCAGTTCATCGTTGCCGCTCGCCACGTACTCATCCTCCAGCACGTCACGCATAATGCAGGTCACCACCGAGCGAGCAACGTCTGGGCTGGCCTCAAACTCAGTCGGCGTGAGCTCACGGCCGATGCAGGATCTTGACCACCGGGGAATGTTTGCTGGCATAATCTGCCAGTCGCTGTAGAGCCCGTCATCGGCGCTGCCCGTTTGGGGTGCGGCCTGACGCAGCGCCTCGACTAGGGCTGCAATCTGGCGATCGGACTGGGCCTGGGCGGGTAGCGTACTCACCATCAGGAGAACGCTAAGGCTGACGATTAGGTTGCTAACAGTTACTCGCATAGCTATCGGCGATCGCAGCATAGATAGAGATTCTACAGTCGTTGCCTAGCGCCTGCCATTGACCATTCGTTAGTTGTTTTTCATACCAGAATAGGCATCATTTCCTTTGGCTCCGCCTGTCGTGCATTTAGGCCAATCCTGCCAACTGGTGATGACACTGCACCTAGCAAACCTCAGCTAAGGAGTCTGATAGCGCTGAGAGGACACATACTCGCGAGCCCGCAGTTTTAAGCTGCGGGCTCGCCAGGGTTATGGGTTTGACTCAGAGAAATTGGGGTGACTGGGCGATCGCTAGTCGCGCTGGTCACGGTTGTATCTGAGCAGTTCGGTAATGGTGACGACGCCATCGCCGTTGAGATCGGCAGTCAGGTCGCTGAAATTGGTCTGGGCAGCATTGGCCGCCGTTGCTAGAGCCAGGGTGGACAGCACAATGGTCAAACCAGATAAGTAGCGTTTCATAGGGTTCTCCTTCAGCAAAGGGATTGGCTTTGCTTGCTTGTGGTCTACGGCTTCTACAATGCCGGGCCGAGCTGAGAACCAAATAAATGTAGCCTAAAATACTATTAGGGTCGTCTGAGAGCAGCATTAACCTACCGTCTCAGAGCATTCCATTGAAATGTAATCAGAGTTCCCTGGGTTAAGACATCGATAAAGCGTTCAAACGTTCAAACGCTCGTCTGACAAACGGCCTTACCCGATTGGCTACAGCCATCAACTCCCCTTTGAAGTTACCAACTCAGCTCGTTGAGCCTGGTGCCCCACCACTCTGGCTCAACGAGCTGAAACCCTTTCGGCCTAGTCTTTGTCGCCCAGGCTCTGCCACAGCACGGCTTCGCTGGGCAGAACACCGGTTTGGGCTGTTTCGGCCCGCTCGATCGCAACCAGGGTAGAGGCCGTACCGACAAAGATGGCTGCGGCAAAAACAGCGGCGACGGTGGCCAGCAGCTCCAGACGGTGAAGAGCGATCGCAGCTTCAGGAGATTGAAATTTCATGGTGGGGTAGAGCGGTGAATCATCTCCCTTCATCTTAGCCATTCTGTAGCTTTAGATACAGAAATCACCAAAAGACTTAAAACTCATCTGTTGCCGAATCGGGCGATGTTGCAGGAAGCGCATCGCGGTGACGCATAAGAACCATAGACAAAAAACTTTTGTAGGCACTTACACAAAGCACCCCGGTCGTCACCCGTAAGCTTTACCCGTAGATAGAGCTTAGTTGAGTTCATGATTTTTGAACGGACATAAGCTTTCCCGTTTAGGGGTTAGCGGTCTCAAAATTTTCTTTGAGTTGATTTAGGCTGTCTGGCCTTTTCCTCTATAGCAAGCTTGTTTCTATAGGTTTTGAGTCGTTAAAGCTGAGCTGTTGAGAGGGGCGAATTGTCGCCGCCTCAGCTTTTGGCGAGGCTATGCACCTCTTCAAAACACTGGATTTATTTGGAGTTAGTGATTATGGCTGGAATATGGTCGTTCCGCGGCAGGTACAGAATCCTGCATATGACGTGGTTTGCGTTCTTTTTGTCGTTTGTGGTCTGGTTCAACTTTGCCCCGCTGTCTACGGCCATTAAGGCCGACCTGGGGCTGAGCGACCCGCAAATGCGCACCATCGCCATCTGCAACGTAGCGCTGACGGTGCCCGCCCGCATCATCATCGGCATGGTGCTCGATCGCTTTGGGCCGCGCATTACCTACTCCTGCCTGCTGATCTATGCGGCGATTCCCTGCCTGGCCTTTGCGATGGCCCAAAATTTTGAGCAGATGGTCTACTCCCGCCTGGCGCTGAGCATTGTCGGCTGCGGCTTCGTGGTGGGCATTCGCATGGTGGCCGAGTGGTTTGACGACAACGAAATTGGCCTGGCCGAAGGTATCTACGGCGGCTGGGGCAACTTTGGCTCGGCGGGGGCGGCCTTTACCCTGCCCTCGATCGCAACGGCCCTGGGCTTTTTGAGCGCAGGCCAGGTCAACTGGCGGCTGGCGATCGCCCTCACCGGCATCGCTGCCGCCTGCTACGGCGTCATCTACTACTTCAGCGTTACCGATACGCCTCCTGGCAAGGTTTACCAGCGTCCCCCCAGCAGCGCGGGCATGGAAGTGACCACCCAGCGCGACTTCTGGTTTTTGCTGGCCGCCAACATTCCTTTGGTCGCCGTGCTGGGGCTGATTGCCTGGCGCTTGACCACCGTTGAGTTCATCACCCTGCCAACCCTGGCGCTGATTGGGGTGCTTCTGCTCGGCCTCTACCTGTTTCAGTCCTACAGCACCTGGCAGGCCAACAAACCCCTGATGACCGGACAGAAGCGCTACGCCCCCGAAGAGCGCTACCGCTTTTCGCAAGTCTTTAACCTGGAAATGGCCTACGTGGCCTGCTTTGGCTCTGAGCTGGCGGTGGTGTCGATGCTGCCCACCTACTTTGAGCGCGGCTTTGGCCTCACCGCCGCCGTCGCTGGCGCGGTGGCAGGCATGTACGCCTTTATGAACCTGGTGGCAAGACCGGGCGGCGGGCTGCTCTCTGACCGGCTGGGCAGCCGCAAGCTCACCCTGGTGATTACCATCGCGGGCACTGGGGTTGGCTACCTGCTGTTTAGCCTGTTTGGTCAGGGCATTCCGCTCCTCGTGGTGGTGATCATGACGATGGTGGCGTCGTTCTTTGTGATGGCCGCCGAGGGGGCAACCTACGCCATTGTGCCGCTGATCAAGCCGCGCATTACCGGCCAGATTGCAGGTAACGTGGGGGCCTACGGCAACGTCGGCGCGGTGGTTTACCTGACGGTGTATAGCCTCTTGCCCCAGGGCGTGGCAGGCGACAAGCTGTTCTTTCAAATGCTGGGCTGTGTGGCGTTGATGGTGGCCTTTTTGAATGCCCTCACCTTGAAGGAAATCGTGGGTTCTCACGCCACACGCGGGGTGCAGGTGCCCTCGGCGGTACCGGTTGAGCAGAGCGAGTCTTCTATGGGGAGGCTGCGCGATCGCCTGTAGGCGAGCGATACCGGGTGCATTATCGGCCTGCAAGGCTGGGCCGTAATGCACCCTTGATGATTTGGCTTGAGGGTGCGATCGCCTATTGTCTTGCTTCAGGTATGGGAAGTCATTGAGCTTTTTGGCTTGTATCATCTCGAAGCCAAATGCTCAAACCAGATTTACTGGGCCGCTATTTGTGATTACTGAATAGCCTTTGTCATAAATCTGCCTCCGTCAGGTTCAAGCGTTCAGTCGTGATTGTGCAGCCAAAAACCTCACAAAGCTAGCCACAGCAAGAATGCGACAACAAGGGAATATATTGAGCAACACAATGGTGAAAGCCAGCGGCGGTAGGCAACTTATGTGGCTTAACCAGAGCCTTTAGACCGTTCGCTGCGCTGAGGTGTTAGACCGTTTACGGCAACTTGGGCTTAATATCGAACTCCATTTTGGAACGGTAGAAGCACACATCAAATTCCATGAAAAAGTTTGTCTGTCCTAGAATCAATGGTGCATTGGGGCTTTTAGTCCAAGCAAAGGCTAATTGAACTGGAGCAATATCCCCAACTTGAACCATTGCGGAGAATGGTGTAGCTGATTGGTTGCCCAAATTTCCTGCCAGTTGAATGATGGCTCTGCTGTTATCCCAGGTAGCCCCAAGCTGTAGACCCAGTTCATAGGGCATAACGTTGACGGTTGCGCCGCTGTCAACCAGACCAAGGGCTTCGACTGTACGCCCCTCACGACGAAGGATGAGTGGCACCCGTGGAAGGCTATCGAACTCGTTTTGGGAGGAATCGGTAGTGGAATAGCGGAAACGCATGACAATTAAGCCTGATCCGCCGACTCTAAAGCTTGCATTAACGTAGCGCCAGCCCCGAAGCTGTTGTAGGGGGTTGGCAAATCATAGGTTTTGAAGGGTTCTAAGGGCGAGATATCCTCTGCTGCCTCTAGATCCTCTGCCAAGATCCGAATCAGCTTAAGCTTCTCAATGATGGATAGTTGGCGGACAGAGGGAAGAACCTCAGATAGATTCATATCAGTGTCTCCCAAGTGAAGAGTCGTAGGTTAAGTTTAACCGGCAGTAATCAGAGCTTCGTCAGTTCTAGCCTAATTTAGCTTGGTTTAGTTGGTCCAGGGAAATATCCTCAGTTCAATGAGCCCACAAGGATATTTTTCAGTTCGTTTGATGAAATGACTGTAGCGTATTCACCCTGAAGATTTGCAAGTGCCATAGCGTGAACCTCATCTGCAGTCCGGTACACGCCAGCAAAATCCGTTTTCGCAAAGGCAAAGGTAGCATTTGAGACCACGAAGGTTCTGAATCCAAGATTACCTGCTGTTCTTGCTGTTGCTTCGACAGAATTGTTAGTGCTAACCCCTACAATCGCAACGGTATTGAACCCTCTTACATGAAGCCATCGTTCAAGCCCTGTATTGATAAACGCATCAGGAACATTCTTCTCAACTACGTGTTCTGTATCGAGGGGCGTGAGTTCAGGTTGAAATTCAACGCCTGATTGTCCTGGATAAAAGGGTGAACCTGGCGTACGAGAAATATGACGAATGTGCACAATCGGCGCAGCAACACCACGCCATGCTTTCAATAATCCGGCGATCTCCATCTCTGAAAATAGATTATTTCGTTCTCCAGCGTGCGGTGAACTCATCCCAAGCTGCATATCGATAATAATTAGGACAGGGCAAACCATATTTTATAAGTGCGGTCTAACGAGTTACTGGATCGATTCTGTCTGCCTAATTCCCTACTCCAGGGTAGACAGGCAGAACTATTCTGTCTAACCTATCTGTCAGAGCACCCTGCCATCCTCTACGGTTGACGCAGAGCGTCTGTATCAGTACTCTTTTACGTTAAGCCGTTCGAGCAGAGCGGTTGTCTTGCAGAACTCGAAAATCTTGGCGCTGTCTGAAGGTGGTTGCAACACCAACAGACAGCTAACCCCGCAAGTCTCTCAGTCAGATTGCGAGGCTAGGCCCATGGTACCCTAGCCCCCTCA
>PYER01000396.1 GCA_003017855.1 filamentous cyanobacterium CCT1
TGGCTAAGCTGCGAAAAGCCCCGGTGAGACGCAAGCAGTCTTCGACCCGGGGGTGTCCGAGATTCGGAAACGACACGAGGTACAGCCTCGTGGGCCGTACGTGAATCCATAGCGTGCGGTAGGGAACGCAGGGAACTGACCCATCTAAGTACCTGCAGGAAAGGAAAGAGACATCGACTCCCCCAGTAGCGGCGAGCGAAAAGGGAAGAGCCCAAACCATGTATGTGTAAGCCCGCAGGCGTTGCATGCGTGGGGTTGTGAGAGCCGGAGCAGTGGTTGCGGACCTGCACGGAGTGAGCAAGTTGGTTGCTAGACGAGCCGGCTGGAAAGCCGGGCCAGAGAGGGTGACAGCCCCGTAGTCGAAAGCAGCCGGCCTCCGCCGGATATCTCGAGTAGCGCCCGTCCCGTGGAACCGGGCGTGAATCAGCGCGGCCCACCGCGCAAGGCTAAGTACTACTTGGTGACCGATAGTGAAGAGTAGCGCGAGCGAAAGGTGAAAAGAACCCCTGTTAGGGGAGTGAAAGAGAACCTGAAACCGTATACCTACAAGCGGTCGGAGCCCTATTCATGGGGTGACGGCGTGCCTTTTGCATAATGACCCGGCGAGTTGGCGTAGGCGGCGAGGTTAAGGGCCAGAAGTCCGAAGCCGAAGCGAAAGCGAGTGCGAAATGTGCGATATCAGTCGAGTGCGCCAGACCCGAAAACAGGTGATCTAACCATGGGCAGGTTGAAGCGGATGTAACAGTTCGTGGAGGACCGAACGGGTGAATGTTGAAAAATTCTCCGATGACCTGTGGTTAGGGGTAAAAGATCAATCAAACCTGTAGATAGCTGGTTCTCCCCGAAATAGCTTTAGGGCTAGCCTCAGGAGTTTCGCGACGGGGGTAGAGCTACTGTTCAGGCTAGGGGGGTGCATAACCTACCCTACCCAGACAAACTCCGAATACCGTCGTTGATATCCTGGGAGTCAGACTACGAGGGATAAGCTTCGTGGTCGAGAGGGAAACAGCCCAGATTGGCAGTTAAGGCCCCTAATCCATGCTCAGTGTGATTAAGGAGGTGGGGTTGCATAGACAGCTAGGATGTTGGCTTAGAAGCAGCCATCATTTAAAAAGTGCGTAATAGCTTACTAGTCGAGCAACTCTGCGCCGAAAATGAACGGGACTAAGCATGGAGCCGAAACTCCAGACTGCACACGGAGTCGTGTGCTTTGGTAGGGGAGCGTTGGACGAGCGTTTGAAGCCGGAGGGTAACCATCGGTGGACGTGGTCCAAGTGATTATGCCGGGATGAGTAGCGAGAAAGCGGGTGAGAATCCCGCTCGCCGTAAGCCTAAGGTTTCCTGGGCAAGGCAATTCCGCCCAGGGTTAGTCGGTCCCTAAGGCGAGGGTGAAAGCCGTAGTCGATGGGAAGCGGGTTAATATTCCTGCACCACTGTTAGCGTTGAACGAGGAGTGACGGCGGGTAGAAGTCTGTCCGGCTGTTAGATGCCGGTATCTGGATCGGGGTGGCGGATAGGAAAATCCGTTCGCGTGATCTCCGGTCCGGATGGCAACCAGGTGGAAGTCCGTCCGAGAAAACCTTCGCGGGAGCGAAGCAGTGACCGTACCAAATCTGACACAGGAGGGCGAGGCGAATAGCCTCAGGCGCTCGAGAGAACCTTACGTGAAGGAACTAGGCAAATTAACCCCGTAAGTTAGCGATAAGGGGAGCCACCGCAAGGTGGCCGCAGGAAAACGATGGCTGCGACTGTTTACTAAAAACACAGGTCTCTGCGAAGTCGTCGAAGACGACGTATAGAGACTGACGCTTGCCCGCTGTTGGAACGTTAAGATGAGTGGTTAGAGCAATCGAAGCTGCGAGTCGAAGCGCCAATGAAGGGCGGCCGTAACTATGACGGTCCTAAGGTAGCGAAATTCCTTGTCGGGTAAGTTCCGACCCGCACGAATAGCGTAACGACAGCCATACTGTCTCCACGAAGGACTCGGCGAAATTGTGGTCGTGGTGAAGACGCCACGTTCCCGCACCAAGACGGAAAGACCCCGTGAACCTTTACTGTAACCTAATACTGGCTCTAGGTTCGTCATGTGTAGCATAGGTGGGAGACGTTGATGTCGGAGGCGCCAGCCTTCGAATAGTCACCGGTGAAATACCACTCTTGGCGTATTTGGAGTCTAACCTGTGACCGTAATCCGGCACGGGGACAGTGTTAGGCGGGCAGTTTGACTGGGGCGGTCTCCTCCTAAAAAGTAACGGAGGAGTGCAAAGGTACCCTCAATGCGGTTGGTAATCGCATGAAGAGCGTAAAGGTATAAGGGTGCTTGACTGCGAGACACATAGGTCGAGCAGGTACGAAAGTAGGTCTTAGTGATCCGGTGGTCCCGTGTGGAAGGGCCATCGCTCATCAGATAAAAGGTACTCCGGGGATAACAGGCTGATCACGCCCAAGAGTCCATATCGACGGCGTGGTTTGGCACCTCGATGTCGGCTCATCGCATCCTGGGGCTGAAGGCGGTCCCAAGGGTTGGTCTGTTCGCCCATTAAAGCGGTACGTGAGCTGGGTTTAGACCGTCGTGAGACAGGTCGGTCCCTATCTGGTGTGGGCGTAGGATGATTGAGGAGACTCTTTCCTAGTACGAGAGGATTGGAAAGAACGTACCTCTGGTGTGCCAGTTGTCGCGCTAGCGGCATCGCTGGGTAGCTAAGTACGGACAGGATAAGCGCTGAAAGCATCTAAGCGCGAAGCCAACTCCAAGACTGGTCATCCCCCGAGACGCCTGGTAGACCACCAGGTTGATAGGCCGGGAGTGTAAGGGCAGTGATGCCTTCAGCTGACCGGTACTAACCAGTCGATCGGCTTGATCTCATTTTCACTCGGCGGTCCTCGACGACTCGTTCCACCAACCCGCTTCTGCCACCAATCCGATTACCGTCCGCACCCCGTGGCGCGCGTCTCCGACGCCGCCGGCGAGGAGCGGACCAAGCGCCTCCCGGTGCCCATACCAGGCTGGAAATACCCGTTCCCTTTCCGAACACGGCAGTCAAGCAGCTTGGGCCGATGATAGTGCATTGCGCGAAAGTAGGTCAGCGCCGGGTCATTCTTCCACGGCCTCGTCGTCCAGCGGACGGCGAGGCCGTTTTCGTTCGTGGGCGGTTGGTGCGTCGGCGGGTGCCGGGCGATAGCCTGCCCGACGCATGAGCGATCGAGGCCAGGTGGCCGGGGTGCCGGCGGCGCGGCAGGACCCGGTGCTCCGGCGATATCCGCTGCGGCGTCTGCGCCTTCCCGTCGGCGCTGCGCAGCTGTCGCTGGTCGTGCCGGACGAGCGCGCGTGGCGTCGGGAGGGCAGCTGGACGGCCAACGTGCTCCGGGGTGGCGAGCCGCCCTACTGGTTGCGGGTCTGGCCGGCCGCGGTGGCGATCGCGCGGCAGCTCGATCGTGCGGCCGCGCTTATGGGCGTTCGCGTGCTCGACCTCGGCTGTGGTCTCGGCGTGCCGGGCGTGGCGGCGGCGCGGGCCGGCGCCGAGGTCTTCTTCGTGGACCGCGAGGCCGACGCCGTCGCGTTCGCGACCTGGAACGCCGAGGCCAACCGTGCTCCCGCCGCCCCGCGCGCGACAGGTCGGGCGCTCGATTGGTCACGTGACGCCGTGCCGGGCCCGTTCGACCTCGTTCTGCTCTCGGACGTCAGCTACCACCCGGCGCACCACGCGCCGCTGCAGCGCCAGCTCGCCCGCGCCCTCGCCCCGACCGGCTGTGTGGTGCACGCCGACCCCGGCCGCGAACTGTCGAGCCGATTCGTCGATCGGCTGGTCGCGGCCGGCGCGCGGACCGCACAGTGGCGGCGC
>PYER01000074.1 GCA_003017855.1 filamentous cyanobacterium CCT1
AGATGCACTTTAGTGTTCAGCCTAGCGAATACATCATCTGCTTGCAGCTCACCTCCCTGAAACACCTATTGAGCCAATCAGAAATGTCTGTAAGTCCCTGGCAATAGCTGTCTTAGTGCGCTTATCTCGGCTTTGGTACTCTTTGCCGTTAGCGACCTGAACACTATAGGAATAGGGCTCATCCGCCTTCCGCTGCTGCGCCTTCAAGACCTGAAAAACGGTGCACCAGGGCACGCTACGCTGATCAAAAACCTTCCCTGACAACTTGGCTCGCTTCAACCTAGCCCGCGATGCCTGAATATCTTTCAGCTTTTTGATGATGGGCAGTTGGGTACAGGTTTGTCGGTCTAAGCCAAAGCGCTCTATCTCATCGTGGTAAATAAACTTTGCCAGGTCTGTCATGGTCTGGGCTAGGCGGTGCTGAGTGTCCACACAATCCGACTGGAACTCAAAGTAGCGATTTAGTAACGCGTCTAGGTGCTGGGCTGCTTGCAGAGCATTACGCTCCAATTCCTGCTGCTGCTCAAGCAAGGCCTCAACACAGCGGATCTCCTCTGAGCTGCTCATCTCTGGAATCTGCTGGTAGTAGGGCTTCAGAGGAATCATAGGAATCAGTTGTGTCAGGGTGAGGTACGCTAGGGGTTCTCCCTCAAAGCGATGCCTCCAGCCCAGCAATTGCAGCAACACCTGCTCCATTCGTTCGAAGCTACGTGACCGCAGATGACGTCGAAATTGACGGTAGGCAGCTAGCTCGTTTCTCAACGTCTCAGACATCTCGTCATCCCGCAGCGCGTAGGCTGGTTTTCGTCGTTGTCCGCTGGAAGATGACGGCCCTTGCCGTGTACGACCTTTGACCTGATGTTTGTAGAGATCCTTAATCGTGCCGATAGGTTGCCCACCTGAGGTCTTAGGCGGCATCACATCCCCTAGCGGCAGCCAGCCCTGCTCCCGCAGCCAATCCACCATCTGTCTGAGCTGGTAGCGATAGGTCTTGTGATGACGGTTAGCAACGCCCAGGATTGCGAGTCCCTGTGCTAGAGCGGCTTCCGCTTGGAGCAAGGTACCCAGCTCTAGGCCACCTAGAAAGTTTAGCGCAGCAGCCTGATCAGCCTGATTCATACGAGGTTTGGTGACCACTGGCCCGCCCCAGCCACAGACCAATACACGGAGCGCAGTCGTGCGGATTAAGCTAATAGTGCTCTTAGCAGTAGGCTTCTCGGGTTCGATATGGTGCCCGGTAGTTTCTGAAAAGTTACGCCTGCACTTGCTGCAAATAAAACGCTGCCCCCGTGGGCTCATGCCACCCTTCTTAAACTGTTTGGACCCACACCTAGGGCAGCGTAGTCCCCGGCTGCGCCAGGTGGGGTTGCTCAGTTCTTCACAGTAGGCCACAAACCCCTGAGCGACGGTTTCTGGCACTGTAGCCCCGACAGGAGTAGATGCTGACATTCGTTCGTTAACTCCTTAACGTGATTAAGCGCGAGTGCTGCACGCAAGTAATAAGCTAAGCTTATATACGTGATGTGTCGTGCCTTGTAGTTCAATTTTACTTATTTCAGATAAATTCTATCCCTTTTATATAACAAGCAATATTTTCAGCCCTCATGGTGCCATCTTTAATATGGGATGTAGGTATCTCAGGGCTAGCTAATTCAAGCTTTTCTAGAAATCATGTCGCTGTTTTAGATTCCGATTTAGATGCAGTTTTTGACCAAATATAAGATCAATTAATTAAGAAGTTATTTTAGAATTTAATCCAGTAAAATTTTGGCTAAAAAACGCTAGTGAAAGTTTTAAAATTAGCTCTATATTGATCCAATTGATCCATTTTTTAGGACATCTAGAGCTTTAACCCATTGACAGCAGTAGTTTCACAGATTGTTTTTAGCACGAATAATGATGCCAAAACCGCCTTGGGGATGATTTAGGAATTACAATTCTCACACAAAAATATTATTTAATTCTCATGGAAATACAGGCAATTTTGTAAACAGATCAGTAAAGTAGACTTTAGCAAAATCACGATAATAAGCGTCATTATGCCCATTAAATATTTTCAAAACTCTTAAGAAAATATAGATAGACAATGGATTTTATTAACAATGCGGTGATATAAAAGTGATTTTTGCTTATATCACCCAGCTTGAAACCCTTTTAATGCGCATTTAATGCGCATTAGTCAAACTTATATGCCATCTGGGATACAGCCCCTGCAATGGTTCTGATAATCTTTGCTTTCTCAGTGATGTTGCATAATGGCCGGGAAAACAAGAACTGTCTGTACGTCTACTCCTGCACTCTGCTGAGAGATAGACCGTGCTTATGACTCGGAGAGGGCACTATGGCTGATGAAGACTCTGAAAAAGCAGCTAAGGCCCCTTCGAAGCCTAAGAAGCGTAGAAGTTCACGAGGTGAGCCACTAGCCTATGGTGAACTCAAAAAACCGACAAACTTCACACTGACTCCTTTTACTCGCAAGTGGCTGAAGCAGCTCGCGAAAGCAGAAAACTGTTCCATGTCTGAGCTGTTAGAGCGTTGGGCTCGCAACCAATTACGAGTGAATGTCGACTTTTACAGAGATAGCAACTAGGTTCCAGGTAGGAAGCATGCCTGCACTGCCGATACGCCTGAGCAGCTTACTGAGCAGCTGCGGGCCTAGCCGAGACCTTTGCTATTTCATCGGCGCGTAGAAGGATAAGCTGCGGAAGAAAAGAGCAATGCCGATGGACCGCAAGCTTTACCCACCTGACTGGGAGGCGATCGCCTTCCAGATTAAGGTCGAGGTGAACTGGTGCTGTGAATTCTGCGGGCGGGTCTGCATTCGCCCCGGAGAATCGGTTGAGGAATTCTGCGATCGCATTAGCACCACCGACAACCTCGACGAGTGCCCAGTGGTGGCTGACTTCAGAGCCTTCCCCCGGCGCTGGCTGATGACGGTGGCTCATCTGAACCACATTCCGGCAGACTGTGATCGCTCCAATCTGAAAGCCCTTTGTAACCCGTGCCACTGCCGCTACGACCTCCAGCAGATGGGCCGCAAGCAGTTGCTCAAGCGAGAGCGCAACGGCCAGCTCAGGATTAAAGGGATGTAATGCCACCACATAACGCGATCGGCAGCAACAGAGCGTGACCGACAGAGAAGTCTCATCCTGTGCCTAGAGACGGACACCCTCTAATCACTCTTTTGGATCCAAAAGCTCAACAGTATTTTATTATCAGTAAGAGGGGTTTATTCCCAACAAGCCCCACTATTTTGCTCGCTTTTCGCTCTAAACCGCCGAAACCCTTGCTATTCCGATAAACTATACTTGCTGAAATGTTAAAAAGAGCAAGTTAAGGTTTGCGGAGATAGTTTGGATCCAGTTCTGAGGTCAGCCGGTGCCAAAGCAAAATCGCCACGACCAGGCAGAAATTTGGTCAGCGGATCAGTTCGAGCAGGTGATGGGGGAGCTGAGCCCGACCATGCGATCGCTGTTCTCGATCTGCTACTACACCGGCTGCCGGGTCAGCGAGGCGCGGCAGCTGCGGGCTGAGGATGTGGTGGGGGAAACGCTGGTGCTGCGCAAGGCAACGACGAAAACGAAGCGCACGCGAGCGGTGCCAATTCACCCCAAGCTAAAAGCGGTGCTGGCGGCGGCGGATTTGCCGAGCCGGGGGTATCTGTTTCCGGGGCGCAGTGGGGAAAAGCCAATTACGCGACAGGCCTGTGATTTGGCACTGCGTAAGGCGTGCGATCGCCTCGGGCTGCGGGGCTACAGCACCCACAGCAACCGGCGCACCTGGGCAACTCGGCTCGATAAAGCGGGGGTGCGGTTGAAGGCAATTCAAGATCTGGGCGGGTGGTCGTCGATGGCGGCGCTGCAGCGGTATCTCGATGTGTCGGAGGAAGAGAAGGTAGAGGCGATCGCGCGGTTGTAAAAACTTTCCTGGTTATCTTTCCTAAAAAAGCGAAAGCGATCGCGGCGGCGCGATCGCTCATGGAAAGCTCACTAGCAGAACAGGCCAGCGATAGATTGATGACATTTAAGAAAGGTGATTATCCCTGAGCGCTACATAGAGTGATAAAGCATACGGAGGTGGGAGAGAGCCCGCTCTTTGCGCTTACGCAAGGCGGGGATAGAGAGATTGCCGTATCCTTTCTCAATCCAGATTTGCTGAATCTCGCTCCAGGAGAGGTCTTGGACGGTTTTGAGAGAGAGCAAAAGCCTTTCTTCAGAGGACAGCTCTTGAAAAGCTCGCTGAATTTTGAGCATTTCATCCGTCAGAGACTCTTCGTCGATCTCTTCTACGGGCATTAGCGTCTCTAGAAACGATTCGTCAACACCCGTACTCCGGCCCTGCTTTCGATTCAGCTCTCGAATGTAGCGGAATGAAACAGAGCGGATCCAGCCATATTGGTTGGTAATTTTCCGGCCTTCCAGAATCTTCTCAATCGTTCTTGCGTAGACCTCCTGGAGTATCGCAATTTCGTCATATAGCGGCCAAAGCCGGTACTGGATGAGTTTCCCTCGAATGAAGGGAAAGAGCGATCGCGCTGACGAGCTCTCTCGACTGAAAATTTCTCCGAATGTAGC
Organism: filamentous cyanobacterium CCT1; assembly: GCA_003017855.1. GTDB lineage: Bacteria > Cyanobacteriota > Cyanobacteriia > Phormidesmidales > Phormidesmidaceae > Nodosilinea. The sequence goes on from PYER01000074.1 coordinate 4,575, forward strand.
ATCGAGCTTGGCAACCTCACGCGCTATGCACTCATCCACAAAGCGTGTAGGAAGATCAAAGTCCATTGGCAGAGGGAGCAAAATATCGCCATCAGGCATCGTACTAGACGACTGGTTCTCAGCAAGATCACAATCTAAGTCTGGCGTTCCGTCAGCCAGATTTTGCTCATCCAGAAGCTCGTTCTCAGTATTTACAGGCTCTTCAGGTCTGTCGAATTGGCTAGGTTGAGTCATGGCAGTATATTGTGTGCATGATTTCTGAGTCAAAAATAATTGCTAGCTTGCGCCCCCTTACAGGAATTAATGACTCCAGGACGTTTTTGTGACAGAACCCGCGCTTTGGCCCAAGAGCTTCGATGGGAGCCTCCTAATCAACCTAAACAATAGAGAAATGGCTATTTTCTAAGGTAAAGTGCCCTAAATCACACAATTCAAGTTTCTGCCCATAGTTTAATTGAACTAGTTTTAGAGTAAATATGGACAAATTCTGATTTGTTCAGAAAAAGTGGGTAAAACCCTGTCACATCTTTGGCTAAATGTCATTAACCTCTGTAGAGCGGCGCACCATGACGTCCAAGAGCTTGAGTTGTCAGCTCTATACTGCTGTGATCGAGGAAATTGAAGATGCCTAGTAGTCTTCTAACGTCCATCCTGGAGGCCACAACTGACCAAGTCAGAGATATGGCCATCGACTATGGTTTACTGATTTCGCTACCGGAGCTTACGGAGGAAGAGGGCGATCGCTTACAAGAGATTCTAGACTTTGCCTGCGAAGATGGTGCTCTTAGTTTCTGGATCAGCGAGTTAGACCACATTGTTGCCCATCAAACAGGGCTACTCAGTCCTGATTGCAGAAAGGATTATGAAAACAAAAAAGCCTGGCTTAGGGAGCATTTCATGGAGTGCCTGAAGTATGGAATAGAACAAAAGAGTCCTGAAGAAGTTAGAAATCTATTAGAGCAATACACTGCTAAGCGCAAAATCTCTAATTTTTCTAGTCCACCTAGTGCAAGGTCTACCTCTGTAAGGAAGTGAGTCACGCGTTTACTCTATCTACCAGAATCTAAGCTGGTAGTGGAGTTTTGTTGTCTAAACCATAAGAGGATTGGCAAGTAATGAGATATCCAGTCCACTGCACTTACTGGTGCTAAGGGTTCATTATGCGTTGTATCTACCAAACAGAAACAGGAGGAAGACCATAGAATCAGGCTATAGTCTTCCTCCCTTATATAACGACTAGAGATCTGTTGGCCCTAAAGTGCAATAATCAGGGCACACACTAGCGTTAGCACAAAACTTAGAAACATAGAGTAGATAGTCACAAGGGCAAGATCTTCATTCTCTTGCTGACTCACTTTCTCTAGGCTAGTGAGCAAGCTTTGAAAGAGTTTGATCATAGTCATCTCCCAATAGAATAAACATCAGCCGGTTAAGGTCTACAAGAATCTCGACCGGCTTCATTTATCTATGAAAAGCAGATCAAAAGAGTGACAAATTTCCCGTTATATGCTAGGTCACGCTTCTCTCTTCGCCGTCATTGTTATGTAAGACAGTCAACCAGAGGAGCCGTGAAATGCCTCCAGCTTTATCTGAAGCCCATGTCGGCCAGCAGCCAGGATATCAGCAAAATCTACTTCAGGGCAAAGTTGATGAGCCCATAGAACCATTTACCGGAGGCAGAGTTTTTTATCAAGCATCTTTTTGGCCCGCGAGATCTATTGACAACTCCAAAATAGAGAAGGGCGAGCTTGTATTGGTCATTGACAGGGTTGGAATAACGTTACTGGTTAAGCCTTATAGCTAACACATAGCCCATGCCAAGATCTCCGCCGAGTCTGTCAACTCTTTCCATTCAAGGTCAGGTTAAAATGCCAAGAGCACCGCCGTATTTCTTCATATCTTCTAACTAAAAGCCTTTGGATCCAGCTGGATCCAAAGGCTTTTAGTATGTATTAAAAGCTACTTTTTGATGGATTGAGTATTAAGAAAATTTACTTTTTTGACGCTAAAACAGCTCATGTCACCCCCTGTATACAGAAATCTGGCCTACAATTTTATGTAGGTGCATCTCTAGGATGGCGCTCCAGATAGGGTATGAATCAGTGCTTGGGAAAGCTGCTGGAGCATGCGCAGATTAGGAGTGTCGGAAACGATCAAGCAGTAACCAAGTGGGCCTCGTGCTCACTTTTTTTTCTCCGTTAGCGGACTCCAGCAGTTGCTACATTATGGTCTAAGATGCCATTTTTGTTAAATCAACTTTGATACTTTTACCAGATCAATATCAATGAGTTAAGAGTAACTTAGAGCTATTTCTATAATAAATGAAAGCTACGCAAGGTGGTACTACCCTTTAAGGTAATATGTTGTCTAATTTTTTACAAATTCATCTATCTTTATTCTCTCAGAAGGCAATGGCTGAAGTAGGTTCATCTATAGAGGTATGTAGGATGATCCAGTACGGGCAAAGAGCTTAAGCCTCCCTATTCGCTGGTTAGGTTTGTACTTGATTGACCTGAACACCGCTGTAGATTGGGTAAAGCCTTAATGTTCAGCGGTCGCCAAAAACCGTGGATTGACAAAGCTGCTGTTTTAGGCGATGTTTGAGAGCTTCCCAATCGGAGATAGTGAGGGTCTAGACTATGCCGTCGCCTGATCGCTGGAGAAGGTGGCCCCTACCGTAGCATTGAACGCTTCCACTATCGAGATGATGTTGTCTACATCGTCGTCACTGAAGAGCCCCTCAACCCCCTCCTGGTGGAGACCTGTAAACGGGTCTTCGTACAGCAGACCAGGGTCCATAATGCCGTGCTGGGTCAGGGTATCGATGATTTCTTCAATGAAGCGAATCTGGGTGGCGCTGAGGGTTTCGCCTTGCAGATAGCGAGAGAATGCTTCTTTGGCAGCACCCCGGTCTAGGCCCACAATCTCGCGGATCAGGCGTTTGAGGCTCTTGTTTTTGCCAAAGACTTCTTCGAACCGTTCTCGACTTTCGACTTCTTCGGCTCGAAACAGCATCTCTTCCAGGGCGGTCAGGTCTGTCTCGGTGAGAGGGAGGTTGCGACGCAGCTTGGCGATCGCAACGTGGTTCTCCTGGGCCTGAATAAACGCCCTCACCTTTTTCTCGTACTGGTAGCGGCTAAAGCCGGTTTGGTAGGTGGGCACATCGGTCTCTTGAACCACACCCATTTCATCGGCGAAGTCGGTATAGACGACCTGGCGCTGATCGCGATCAACAAACTTCATCAGGTCGCGCAGGGCCAGGCGAATGGTTTCGACCATTTCAGGGGTGACATCGGCCCACCAGGTCTCGTCTTGCAGGGCAGCGATCAGCGGCAGGTGGGGCGTCACCATGGGGATGTCGCGCTTTTGCTCCAGCTGGGCGGCGGCATCTCGCAGCTTGTCGCGCAGGCTGACAAACTCACCCCCCTGTTTCAAGATCGCCAACTGGAGTTTGAGGCAGAGCAGGTCAAACCGTTTGGCCAGGGCGTCTTCATTGGGGAGGCCATTGGGTAGTGAGGCCAGCTGCTCGGCAATGGTGGCTTGATCGTCTTCAGAGAGCTGGTCCCACCGCTCTCGCTGGGCAAACTCCTCGACCTGGCGCAGGTGTTTACGCACCAGGAAGTTGTCCTGGGGCATGGTGGCGACATGTTGATGCAGGTCGTCGAGCAGGGCCGTTTGCAGGTTGGCTCGGTCGGCGCTGGGGGTGTCGCTGGCAGAGGTGAGCAGGGCCGCTAGCTCAAGCCGCTGTTTGACTAGGCGGGTCGTCAGGCTGTCGGGCAGGCGCTGGCTGACCTCGGCTACCTCCTGGTTGAAGTAGTCAAAGTTGCCGCACAGGTCAAACACCAGGAAGTTTTCTTTGGGCTGGCCAGGGCCAAACAAGTCGGGGCAGAGGCGAGTGCCGCGGCCAATCATCTGGTTGAATTTGACGCGGGAGAAGACGGGTTTGAAGAACACCAGGTTGACCACCTCAGGCACGTCGACGCCGGTGTCGAGCATATCGACGGAGACGGCGATGGTGGGATCTTTTGGGAGGTCGCCGAAGTCGTCGAGCAGGCTCTGAGCGTAGCTGTTTTTGCTGTCGATGATTTGGGCGAACTTGCCTTTGTAGTGGGGGTAGTTGGCGTCGAAGCGGTCAACGATGAACTGGGCGTGGTCATGGTTGCGGGCAAAGATGATGGTCTTACCCAGGCGATCGCCCCCATCGACCTGAAGCCCTCGCTGCATCAGCAGCTCCAGGGCCTGATCCACCGTGCTGATGTTGAATAGCCAGGCATTTAGGGCGGCGGCATTGACCTGGGCGGGCAGTTCGCCGGTCTCTTCGTCGCGAAATTTTTCTTCGTACTCGGCCTGCTCAGCGGGGCTGAGGTCGCTGTATTTGACGCCGGTGCGGAGGAATTTGAAGGGCACCTCTACCCCCAGGGGCGGCACCAGGTAGCTATCTTGCACGGCGTCGTCGAGTTCGTAGGCAAAGGTGGGCACGCCCTGCTGTAGCTCGAAGATGCGGTAGGTGTCGCGTTCGACTTCGTCGCGGGGGGTGGCGGTGAGGCCCACCAGCAGCCCGTCGAAGTAGTCGAACAGGGCACCGTATTTTTGGTAGATCGAGCGGTGGGCTTCATCCACCAAGATCAGGTCAAAGGCCCCTGGGCCAAACAGGCGCTGGCCGCCGGGGCCGTTGAGGCTGCGGTTGATGGCGTTGAGCATGGTGGGGTAGGTGGAGAGCACCACCTTGGCGCTGTCGGCGGCTTTGTCGCGGGTGAGGTCGATGGCGGTAACGGCGGGCAGGTGCTTCTGAAAAGCGCGAAAGGCCTGGGTGAGCAGGGCGTTGCGATCGGCCAAAAACAGCACGCGATTGACCCAGTTGGCCCGCATCAGCAGATCGATCAGGGCGATCGCTGTTCTTGTCTTCCCCGTCCCAGTGGCCATCACCAGCAGCGACTTGCGCTCTTTGCGCTGGTCAAAGGCTTCGGTAATGCGGCGGATAGCCTCTTTTTGGTAGCTGCGGTTCACAATGCCATCGGCGACGGCGACCAGGTGCAATCGCTTGCGGTTGCGGCGGCGAAAGATCAGCCGCTCTAGCTCGTCTTTTTTGAGAAAGCCCTGAATCTGGCGGGGCGGATAGCTGACATCGTCCCAAATCCAGGTGTCGTAGCCGTTGGTGTAGAAGATGACGGGGCGCTGCTGGTAGCGCTGCTCTAGGCAGTTGGCGTAGAGTTCGGCCTGGCGCTTGCCCTGGGCCGCATCGGCGGTGGTGCGTTTGGCCTCGACCAGGGCCAGGGGTTTGCCGTCGTCACCCCACAGCACGTAGTCTACATAGCCGGTGCCGCTGGCGTTGGGCATGCCGGTGACTTCAACCTCGGTCCAGCCGGGCTGGTGGATGTTCCACCCAGCTTCTTTGAGCAGCACGTCGATCAGGGTGCGGCGGGTGTCGGCTTCGTGGTAGTCGTGGCGGTCTTCGGCGGCTTCGTTCTGGGCCTTGAGGGCGTTGATTTCAGCTCGCAGGGTTTCGAGTTCGGCCTCAGTCTGCTGTTTACGTGCTTCAGCTAATCGGCGCATTTCGTCGGCCTGGCTGAGCTTTTGCTCTAGGGCTTGCAGCTGCTGCAGGCTAAGGTCGGGGGCAGCTTCGGCGGGGCGGGGCACCAGCTGGCGTTGAAAGGTGAGGTCGGGCAGGGTGCGGCCACTGGGGCCGTAGTAGCGGGCCAGCCAGTAGAGCACGTGAAACAGCTCTTGCACCAGGCTGAGGGCATCGCGATCGCTAATCGCCGTCGCATCATGTACAGCCAGGTTGCCCAGTTTGTGAATGGCGCGAATTTTGGGAAACAGGCCGGGTTTGAGGTTGTCTTTGAAGCTCTGCTCGTGGATGAGGCTGCCCAAGTTGGTGTCGTAGGGCAGCCGCAGGTAGGGGTCGTTGGCGTAGAGCCACTGCACCATTTGCTCTAGGGCAAAGCGGGCGTAGAAGCAGCTGGCGCGGGGGGCGGCAAAGACCAGGCTTTCGGCCTGCACGGCGTGGGTGTGGAGGTCGGGAAACGCCGATCGCAGAAAGTCGAAGTTGGAGGGCATGGGGGCTTGCCAGTGTGCCTGTCTAGTTCAGCTTTCCCTCACTCCAATGAAAATCCGGCAGATCCACGCTGGTGGTTGGGTCAATTTAAATCAGCACCATCGTCAAGAGAGGCGAGGGTATCAATATTCCTCACTTACTTAGACGCAACACTTCGTCTGCAATACGCTTCTCTATTTTCCAAGCACTCAGTAAGCCAATGCATTGACGATCGCTAGAAATAACAGCGGCTTCGCGTGCATGATGACTTCGCATTGTCTTAAGGGCTTTAACCAATGACTCTGTTTCAAGCACAGTCAAGGTAATGGCAGATTGTGCGAATTCGGTTAGTACATTGCCTTCCTCAAGACTCTGTATGAATCTCTCAATAGCATCGCGCTTCACTTGTCTCATGCCATCAGGAGGTCTTGAGTCTGATTCGACAAAGAGCTTAATAGGTAAAAGGCATCGAAATTCACGGGTAGAAGACTGAACCTCTACGTATTTTAATCGGGTCAGTTTTTCCAAATACTCTTTCACGGCAACAGGGTCATAGTATCCCGATCTGCCTTCAATAAAAGCTAGTCTATCGATTCTTTGGCCTCGCAACTGTTCGAGATGATCGATACCACCTTTCTGAACAGATGTGGGAGTAGTAATTGACTCTTTTACAGTTGCACTAAATTCGATAGAGGTAACAGAAGTATTTTCTAACCTAGCTTCAAGTTCGACGCCAAATCCTTTGAAGCTTTGTACGTATCCCCCAGCCAAAAGGGCTAGTACTAGTGGAAGTATGGAGATTGCGATCCACTGAATTTCCAGGGTTAGGGCTTTAACTTCAAATTGCTGTGCCAAGAGAAAAAGGACTAAGAGCAGTAAGGAAAACCCAACCCCTGTCATTAACGCGGGATGTTTTGACCATAGCTTATTGAGCTGCTTCCACATAACCACTCTCCTACATTTTCCTCTATAGCTCTCCCTGGAAGGCACGCTTTAATAGGGAGTTGAAGAGATTGTCAGATTCAATCAAACTTTTATGCTCTTGTTCTTTACAAGCTTGAATTTTTCTGAATCTGTCCTCAAATTGCCTTTGCTTATCTATAGGAGGGACGATAAAAGGAAACTGCTTAAACTCACTCATTGGTGGGAAATTAGGGATACCAGATCCCCTATTGTCACCAAAAAACTTTGACCTAAAATTCTCATGACTAAAATGATAAACAAAAAATAAGTTGCTCATTTTACCTTTATTCAGAGTCAATCGCAAGAGTGCTTGATTGATGATTCCTCTTCTAGCCCCCTCCGGTACTATTGCTAATTTCCCAAGATACACACCGGAGCAGCTGATGATAATATCTCCAGGGTGAACTTCAAACGCCTTCATTTCTTCAAACTTAGTTTCATCAATATAGTACCGACCAAATTCGAAGTCATTGTTTAAAGCATGATACTGTTCATAGACCAAATATCCGTTTTTGACAAAGCAGTCTTTTTTTAGGGCTCCACCAAAGGGGCCTCTTTTAATAGAATTTTTACCTCTTGTGAAATCTTCTATAGTCTTCACATCCCAGCCTTTGGGGTTGGTGACGGGGTCGCCGAACATGTCGAGAAAGGTGGCGCGCAGCAACTCCTCGGTGTATTGGATGGCCTGCTTGCGCTTGCGGCGAATGGCATCGGCCTTATCCAGTATGGCGGCAATGCGGCGTTGTTCTGCGATCGGCGGCAGTGGGATCTGAAAAGTTTCAAGCACTTTTGGACTCAATCTAGGAAGATTGGCACCCGTTGAGCGAGAATTTGCCAAGTCTACCATTGAAGGTTGGCGAAGATAGTAAGCTAAATACCTACGATCCAGATTTGGCCCTGGAGCTATGGGCAATATATCAGTGCTACAGATACCTTCAAAATTAGGAAGAGCAATTTTTGCGAGATATGGCCGCAGCTTTCCATAAAGTACATGAGATTTACCAAAACAAAACTTAGTGCTTGAAATTTCACCATTTTCTACACGTTGAGAACCAATGATTTCTCCCCCAATCTGAATATGTTCTAGTCCTAAAAATTCTGTACCTGGAACTATATCAGAAGCATCAATGCCATTCCTTTCGATCGTGGCGACTTCTCCAAGAGAAGCTATTTTCCATTTCATCTCAACAGCCCCTCCAACGCATCCAAATCCTGCCGAATGTCGTTCTCCAAATTCCGTAACCGCTGCAAAATCACCTTCGGCGGGTCGTACTGCACCTCCGCATACTCCGTTTTCTTATAGCGGTTAATCGATAGGTCATAGCCATTCGCCGCAATCTCCTCACGGGGCACAAAAAACGCCTTCGCCGTGCGGTCTGTGTCCTTCACCGCATCTCGCAACCGCCAGCGCTGTAGCAGATCTGGAATGTCGTTCGCCTCCACCGGCTGGCGCTTGTCATCTAGCGACAGCCCATCCGCCACCATGTCATAAAACCAGACAAAATTTGTCCCCGCCTGGGGTACCCCCACCTTGGTAAAGATCAAAATCGCCGTCGAGACCCCCGCATAGGGCCTAAACACCCCCGACGGCATCGAGATCACCCCATCTAGCTTGTGGTTCTCCACCAAAATCTGGCGCATCTCTTTGTGGGCCTTCGACGAGCCAAACAGCACCCCGTCGGGCACAATCACCGCCCCGCGTCCGCCCTTCTTCAGCAGCCGCAAAAACAGCGCCACAAACAGCAGCTCCGTCTTGGTGGTGGAGATGATTTTGCTCAGGTCTTTGGCAATGGTCGACTTTTCCACCGACCCCTTAAACGGCGGATTCGCCAAAATCATCGTGAAGGCTTCCTCCACCCCGGCATGGTCCTCCGAGAGCGAGTCTCGCGCCTCAATCTTGGGGTCTTCGATGCCGTGCAGCATCAGGTTCATGCTTCCAATGCGCAGCATGGTGGCATCAAAGTCAAAACCGTGGAACATCTCGCTGTTGAAATGCTCGCGGTTGCCGGGGGCATTCAGGACCAGGTTGCCGTCGCTGTCGGTCAGCTCCCGCAGGTACTCTGCCGCCGCCACTAAAAAGCCCCCCGTACCGCAGGCCGGGTCGCAGATAATCTCTCGGGGGCCAGGGGCCAGCAGCTGCACCATCATCTTGATAATGTGGCGCGGGGTGCGAAACTGCCCGTTGGTGCCCGCCGTGCTCAGCTTAGAGAGCATGTACTCGTAAAGGTCGCCCTTAGTGTCGCGGTCCTCCATCGGAATCTGCTCGATCTGCTTCACCACACTGTCGAGCAGCGCCGGGGAGGCGATCAGAAACACCGCGTCCTTCATGTGCCGGGCATAGGCACTCTCCTTAGAGAACTGCCCCATGTCTTTGATAAAGGGAAACGCCTCATCGCGGATAATCCGCAGCATTTCCTCAGAGTCGTCCAGGTTTTTGAACTGCGACCAGCGGATGTGCTGCTGCCCAGGGCCAAAGGTGGGGTTCGCCACCGGGCGGTTGAGCCGCTGGGCCTTCTTCTCCTTCACCAGCTCCAGATCGTCCAGGCGCTTGATGAACAGCAGGTACGAAATCTGCTCAATCACCGAGAGGGGGTTGCTGATGCCGTTGTTCCAAAAGGTAGTCCAGAGCTTATCGACTTTGGATTTTAGGTCACCAGTGATCATGCGGGGCGGGCTCTCTCGGGTTGGGTATCAGTCAGGATAGCGGAGTTGGCTGCCTGTAGGGTTCCCACCACGGCGAAACTTGACGAGTTCATCGTCAATATCTAGACCCGAGCAAAGCCGTTGCTTGCTCTGGGATAGGGTGGCCAATGAGTTGTTTGTTATGGCAAGAGTCACGCAGGGAATTCTGGATTAAGTTCGATGCGATCGCATTCCCTGCTTCGCTACACCAATACTTCAGACTTTTTACAGCATGAAACTGTATTCAACTATGACCTGCTTTTTAGCAGGTATATTTTCAATTATTCAATTGTGGATGCCTGCATCGGCTAACGCTATGCCGTTAAATAGGCTGTCAGATGTAGCCTACCAGGTCACTCAAGGTTTACCTGAGAAGTTATCCGATGTCTCCGCTATGGCTGAGACGATGCAAGATAGTTTGACAGGGCTGGCAGACAAAGTTGAAGGGTCTAAGGAGACAGTTTCTAAGGTTGGTGGAAAGCTCACCCGTGCAGCAGTCGAAACCGGCAAGCAAGTATCCTCAACAGCGATCAGTTACGGTAAGGAGTTAGGCAGTACGACTCTTGAGACAGGGGCAGTACTGGGTAGCAAAGCCCTAGCAGCGGGTTCGGTGATCGGAGAAACAGCGAAATCCGCAGGCTCAGCAGGTCTCGAAGCAGGGCAATCAGCTCTAAATAGCGCGGTTAGTCTGGGGCACTCCGCCAAGGATGGCACTGTTTTGCTCATTCAACAGGGCGCTCACACAACATCCTACGCAGCCAGTGAGCTAGCCTCCATAGCTGCTCAAGCTTTCAAGAACGATGCAGAGCCCTTTTTAATGGATGCTTTAGAGGCAATCAATCTTGCAGCCCTAGAGCCCACTATTCAAACCTTTAGGCAGCACAACCCAGGCTTAGATACCGAAGCACTTGCTCGTAAGCTTATTGGCAGTGAACGCAGCAGTTCTATGGCTACCGGGGACTGGCATGTCGTCGCCACCTCACTAGCCGAAATGATTTATGAAATTGCAGGGATTTATGGATTTCCGCTACAAGACCTTGCAAGAAAGCAGGAAGTCCTCACAATAACGGCATTAGGGCTTGGCAGTGCCCACACGATTTCTCAAGGGCTGGATCTAGCGAGCTTTGCTGCTGGATTCACCCTAATGCCTAGCCACATGATTGAGGCCAGCCGAGAAAGTTCTAATGCGATCGCCAAGGCAATCATGTTCTGGCGTGTTGGCGAAGCAGCCTGTGACTACTACGCATCGCAGCTAACTAACCCAACTTCTACATAAACCTGCATAGTGTTCTCTCAGAGCTCCTCTTGCATCCCCGCCGTTACCAGCGGGGATTTTTATTACCACTAAGTATTAACCGATTAAGCGATTAACTTCCCAAGCAGTAGCTCTGTGCCTTTCTCCCAGGCTCGCTTTGCGACAGCATCGGTAAATTCAAAATAGGGCTTAGAGGTCTCAAAAGGTTTGACTCCAAGCTCTGCAACGCTATATTTTTGCTCTAGCTCTAGATTCATAGGCAGGGTTTGAATGCCCAACGCTGCCGCAGGAACGTTCTTAATCCAAAATTCGTTGCAGAAGAAAGGGGGATTGTCAAACAGGGCGGCATAAAGCTGGCCCTCTTGACGAAAGAATTTGATTTCATGAACGTAGGCCATGATACAAGCACCTAATAAGTGACAAAAGCACTAGATTAGTGAAACCGCTCCTGAATGTAATTGCTGACTTCAGATAAAGATAGCTCGATGGATGAGTTACCGCTGCGGACGTAGAATTTTTGGGTCTTTCCGCCGCTGGTCTTGTCTTTTACCTCTAAGTATTGGGGCTGTAGTGCCCGCTTGATATCAATTTGACAGACTTCTTTGTCACCAGAGGTAGGGAAGGTGATGGTGAGATTACTAGCGGCAAAGCTGGCTCCAAAAGCCTTATTAACCAGATTGCGTAGGTGTACTTCAAATTTATCTCGGGTGCCGTTAAGACTGTTGTAGTCGTTCTCTAACCCAAGAATGTCGCCATCGTCATTGACACCGATGAGCAAAGTGCCACCATCACTATTACTAAAAGCCGCGACAGACTTCATGATTACGTCTTCTAAGGCTGGGGTTATTGCGCCCTGTTGATAGCCCCAACGAAGAGAGGACTTAAATTCCAAGTCAGCGCTTTCGCCTGACTGAATCAGATCTTCGAGAGAGGTTTCGACCTGAGTATCGCTAGTCTCGGTAATATTTTTGAGAAATGCGGTCAATTCAGTAGCTAGCATCTTACGTCGTTCGGCGAGAAACTGTTCGTAGTTTTCAATCTCCCACAGTTCTGGATCGAGAGGAATGGATTGGCGCTTAAGGGCGTCAGGGAAGTGTTCCTGAACCTCAGCTAGGTATCCTTTGGCTTCCCGATTAGACTTTGTTCGATTAGCCGTTTGAGTTAACACTGCCCGGTTAGTGATTTCTTGAGCTAGGGCATATTTCATCCAGTTCCTGCGGCTATAGCCAGCCTCTTTTAGCAAGGAGTAGGGAAAAACGTGATCCCACTCTAAAACGTATCGATTACCCATATTTTGGCGAATGCCTACGCCTGTGGTAAAACAAACAGCATTACGACTCTTAAAATACCAGCGCATAAGACCCCATAGGGCGTTGCGAGTATCTACGCCGACAAACTCATCGGTAGAAATTTCGAGAGGGCGTTCGACTTTGATGATATTAAGTAACTCGTCAAAGGGGTTTTCGTGTTTGGTGACAATACCGTTGTCTTTATCAAGTTTTTGGGGCAACTGGCTGATGTAGCGTTGGCGAATTTGAGAGTAGTAGAACCATTTGACAATTTTTTTGATCTCCTGCTGAGAGAGGGGCTGTTTGCCCTTGTTGAAGCAGTAAACAATGATAGGCACCAAGGCGTAGTAGGAGTTTATTTCCTTAGTGTGGTCTACATAAGCATGTGTTTTGAGGATGTTGATGACGTAATCGAGAGTATAGTTATCCAGCAGTTCCCAGGCATCTTTGATACGGGGATAGTTGTCTGGGGTGTGGAGCTTACGCATTTCTGAGCCGCTCTGGTGCAGTACACCCAGAATGACGTAGACCAAAAAGTCGAGCTTAAAGACAAAACCATGCTCTGCCATAGCCTTGAGCTTGGCCTTAAAGAGTTCGCGAGCATTGGGCCAGTAGCCGCTGATTTGAGCCAGAGCGAGTTCGGCATCGGTGAGGTTAACACCGCTGGCGTTGACCACGTAGAAGATATCTATAGCTTCTTTAATAGAGGCGCGAACAGGAATAGTTTGCTCAACAAATTCGCGGTCAGGGATGCGATCGACGAGTTTGAAGTTGTCGTCTATTAGGTCATCGCGTTCTTCGGTGACTGCTTCACCTTTTTCTTTGAGCGCCCGCACTACATTTTTGGCACGAACTTTGTCTTTAAAGATATCGGTGAGGTTAACCCACAGGGGGTTATTTTCCATCAAATTCTGCTTGTAGTACTGAAGATCGAGGGTTTCAACGTTGATATAGAGGTTGCGGGTGTCGTGGGTGATCTCTTCAAGCTTGTAGTAAGGGGGAATTTCGCCCCGAATGAGCATGTAGAGGGTGGTGATACGCTGCTGCCCATCGAGGATAAGTTTGACAGCACCCTGACTAGGGCTATATTCCCAGTTGCCTTTGAGCTCGGGAGGGTTGTTCGTTTCCCAGGTGAGCATAGTACCGGTAGGGTATTCCTTCAGCAGAGAAGCGATGAGTTCTTTGGCATCGTTGGTTTTCCACACGTACTCTCGCTGAAAAGCAGGCACAAACAGCTGGTTTTCGTCAATTTTGTCGAGAATCTGGGAAATTTTCATAGAGCTTTGCTTGATGGATGCTAGGGCGGGGCCGCCACTCGAACTAACGCAAAGAAAACGGTTCTAAGTTAAGGCAAGCACGTCTTAAGGGTGCCCGTGATTAGGGTATATGTTTCTATAGCACTGCTTTGGGTGAGGTCTGGGCGGTGCAATCCGTCGAAAGTGAAGGGGGCTTGGGATAAGCCATGTTTACCGCTGACTCATTCACACTGCGATCGGTCGAGTCACCCGAGGCCTGCAAAGTAGTCTCTACAAAGCGAAACCATAGGTATCTCACTTCATCGGCTATAAGCACATATGCTCTGTGCCAGTAGCTCTGAAAAATGGACTCGATTTGGCCTACGCTGCTGTGTGCCAGTTGTCTAAAAGCCTGATTTTACCGTTCTATCTAAAGGTCGCCAGCCAAATCTCTCGGTTGGCCGGAATGCCTTATTTAGAGAGGGTTTCCGTAAAATGTTCAGCTGCGGAGTGGTTGCGGCGCGGGCAGCTACTCAGTCAATACAAAGAAACTAAACCAAATCGCGGCTTCACTACTTTAGGGCCTTATGCGGAATGGGTGAGGCCCTATGCTGACGTGTTACGCCTAACGCTTAACCCAAACGCCGTGATCGAGCAGTCCAACCCACCATTGACACGCCCGGCCTAGTAGAGCTGATAAAAAGCTTTGGAGGATTCCATCCCAAGCCTTACTAGGACTGCCAGCAATGGCGATGGAGTTTTGGTACCCACGCCCCTGGCCAGCACGACACCATCGACCAGGCTGCTGCAGTGTGAGTACTGGCTACCTGGAGCGCAATGCAATGCCTACCCGCGAGCGCGCTCTTGGGCCTAGCTGAGCCTTAGTCTGTTGCCCTAGCCAGCTTCTGCTATAACGGCCAAGGCCGAGCCTGAATGCCTGCCCACTCGCTTAACTCATGGAAAAGCCATTCAATTTCCTGACGATCACCGTTGATGATAATCATTTGATCATCAGATGGGAAGTTCAAGCTGAGTGGATAGTTGGTCAGCGTTTCCGCGACAGCAGAAATGCCCATTAGTTTTCTTTGAAAAATCACAGTCGTTTCCCTACCTTTTAGCAGGTTTAGAGTAACAACAACTTCCCTATCTTTTTTTTGAAGTGTAACATTAGCACTAGTTTTACGTAAACGCTTAGCACTTACAAAGAGCTTGCCCAGGCGAAGCGCTGGACTTGGATCTTGAAAGCTAGGTTTTAACCTTATAAAAATTATAACTACAAGCAACAAGGTAACCAAGGTAATCAAAAAAATGGTGAGAGGTGTTACAAAAACCGGCATTAAGACTAGTACTACACAAGCCCATGACACCGTTAAGGCTAGTCCTAGGTCAGCCCAGAACATCCAGGTATCATTCATATCGGGAAAAATATATCGAATTTGCTTTGATGGTACTTTTAGTTGAAGAGTGGTTTGAGTTGCCTTCATGGAAATGGAGGAGAAGGATGGACGTGTTGTTGCACCTAGTTGAATTTTTTGTACGGTCAATGATGCTTTTTGCTCTTGGCGAGGCTTGAAAAGGTGTAGCCTTGCGTCTTGTGCTGTTGCCGGTCTTTTGGCTAAGCTTGGGTCTGTCAACCATTCGATCCAACTGACAAAAGACTCGCCGAGGGAGGTCAAGTGCTTAAATTCGACGCGTAAATCGTTCTGAGGCAAATCGGCAGGATGTTGACCGGTTGCCAAATAAATCAAGGTCATGCCGATACCATACAAATCGGATGCGGGTAGTGATCGGCCACCAAATTGTTCGGGTGGCATATAACCATAGGTGCCAACCACTGTTACCGTGCCACTATGGACGGCTGTTTGTACCGAGCCAAAATCAATTAGATAAACCTTGCCAGGACTATTGCCACTGTGGTTTTTGAGCAACACATTGCTCGGTTTAATATCACGATGAATGACAGGTGGCTGAAGGTGATGAAGGTACTCCAAGATGTCTAGGAAGTCTTTGGTAATCGCCGTTAATTCTGCTTCGCTAAACCTGCGTCCGTCCTGTATCCATTGTTGAAGCGAGCGTGCCTCAATGTAACTTTGTACCAGCGCAAAACCTTTGCCAAACTCAATTTCTACCTCAAAAAAATCAAGGTATTGGGGTATCGCTGCATGATCAAGAGCTTTGAGGGTTTCTGCCTCGCGCTCAAATAATTTCAAATCCTCCCAGGAAAAATCTGGGCTAAACAGTAAGAGTTTAATGACAACAGACAATTGGTTTTGTAAATCGTGCGCCAAAAACGTTTGCCGTCCGGGTTTGCGACCTAGCAGTGCTTGAATTTGATAGCGCCCGTGCAAGATTTGGTTTACGAATGGACTGCCAGCACTGCCATCGAACTCGGCCATTGGTAAACCTTTGTGAGCTAAACACTACGCATGCCTTTGGCATCTTTGCATCAAAGGTACCCAACTTTATGGGTCTTACCCCCGAGATCAGCAATCAATGTGCACGGTTGCTCGCGAACGCTGTCATTTGCTACAACCCTGCCATTCTGTCGCGCCTACTCTCCAAGTACAAGATCAGTGGGAATGCAAAAGCATCAGGGCGGCGTGGGTTGAGTAGTTGCCTGCGCGCGCAACTATTCTGAACCACTATGCGACCGGATCGGGTTTTCTTTCACTAGACCAAGGTAGTCCAGGGTGGATGCGAGGGTAAACATAATTGGTGCGACCACGGCTGGAGTTAAAGGGCCAGTTATACTAAATTTTTTTGGTGTTGCATAATTAGAGGATGAGTTGTGATGCAGTGTCCTAAATGCAGTGGCACCCATAGCTGTAAGAATGGGAAGAAGCAGGGGAAGCAAAATTAGGCGTTGCTGATTCAAGATATGAAGCAAGGGCGAGACATGCTGAGGACTTATTTAGAATTTCACAAATTCATGCTGCTATTCAGCGACACCTATGAGTTTATAATCTTCAATGTACCTAGCTAGTGGTCAATTCAATCTAGATTTAGGCTAGTGTTATTAGCTACTACGAGACTCACTATGAGGCCCTAAAGCAGGCCATATAAAAAACTAGAATTAATGGCTGTTCAGACTCAAGAATTCTTGAACTTGATCAGCAATGGCTTCTAAGGAAACAGAAACATTTTCGCAGCGACTATAATGCTCTCCTGATAAAGGAATAGCTTTAGAATGGTTAGTAACAAGCCAAATTTGAGAAACTTCTATGGCTCCATAGTAAAACCCCGTTCTTTTTCTCACCTCAGCTCCTCGAATCTCTTGCAATCTCAAGACCTTGGTTTTAGGTTGTAACCCATAAAATTCAATAACTACTCTATCGAGGGCTTTGTCAAAGCTACACTTCTTGACTTGATCACTTGTCCATATCTGCTGCGATATTAGCCAAAACAACCCTGCTACTCCAAAGAACAAGAGAAGCCGCCACTCACCATTCACAGCAAACACGATTATGACAAATAAAAGGCTGAGAAGGGGAAAAATATTGTCAAGCCAAAAAACTATAGCTAGATTTTGAAGCGTTAGAACAACTTCAGTTTGCTCTAGAATTCTCATTCTCCTGAGTTCTCCTAGACTATCGCGCTGCTTTTCAACACCACAGTTTGTCTACAAATATCGATAGATAGACTTCAGTCTGTAAATTTTCGAAAACTCAGTAGACCAAGGCCATATAGCTAGTTTCTCATATCAGTCAGTATCGCACCCGCTTTAGGGCCTAGGAATGCCAAGGCGGAACGCTTCGTGAAAGGCCGCCGCTGCTGCCTCAAAGCGGCTCTGTCTAGCCAGCATTACCCCTAGGCTGTAGTGGGCACTAGCATTGTTGGGATCAAGGCGAATCGCTTCATGAATGGCTACCTCCGCTTCCTCAAAGAGACTCTGCCCAGCCAGCACCACTCCCAGACTGAAATGGGTGTCGGTGTTGTTGGGGTCGAGGCGAATTCCTTCGCGAATGGCTACCTCCGCTTCCTCAAAGAGACTCTGCCTATCCAGCACGGGGGCGAGATTTCGGCCAATGCTAATGAGGCGGGGAGCAGCCGGTACGGGAGAGGTCACCTCCACTTCCTCAAGGCGACTCTGCTCAGCCAGCACCACCTGTAGGCTGAGGTTGGCAGTGATATTGTTGGGGTCGAGGCGAATCCCTTCGCGAATGGCTACCTCCGCTTCCTCAAAGCGACTCTGCTCAACCATTACCATTCCCAGGCCGAAATGGGTATCGGCATTGTTGGGGTCGAGGCGAACCGCTTCGCGAAAGGCTGTCGTTGCTTCCTCAAGGCGACTTTGCCTAGTCACTTCCTCAAAGCGACTCTGCCTAGCCAGCGCCATACCCAGGTCGTAGTAGGCACTAGCATTGTTAGGGTCAAGGCGAATCGCTTCACGAGAGGCCACTTCCACTTCCTTAAGGCGACTCTGCTCAGCCAGTACCGCCTCCAGGCTGTAGTAGAAACCGGCATTGCTGGGGTCAATGCGAACCGCTTCATGAAAGGCCGCCGCTGCTTCCTCAAAGCGACTTTGCTCAGCTAGCACCAACCCCAGGTAGTAGTAGGTATCGACATTGTCGGGGTCGAGGCGAATCGCTTCGCGAAAGGCCGCCAATGCTTCCTCAAAGCGACTCTGTCCAACCAGCGAAAAACCTAGATTTTGATAGTAGGTAGCGGAATTATCGGGGTCGAGACGAATCGCTTCGCGAGAGGCCACTTCCTCTTCCTCAAAGCGGTTCTGCCCAATTAGCACCGCCCCCAGATTGTGGTAGTAGGCATAGTCATTGTCGAAGTCAAGGCGAATGGTTTCGCGAGAGGCCGCCTCCGCTTCCTCAAAGCGACTCTGCTCAGCCAGCACTGCCCCCAAGATGGTGTAGTAGACATTGGCATTGTCAGGGTCGAGGCGAACCGCTTCGCGGAAGGCTTCCTCCGCTTCCTCAAAGCGGCTCTGCTCAACCAACACCAACCCCAAGTTGCAGTAGGCAAGGGCATTGTTGGGGTCGAGCCGCAGCACCTGTCGCCAAATTGCTTCAGCGGTGGCGTAGTCCCCTGCTGCCCTCGCCGCTACCCCCTGAAACAGTTCCTCGATACCTTGCGCCTGCACCAGAGCCGCTGGCGAGAGGAGGACTGTCAAGGATAGACCCATAGTTAATAGAGGACGCATGTGGCAACAAAAGTGATACTGCAGCTTTTCAGATTTCAGCTCCTCTACTTTGGATCATACATGGGCAGTTCTATATCAATGCCAACTGCATGGGCGGGATACCTGTGGATAGGTCAGCACCCCGTAGCTCATAGCGGTACATGACTTCGCGAAAAGCAGTGGAAAATTTCATGGAGCTATTCATCAACATTGCTGCCTGGTAGTTGGCCTCCATCGGTTCAGAGCACCATTCACAGTACGCCATACACTCTACGCAACATTCTCTACCTCAGGGCGAAACAAAAGCCCCCGGCCTAGCTGGGCGGTTCCACCACACCAGTAGATGGCAGCAGCCTCTGGGCACCGAGCGCACCCTCGACCAGATCGGCCAGGGCCAGGTGCGCGGCAGCGGGGGATTGAGTAACTGATTGCACCCTTCCACTTGGTCACACCCTGCGATCAGGGCACCCTAGTGGACGAGAGCGCTACCGACTGCGTGCGGTAGATACACAACTTGGTATAGCCCCCACAGAGCAGCGGTGCCTGTGGGGGTTTTGTTTTGGGTCGGTTTGACGCCACTTACCGCTATTTACCGTTTTCCCCCGCCAGGTCTCTCTGCCTCTGCCTCCCAGTGCGTCATGGAGCGTCATGGGGCGACACCGAGCGTCAAACGGCGCAGCGGCCCTATCAGCGGGGGTAGCTACGCCCTAGGAGGGCTACGCATCCGAACCGTACAGACACTACGCCATCCTAGGCAGTGTTAAATGCTTCTCACTGGAGTTTGTTCAAATAGGGTGAGCCAAAGCTAGGAAAGTGGTAGTGACGTGAAATTGCAAAGCACTACCACCTAT
>PYER01000397.1 GCA_003017855.1 filamentous cyanobacterium CCT1
AGATGTGTATAAGAGACAGCCGTAGAGCTGACTGGCCTGGGCGGCCATCCGGCTGGGCAGGTCGGTGAGGCCAATGATGGTGACGCCGTGGTGGGTGCTCACTGTGCCGGGCTGGGTAACTTCGCAGTTGCCGCCCTGTTCAGCGGCCAGGTCCACCACCACCGAGCCGGGCTTCATGCTCTCGACCATCTCCTGGGTGATCAGCAGGGGCGCTTTTTTGCCGGGGATCAGCGCCGTAGTGATGATGATGTCGACATCTTTCGCCTGCTGGGCAAACAGGGCCATTTCGGCGGCGATAAAGGCCGGGCTCATCACCTTGGCGTAGCCGCCTTCGCCACTGCCGTCTTCTTCAAAGTGCAGCTCTAGAAATTCTGCGCCCAGGCTTTGCACCTGCTCTTTGACCACCAGGCGGGTGTCGAAGGCTTTGACGATCGCGCCCAAACTCTTGGCCGCCCCGATCGCCGCCAGCCCGGCCACACCAACGCCAATCACCATAACCTTGGCGGGGGGCATTTTGCCTGCAGCAGTGATTTGCCCGGTGAAGCAGCGGCCAAAGTGGTGGGCCGCTTCGATTACGGCTCGGTAGCCGCCGATGTTGGCCATCGAGCTGAGGGCGTCCAGCTTTTGAGCGCGGGAAATACGCGGCACCGAGTCCATCGCTAGCACCGTGCCACCCTGTCCAGCTAGCTGGTCTAGAAGCTCAGGATTTTGGGCGGGCCAGATGAAGCTGACCAGGGTTTGATCAGGCCGCAGCAGCGTGGCCTCGTGGCGATCAAGGTGGGGATGGTGCTGGGGCGATCGCACCTTCAGCACGACATCAGCGGCCTCCCACAGGCTGACCGAATCGGTGATGATGGTGCAGCCAGCGGCTTCATAGGCGCTGTCGGTAAAGCTGGCCCCGGCCCCAGCCTGGGTTTCGACCAGCACCTCAAAACCCAGCTTTTGCAGCTTTTTGGCGGTCTCAGGGGTAGCGGCTACCCGCTGTTCGCCCGCAAAAACTTCTTTAGGAACGCCAACTTTAAGTGCAGCGGCATTTGCCACAACGGCGACAGTATTCTCTTGGGGAGCAGCAATGGTCATAGGTGGTGATCAAAAGAAATGGTCTTAAACAACGGAAACACAGACAGTTAGAGAGCCAACTTGGAGGTAAAAAACTCTAGCGATAGGCAAACAGCACCGAGGAAAAAAGTGAAAGGGCAGCGTTGCACGCTCTGCAGAAGGACTGTAGCTACTTCATAAACTTATGAACCGGTTTTTTGCTTGAGCAACGGTACGCATGACCTAGACAAAACGCTAAAGGCCTGGCCTCAAATTACCCGCAGCAATTAAACCCATGTAGGGAGAACCGCTGAATGAAATCGATTTTAAACAAATCCCTCTCCTCAGAGTTCGCCCCAGCTGACTATTACCATCCTCGCTAGACATCTAGATAGCCCAGATATCCAGATTGTTTTTGGATTTCATGCAGTTGTGACAAAACTTGCAGCGAGCTCAGTACAGAACAGTCTACCTAGCGCTTTCTGGCATGGTAAAGGTGATGCCAAAGGTTAGGGGCGAAACTTTAAGAATGTTTTATGAGTTGTGGAAGGATCACGATTAATTGTCAGCGATGAGAAATAAAATCTTTTTTTGTAAAGAAATCTGCTCAGAATCCTGATCTCGTCTCAATTCTTTGCCGTCAAAATGTTGACCAATTCTAAAAAGCCCTCCACTTCATCGGCCTGAGATACGTAGGCCGGGCGGTAGTTGAGCTGATCCCAGTAGTCTTTGACATTACCAACCCCTACCGAATGGGGAAATAGGGCGGGATCAAACAGACTTTCGTCGTTGGGGCTGTCGCCCAGGGTGATGACTTCAGCTGAGGTTATGGGCGCAAAGTGCCGCTGCAACACCTGGAGTAGCCCAGTGGCTTTAGACTGCCCCCGTTTGAATAGGTGGCACTGCACCGTGCTGTAGGTAAAGCCCCAGCCCAGGGTGTGGCAGACATTCGCCATCGCCTCTAAATCGGCTTCAGATAGGCCTTTCAGGTCAAAAGTCCAGTCGGTGAGGCGAAAGCGGTTGTCGTCAGACTCCTGCAGCTGGGGCCAGTGCCGCTGTAGCTCGCTAAAGGTGACCCTGAGCTGCTGGCGATGGGTGACCAGGTCAGGAATATCGACCAGCAGCTCTGGGGCGGCATGGAGGGGAAAATAAACGCCGCCGTTTTCGGCCATTGCCCCAGTGACGGGCAGGTAGTGGGCCAAACCGTTGACCCATCCCGCCGATCGCCCGGTGACAACCATGACCGGGAAACCCTGGCCTTGCAGCTGCTCTAGCCCGTTGAGCAGGGCGGCGGTAAACTTGCCCTGGCGGGTGAGGGTGCCATCCATATCGGTGGCCAGCAGCTTGACGGTCTGGGAAAAGCCACGGGTGGGTAATGGTTGAACTTCGCCCATCGGGTCTACACTTTGTGGTTACTGTGGACAGGCCATAGCGCTGTTAAGCCATGCGATGATCGTGATGCACGAAGTCGCGCTATGGCGGCGATCGCCAGCATCCACCACTAGCCCATACTGACTTGACGCTATGAGCACGTTAGCACCGGATCAGCGCAACTACTACTATCTGCTCGAAGGCGGGCGAGCGGGGGTGCACAAGCCCATTTTGGCGGCCCTCTATGCGGTGCACAACCAGCCTCAGCTCACCGATGGCGAAACAGGGCTGGGAATCTCTCCTATCCACCAGATTGAGATGGCCGAGGTCGACACCTTTGCCGCCCAGGTGCAGTACGGAGCCAACACCATTCGCAGCCTCACCAACAACCTGGTTGAACAAGGCTGGAGCGGAGCCGACATCTGGGATGCCAGCGTGGGGCGCTACAGCGATCGCTTTTTGCAGGCTGTAGCCAAAGGCTTTACCCCAGCGGCGAGCGATCCCGGTGCCGCCCAGCTCGAACCCAGCGATCCCGCCACCCTGCTGCAAGCTTACCTGGAGGACATCAGCACCGACTACAGCGGTGCCCAGCTGCCCCAAAACCTGGCCAAGCTCGACCCGGCCCTGCTGGCCTTTGCCGAGCGTCTGCCGCCCAACTACGGACGGCTCGACTTTCAGCGCCAGGCTCTGGTGGAGGCGGTACGCCTGTGGCGGCAGCTCAACACCGCCGAGGCCGCCTACGAAGTCCTGGGGGTGCCCGCGATCGATCAGGTACCCGACGAGGCAGCCCTCGACAATGCCCTGGTGGCCTTTGTGCAGTCGGCGGTGCGCTACTACTCAGGCTACCCCAACCAGCGAGAGGCCCTGATTCGCCTGGTGCAACTCTGGCGCGAGATGGATACCCGCGAAGAGGCGATCGCCTGGCTGCTCACCAACGACCCTTTCGCCCACGAAACCAACCTGGAAATTATCGACCCAGCCCTAATCGCCTTTGTGCAAAAAATTCCCGACCTCTACAGCGGCCAGGGCGACTGGCGCTTTGCCCTGACCGAAGGCTACCGCCGCTGGTTTGGCCTCGACTCGCGCACCACCGCCATTCAGCGGCTGGGGATCGACCCTGACGATCTGGCCCAAAACACCGAAAACCAGGCCGCCCTGCTCGCCGCCGCCCGCACCCTGGACCGCGCCCTGATCGACTTTGCCGCCAGCATTCCCACCACCTACACCCAAACGGAGCAGCAGCGAGAAGCGCTAATTCGCCTGGTGCAGATCTGGCGACGGCTGGAGGGCCGCATTCCCACCATTCAGTCGCTATTTGAAGACGTGCGACGGCTGGAGCGAGCCGCCCCCACTGCCCCTGAGGC
>PYER01000075.1 GCA_003017855.1 filamentous cyanobacterium CCT1
TTTCGAGCGGTTCAAGTTACGCTGCCTTATTAGCTGGCATTTTCCTACTGCGGCTGCATAATTAACCCGGTAGAGCCCAAAAATCTCTGCATACGCTTTTTGTATATTCGAGCTACGAAATATTCCACTTTTTACGCACACCGATTTTCGCAAAAAACAGAGTTAGCGTTGGCTGTAGAATTTACCAAAGTCGTCTGATATAGCCGTCCCAGCTGACTACTGAGATTGGGCTGCTAGATTTGAAGGATGACGTCACCCTATACATCGAGATGGCCAATGAAGGAGTTAGCGACAATTCTAAAGCCGCTGAGGTAGAAGAACTCAAAGCCTTCATCAGCAAGCAGAGAGACGCCCGACAGGTGAAGAAAGCCCTTGCGGTCAAATTGTTCTACCAGGGCTATGGCTACGAGGCCATTATCGCTATTTTAGATGTCTCAATGGGCTCCGTTGCCAACTGGAAGCAAGCGTATGAAGCTCAGGGGTTGAGCGGGTTTCAGCCTCGGCATCAAGGCCGTCAGGGGGCCTTGAGTCCCGCTGATAGAGCCGCCGTCATCGAGTGGTTGCAGCAGAAACCGATATGGACATTAGGTGAGTTGGAGTCTCACCTGGCCAGCGACTACGATGTGGTCTACGAGTCAAAACAGAGCTACTATACCTTGTTTCAGGACGCTGGGTTGAGTTGGAAGAAGACCAGCAAAGTGAATCCGAAAGCAGATGAGGCAGCGGTTGCGGCAAAAAAGCCGAGATTGAAAGCGTGCTGGTGCGCTACCGGGACGAGATTGAACAGGGGCACTTGAGAGTGTTATTCATCGATGAGTGTCACTTGCAAGGTGGGGATATCGAAGGTTATGTCTGGGGACGGCGAGGGGAACGAGTCGACGTCCCGGTCGTCAATGAGCGTGACCACCAGACCTACTATGGAGCGCTCGATTTACTCAGCAAACGCTTGCTGCTAGCGGCTCATCCAACGGGCAATACGACGTGCACTATTGCCTATCTAAAGTTTCTACAGCAGCAGTTTGCCGACCAACGGTTGCTCGTATTGTGGGATGGGGCGAGTTACCATCGCTCCAAGGAATTGCAAGCCTTTTTGGCGGAGGTCAATCAGGGAAAATCGGAAGCTCAATGGCGCATTCACTGTATTCGATTTGCACCCAATGATCCACGCCAGAACCCGATTGAGGATGTCTGGTTACAGGGAAAGACATGGCTACGCTCACTAGCGGGCTTGAAGCCGTGTTTTACCGCCCTCAAGGCCCTGTTTGAGCAGTTCTTCAGGCTCGATATCTTCGATTTCCCAAAGATGCATCAGTATGGTCAATTCTCATAATTCAAATGAGATCGCTATAGCGGCGTCAGTCTGTTGAAGGTAAGCTGTTAGGCGTTCAAGCTAGAACTATATAAACGGATTGTTTAGACAATACGGGCCTACTCTCCTGCTCTGTTTAGTCGCTAGTTAGCTGAAACCAACTCGTCCCAACGAGTTGTGTACCGCTGAGTCAATCTGTCAGCCCTCATCCTCCAGCCCTGCTGCAACCCTTCAGCCGCCCATCGAACAGCCCCGGATCCAAACTGCCGGTTAAGTGAATCAATCACTTCCATTAACTCCCAGGATCGCTCCTGCCCGACCTGGTCCTCAAAGATGCTCCCTTGGACAATCCCTTCGGGGCTTAAGTCCATCAGCATGACTCCGGCTTTGTGGAAGCTATACCCCGGTTGATAAAGCTGCTCTGTAGCCCCTAGCGCCGCCCTCACTAAGGTCGGTGTGTCGTTAGCCGGGAAGGGCAGTATCAACGTCTGAGAGTTGGCATAGTAGTCTCTGGGCCGGAAGCGACTGGTAGTAATAAAAACCGTCATCGTCTTTGCTACCTGACCATCTCGCCTCAACTTCGCCGCTGCTGTAGCCCCGTAGAACGCCACGGCTTCCCTCAAATCTGCTAGAGACTCCACAGGTCGCCCAAAGCCCCTTGCAACACAGCAACTCTTGCGCGGCTGTGGACATAGCTCTAAAGGCAAGCAAGGCACTCCACGTAGCTCTAAAACTATCCTGACCCCGACCACGCCTAGGAGTTGCTTGATCAGGGAAATATCAGCCTCTCGTAGCTGTAAGGCTGTGACGATGCCCTGAGCCTCCAGGCGCTTAGTCAGCTGCCGCCCAACGCCCCAGACTTCTGACACGGGCAGCTGGGCTAGAACTGGCTCAGGCTCTCTCAGTACACAAATCCCATCCTGCTGCTTGGCAATAGAGTTAGCGACTTTGGCCAACGTTTTAGTGGCCGCAACCCCAATCGAGACTGGAATGCCTGTCCACTTTTTTGACTGTCCGCCTGATCTCCTGTGAGATGGCTTGATAGCCTCGTCCTGAGAGGTCTAAAAACGCCTCGTCGATGAAATAAACCTCGATGTCTGGGGTAAACATGCCCAGAGTCTCCATTACCCGCCGTGAGATGTCGCCATAGAGGGCATAGTTGCTGGAGAACACCTCGATATGGTGCTCCTGAATCAAGGGACGCAGCTCAAAGGCGGGAGTACCCATCTTCACACCCAAGGCTTTGACCTCATTTGAGCGGGCCACCACACAACTGTCATTGTTAGAGAGCACGACGACAGGCTTACCCTCCAGCTTTGGGTTAAAGACCCGCTCGCAGGACACATAGAAATTGTTCGCGTCGATAAGGGCGATCATGAGCCCTCCAGAAAGCGAATCGCCTTGGTGACGACGCCCCAGATCGCAAAATCGGTATCGTGGTCAATTTCAATCGGATCGTAGGCTGGGTTCTCAGGCAGCAGCGCGAACCGCCCATGCGACATGTGGAACCGCTTTACCGTCAGGTCGCCATTGACGACGGCGATCACAATGCTGCCGCTGGTCGGGTCTAAGGCCCGATCCACAATCAGTAAGTCACCAGCGAAGATACCCACACCAGTCATGGAGTCCCCTTGGACCCGCACGAAGAACGTAGCGGTAGGGTGAGGAACAAGATATCGATTCAGGTCAAGCGGCCCCTCAGCATAATCGTCTGCTGGCGAGGGGAAGCCAGCAGCAACAGTGACGATAAACAATTCAAAGATGTCCTTCAGCGCAACTGCGGTAGATAGCACCTGGGAATTGAAAGCCGCGTGTGCTGAGGGTTTGAACCTCTCTCGGAACTCGTTAAAGTAGTATAGTACAAGTGAACTGTAAAGACGGAAGGATTTAGTGCTTACAAAGCAAAACCCCCAGGGCCAGCGGTACCGGTGGGGGTTAGATATTAGGGTGCATCTACGATTCCAGGACTTCTGCCCGCTGCTTGCTTAGAATGCCCTCGTCGGTGGGAGCCATAGCAGGGGTAAGCTATTTGGGGTAGGTGGAATTTCACATCTGCCCCAGACTGGCCAGAGGCTTTGTTTTGCCTAACATCAATTAGAAGGGAGGGGTAGGCAACCCGGCTAGTTGCGCGAGCAGGCAACTACTCAAATGTCCATATAGCTGGCATAACAACAAGAGGGTAAGTCTCAAAGAGAAAAATATATAGCCGTCAAACCCGTTGAAATAGCAGTGTTAACTGACGTTTGACGTTGTATTCAGGGCTTAACAAAGAAAATTATCAGGAAGCTCGCTTACAAAGGGTGTAGCAGAACGATGAGCAATAGCCGTAGTTCACCTCTAACCCTGCCCGATGGATGAACCACTCATTCCAGCCTACCTCGAGTTGATCGACCAACTGTTCAGCTGCCCTAATGGCAAAGAGGAAGAAATTCTGCAAGCTAATTGGGAGCTACTGAATCCAGGCTTGCTGCAGGTGATGATGCGAGTAGCTAAACAGCTACAAGGCCAAGGTAATGAAAATGCGGCCGCTTGGCTAAAGAACTTGGCGATGCAACTAGCGGACACGGTAGGAGCAACCGTCAATGTCCAGAGTCAGTCAGGTTGCCCATTTCAAGATAGTCGCCTGTTTTTCCGTAAGGTTCTGCAGTGTATCGATGAGAATCAAGGAGCCAAGGAACCGGTATATCAGTTTTTGGTAGCTAATCAGGTTCAACTTAATACTGATTTGCTAAATATAATCCCGTCGGTCACCTCCGAGCTCTTCGCTACTGTGAGCGAAGAAAATCAGAGGTACATAGCTGCCGTCATCGACGATTTTGGCACTCTAATACAACAGTTTCCGCTGGGGCAACGGGCGATCAGTATGGAGTTGGCCATCGCCGCCCACCTGCAAGCGCTGCTGGTGACGACCCGCGAGGCCATGCCCGCGAACTGGGCAGCCTCGATGAATAATCTGGCTAACGCTTACAGGATGCGTATCTGGGGGGACCGGGCACAAAATGTCGAAGACGCCATCGACGCCTATCAGCAGGCGCTGCTGGTGACGACCCGCGAGGCCATGCCCGCGAACTGGGCAACCTTGATGAATAATCTAGCCGTCGCTTACTCTAACCGCATCTGGGGGGACCGAGCACAAAATATTGAAGACGCCATCAACGCCTACCAGCAATCGTTGCAGGTGAGGACTCGCGAGGCCATGCCCGTGGACTGGGCAACCTTGATGAATAATCTAGCCGTCGCTTACTCTGACCGCATTCGCGGGGATCGAGCACAAAACATTGAAGACGCCATCGACACTTACCAGCAAGCGCTGCTGGTAAGGACTCGCAAGGCCATGCCCGTAGACTGGGCACAATCAATGAATAATCTAGCCGTCGCTTACTTTGACCGCATCCGAGGGGACCGGGCGCAAAATGTCGAAGACGCCATCGACGCCTGCCAGCAGGCGCTGCTAGTAAGAACCCGCGAGGCTATGCCCGTAGACTGGGCGACCTCAATGAATAATCTAGCCATCGCTTACTTTGACCGCATCCGGGGGGACCGGGCACAAAACATTGAAGACGCCATCGACGCTTATCAGCAATCGCTGCTGGTGAGGACCCGCGAGACTATGCCGGTGGACTGGGCAGCCTCGATGAATAATCTGGCGCTTGCTTACAGGAGACGTATACGGGGAGATCGGGCACAAAATATTGAAAATGCCATCGACGCCCACCAGCAATCGCTGCTGGTGACGACCCGCGAGGCTATGCCCGTGGACTGGGCAGCCTCGATGAATAATCTGGCACTTGCTTATGCTGACCGCATCCGCGGGGACCGGGCGCAAAATATCGAAGACGCTATCGACGCCTACCAGCAAGCGCTACAGGTGAGGACCCGCGAGGCCATGCCCGTGGACTGGGCTAAATCGATGAATAATCTGGCGCTTGCTTACAGGGACCGCATCCGCGGGGATCGGGCGCAAAATATCGAAGACGCTATCGACGCTCTCCAGCAGTCACTGTTGGTGATAACCCGCGAGGCCATGCCTGTGGACTGGGCAAGCTCAATGAGTAATTTGGCACTTGCTTACGCTGACCGCATTCGAGGGGACCAGGCGCAAAATATTGAAGACGCCATCAACGCCTACCAGCAGGCGCTGATGGTGACGGCCCGCGAGGCCATGCCCCTAGCCTGGGCACAATCGATGATGAATCTGGCCAATGCTTACTACTTCCGCATTCGAGGGGACCGGGCGCAAAATATTGAAGATGCCATCGACGCTCTCCGGCAGTCTTTGCAGGTGATGACCCGCGAGGCCATGCCTGTAGACTGGGCAGGCTCGATGATGAATCTGGCCAATGCTTACTACTTCCGCATTCGAGGGGACCGGGCGCAAAATATTGAAGATGCCATCAACGCCTACCAGCAAGCGCTACAGGTGAGGACCCGCGAGGCTATGCCCGTAGACTGGGCGACCTCGATGAGTAATTTGGCCATCGCTTACAGGAGCCGCATCCGGGGAGACCGGGCGCAAAATATTGAAGACGCCATCGACGCCCACCAGCAAGCGCTGCTGGTGAGGACCCGCGAGGTCATGCCCGTAGACTGGGCAACTTCGATGAATAATCTGGCCAACGCTTACGCTGACCGCATTTGTGGGGACCGGGCGCAAAATATCGAAGACGCTATCACCGCTCTCCATCAGACGCTGCTGGTAAGGACCCGCGAGGCCATGCCCGTGGACTGGGCAGCCTCGATGAACAATCTGGCCAACGTTTACAGGGACCGCATCTTTGGGGACCGGACACAAAATATCGAAGACGCTATCGAGGCCTATCGGTGGTCGCTGCAGGTCTTTAAGCCAGAATTGTTACCTAATGAGTGCCGTCGTACGGCCCGGTTGCTAGGCAACCTCTGTGCAGATCAACAACGTTGGGCAGATGCTATAGAACCTTATGAGACAGCGCTTGAAGCCACCGAAATCCTCTATCAATCCTCTCTGTCTCGCAGTAGCCAGGAATCCGAATTAACTGAGACCGGTAATCTGTTTCGTCGAGCCGCCTACACTCAAGCACGAGTTGGAGCCTTAGCAGATGCCGTGGTGACGGCTGAAGTGGGTCGGGCAAGAGGCCTCAGCGATTCTCTAGAGCGAGATAGAGCAGATTTGACGGCCTTAGAAACGTCTGCCCCCAATGTCTATCAGCAGTATCAACAAGCGGCAATCGCTTTACGCCAGCTGGAAGTTGAAGAACGATCAGTCAGTTTCTTAAATCAAGACAATCGTCCGCAGCTCTCTCAATCTGGGATACGCCAACGGGCCGAAACTATCCGTCAGGACCTACAGGGAGCCATTGATGCCATTCGTAAACTTCCTGGCTATGAGACTTTTCTGGATCAGCCTAACTTTGATGATATTGCCACAGCCGTGCAGCCAGACCATCCCCTGGTCTATCTTTTGCCTACGCCCAATGGCAGCCTGGCATTAGTCGTCTATCAACCTCCTTCATCTGACGATAGACCTGGCTCGGTAACGATTGATCCGCTCTGGTTAAATACCTTGACTGAAGCCTCTATCCAGGAAATGTTAGTTGGCCCTAGTCAAGAGTTAGGTGGGTGGTTCGGGGCTTACAGTTCGCAGCATATAGATCGCCAGACTTGGCTTGAAACTATTGACCAAGTCACTCATCATCTTTGGGATGGGTTGATGGGACCCGTCGTTAACCACCTGCAATACCTGAACGTAGCCCAAGCCGTGTTGATTCCCACAGGATTTCTTGGCTTTCTGCCGCTCCATGCTGCTTGGACAGAAGATCCTTCTACACCCACGGGTCGTCGCTATGCACTTGATGCAATCACTTTCACTTATGCCCCCAATGCTCGTTCTCTCCAGTCAGCTAGAGAGATTGCTGAGCGCACCCCAGCAAAGTCGCTGTTGGCCGTTAATGAACCCCGTCCGACATCGGCTAACCCACTCCCTAATTCTGAACGTGAGGTGGAGGCTGCCCTACATCACTTGCCGCATAACCAATTGTTAAAACATGAGCAGGCTAACCGTGCAGCTGTCTTAGCCGCCTTGCCTAACCACGATGTGCTGCACTTCTCCTGCCACGGCTATGCTAGCTTTAGCAATCCTCTCAATAGTGGTCTGCTCATGGCCAACAATGAGATCCTGTCACTGCGAGACATTTTTAACCTGCAGATCCAAGGAGTACGTCTAGCCATTCTTTCAGCTTGTGAGACTGGCCTATTTGGCTCAAAGCTCCCCGACGAAGTGGTCAGCTTACCCACTGGGCTGCTGCAAGCTGGAGTGGCAGGC
The DNA here is from genome assembly GCA_003017855.1 of filamentous cyanobacterium CCT1. Classification (GTDB taxonomy): domain Bacteria; phylum Cyanobacteriota; class Cyanobacteriia; order Phormidesmidales; family Phormidesmidaceae; genus Nodosilinea. Next base: position 7,608 of record PYER01000075.1, read on the forward strand.
GTTGCCGCGTCTCTCTGGTCTGTGGCGGACCTCAGCACTATGATGCTGCTAGTGCGCTTTTACGATTACTGGCACAATGGTGGTCTTACCCCACCTCAGGCGTTACGCAATGCTCAGCAGTGGATGCGAGACACGCCCAACGGCGAAAAGAAAATCTATTTCCAAGGCTTTATGCCAGAACTAACCAGCACTCGAATGGCGGAGGATACTGCTGAGCATCTGTTTCGTGCAGTGGTATTTTCTGATCCTGATGTCAACACGTTTGCCCATCCCTTCCACTGGGCCGCATTCACCTATGTAGGGGCTTAAGTGCCCTACTGATTCTGGTTGTTAATTTCCGTTTTTTATCCTCTATTTCGTCATGTATCAGTCAGACGAGTTGCTCGAAGCGGCAAAAACCATCCGCCCATTTCTTCCTGATCTCCTGGGTCAAAATGCTGAGGAAATGGACCATCAACTCGCAGAACTAATTACCCGTTGCCAGGCCGGTGAGCCGCAAGAGAATCAAATTGCTGCTCTCTTAGCCCATGAAGCCCCTACCCGCGAATGGATGGCTGAGTTTCTATCCACTGATCAAGCCCTAAAAGGCACACGGGGGTGGGAGCGGTTGCCTGGCATCTCAGCTCCGGGGGCTCCTAAGTACGCCTGCCCCAAAGGCGACTACATCTGGTATCGGCTCGATGTCAGTGATTTAATTCCCTCCTGCCCAACCCACAAGATTCCCTTAGAGCTAGCAGAAACCCCTTAACCATGGTGTCCAGCACGTTTATTGAAGGAGTAGGCGGTAAGCTCGCAGAACGATGGGTCGCCACCCTGCTGACTCCAGCTTTCTGTTTTTGGGTGGGGGGACTTTTAGCCTGGGGACAACGCTTTGGTTGGTCTTCCTTAAACAAGGCCTTGGGGCCGCTATCAGAGCCCTGGCAAATTGCGGTGTTAATCATTAGCTTACTGACGGTAGCGGCCTCCGCCTTTGCCATCCAACGCTTTGACCTAGCCATTTTAAGGTTGCTAGAGGGCTATTGGCCCCATTGGTTACTTCCCCTACGTCGGTTCCGCTATCGCCGCCTACAGCACTACGAAAAACAGCTCAGCCAGGTGAAAGAACGCCTCCAAGTCTTGATGCTCCAGCAAACAAATCACCCCGCTACCCTGGACGCGATGGAAGAGCAAGCACGATTGGATTACCAACGGCGCTGGCTTCCCCCTCAGCCCCAATACCTGATGCCCACCCGACTTGGCAACAGCCTCCGGGCCGCTGAATTGCGACCCCAGAGTAAGTATGGATTGGATGCCGTGGTATGTTGGCCCCATCTCTGGTTGCTGCTTCCTGACCAGGCCAGGAATGAATTACAGGAGGCCAGAGCTAATCTCAACACGGCTGCTCGGATCTGGCTTTGGGGCGTGCTATTTATCCTATGGACGCCATTAGCTTTATGGGCACTCCCAGCTGGATTAGGAGTAGCCTGGTTTGCCTACCGCTGGTTACTATCAGCAGCACGCAGTTACGGTGATTTACTAGACGCAGTCTTTGACCTTTACCGCAACGAGTTATATAAGGCTCTGCGTTGGCCCTCACCAGCTAGCTCCGACGAAGAGAAGATCATGGGTGCTCGACTTTCCGAATATCTTTGGCGAGGACCAGTGCGCCCCATATCCTATCTCAAGCCTTAAATGATTGAATCAACCTTTGAAGCAGTCCCGTACCTGTAAATTACGCGGAGTAGTTGTCCCGCGCAGCAAAGCAGCATCACAGCTTTCCTCAGCAGATCTTTTATGAAACGTTCCAAAGTTTGTCCAACACGGTACTGGACAATTGCCGCTCAGCTACGTCAATGCTTCCTATGGATACGTGTGTGTGTTAAGCCACGTCGGCTACTTGCGCGCGCAAGCAACTACTCAACCCACAAGCCTTGGTCAGGTTAAGGCCATTGAGATCTAGGCTTAATAGATGGTCAACTCCGCTACCTCTCAGCAGCGTTATTCTGCCCATTCAGAATCAATACTTCAGGGAGTAAGCTGATTGTGAGCAGATTAACATTCGTGGTCGGCGGTTGCAAGGATTTTTGAAACTTTCCAGGCAAATAGAAACAATCTGCTGCACCATAGTTGTTATGGGGCTGAACCGACAAAGGCATAAGTTGTTACCAGTCTAGCCAAACCTTTATCGCGTTTTCAGAAATATCTGGTGGTTCAAGTTTCTCAATAATCATGCTGAGTAGCCAGTCAGGAATGTGATACTCACCATCTTTCAACGCAGTATTACGCTGTTGAACGCGGCGTGTAATCGTTTCTAAATCTGCCTGTAAATAATATAACTGAGTTTTCACTTTGGCTCCAGTGGCAAGCTGCCGTAACTGATCCCGTTCGATTCGTGTATGAGCAGGGAAGTCTAAAACAATGTTACAGCCATGACAAAGCAAATCGGAAACGAGCGGAAAAAAGACATCTTGGACTCTCTGAACATACTTGTGATGAGTTTCAAAGGTATCTTCTTCAGGAAAAAGCGATAGGACAAACTTATCTAATGAAAACACTATTGCCTTTTTCTCTTTTCCTAACTGGCTTGCAAAAGTAGTCTTGCCTGAACAAGGCAACCCACACATGAGATACAAACATGTTTGCCCTTGCTCTTCCAGCATCTTTCATTTGTCACTCAATCAGATTTCTAAAACGTACTTAATGATCCAACCCAAACAACACATAAACTTCCAGTTGCTGTCATAACCTGTAGCCGAAGCCGTACGACACAGCGCACCTGCCGGGGCCGCACCCGAAGCGCTTTGGTCGCAGATAGCTTATGTGCGGCTCTGGTCAAGTCCAGCGCCTGGTTCGGCATTTAGCTGAGATGGTGCGAGAGCCGCAGCGCCAGACCAGCCAACGCTTGCACGGGATTCGCCGCTGTGCTGATGGGGAGCACGGACATGTCGCAGACGTAGAGGCCAGTGGTGCCACGGACTTTCAGATTCTCATCAACAACGGATCGAGAATTGAACGCCGAGTTGCGATTAGCCTTCCACGGCATCCGCAGTGTGCCGCAGGCGTGGTGGACCGTCCCCCAGCCGAACGGCCATTGCTCGCCGGAGAAACCGCCGTAGCGTCCCGTCAGCACCTGCACGTCGTTGAACTCGTTGAAGATGCGGTCCCGCGTTTGGTTCAGCAGCGTCATGAAGTCAGCAGTGTTCTTTTGCCAGCCGGCAACGGCTGGGAACCGTGAGTTGAGTAGGTCGTCGAGATCGGCAAACCGCTTGAAACTAATGTACGGCGTGTATCCGTCGTTGGCATGCGAGTAGATGCCGTTCTGGTCGTCCAGGCAGTTGGCGAAGCTGAACTTGATGTCCACCCGCGTGCGGGTCGGGTCGTGGTCTATAAGACCCGCCGACGGGTCGTTGTTCCGCAAGTGCCAGTACTCGTGGTTGACGTTCATCTCGATGTTGAACGGGTATTGGACGTGGCCGTTGGCGTCGAGTTTCCCCTTGGAATAGAAAATGATCTTCGCGTGATCGTCCGGTGAGATATCGATGCGGGGGTTGCCCACGGACGTAACGTACGCCTGAGACTCACTTGACACAGGGTGATCCGTCAAGCCGAAGCCCACCAGTTGCTTGATGTCGGCCGGCAACGTTTGGAACACGGAGGATCTGTTGATCAACTTTGGGCTTTCCGTCGAGCCAGCGGCAATGACCACCTTCTGCGTGTAAAAGCTCCGCTGCTCCCCCGTTACCGTGTTGGTCGTCTTCACCTCGTACCAGTCCTGGGGCACACTGTTGACGGCTTCGACAAAACTGTTCAACTTGACGAACAGCCCGGGACCGTTAAGGTCGAGTTCGGGTCTGTTCAACCCGGTCTGGTTAATGAGAAGTTCGGCCGTGTTGAAGACACCTGTGGGCTCCACAAAGAACTTGTTCGCTGGCGTACCGTCAGCTAGCAGGTAAGGCTGGTGGAGCGCCCGGGGCGTCTCGTGGATGTCGAAATCGTTCGCAATCGGGCTGTTGCGGAAGTGGGCTACCAGCTCGCGGGCCTTATTACCCAATGTCAACGACACGTTCATCCGCTCGCCGGCAAGCTTCAGGTACTCACCCTTCAAGTCTGCGCGGATCGTGGCGGGGAAGAAGTCCAGTTCCCAGTCCTGCGGCTGCGGGATGAGACCGGACCAGAAGATGGACCGGCCGCCAAACACGAGTTGCGGCGTGCCGCCGATGAAATGCTGGGGCGTGGCCGTCTGCAAGAAGTTGTCCGCACCGAAGTGCTCCGCTACCGCACCGTTCGGGATGCGGCTGATGTTGTAGACGTGGGTCGGGTAGACGAACGATCCGACGTCCACGACAAGGATACGTTTCCCCGGGTTACGGTCGGCCAAGTCGTCCGCCACAATCCCGCCGCCGATCCCCGAGCCGATCACGATGTAGTCGAAGTCCGGGTTCGGGCCGTCGTAGTCCCGAATCAGGCGGGTATGCGCTTCACTTTTCTGGGAAACCAGGTTTGCATAGTTGTTTTGAAAGGGCATATGTGTTCCAGTTGATTCTCATTACATCAGTCGAGAACTCCCGCCGTCGAACTCATTATTGGAGAGAAGAATTCTGCCTAACCTCCGCTGGGGAATCTTAGGTAGAAACTTGTCTACACAAATACCTACACAGGGAGCTTAGGTAGAAAAAAATTAGCCTCAACACCGAGTGCGGATTTTATATAGAAAATTTCAGTGTAAGTATGCGACGACTGAAGTGTCTGTAACTTACAATTCTTTTGTTGACAGTACGGATTTACTCATGGGCGCTTCACCTCTTCCACTAAGACACTTACTTGACCAAGTACGCGATGCAATTCGGCTACTGAAGCTTAACCTTCAACACAGGCACTTATTCTTTCGCAGTCAGCGCAAGCTGCTGTCGATCACGTCTCAAGCTATGGCTCTTGCCCTATTTGATCTATTCACCTACTTAAGTTCTCTAGGCACTAGTCTGTGACCATTAGAATCTCTTGGGTCAGTCAACGGCGTTACAGTTTGACGTGTGATGAATGCTAATAGGGATGCTGTAAAAGCAAAGATAAGCCCCATTTGATTTTGAGTAAGACTGACAATTCCAAATCCAGCTAAAAGTGCAAGGAATGCTTGAAGCAGCCCTTGAAACATAACAGGCTCTTGTTGAATTCGCTTGATAATAGCCATTTGACTTTCCTTTCCCTCTAATTAATACCGCTTGATCTTATTTACTTTGAGTAGTTACCAATGATGATAAAGACTACAACTAGAAACGGCATTACCCGTGAGGGTAATTTGTAGACTCTTTTTATTAGGCAAACATCTGAATCCTAGAAGGAACGAGAAATACAGACCATATAGGGCTAATTTACGGCTTGAACTCCTCAGAAAGCAGGAGAGGACGCCCCCAGCGTAAATTGCTGAAGTACTTAGTTAAGACTGAGCAAAGAGTCTTACAGTCTCGAAGCTCCGTTGCTCATACAGAGTTGACAGGAATTCCGATACGACTTTCTGAGGCCGCTCAAAGCAATCTTTAGCAATGAATTTAAGGGGCTTTGGAGCTAGCCCAAGACAGGTACATCCGAGTCAAGATGGTTTTGGGAGCTTGGCTCCACGCCCTATCAGACGATCTTTGTCTAGCCTGCTCTGATCCTGGATTATAGTCATTTCCTGACAAATCTGGTAATGGCTGTAACTGATAACCTAGGAGAGCCCATCACAAATATCCAGAAGCCATAACAAGCAAGGGATTTTACCGTAAGGCCAAAAGAATCCTCGGTATTCGCACGGACATCTGGTGCCATATTTATTGCTTTACAGAGGACTGAATTCAAAGTTATTCCTGCCAATATGTTTCTGGTTCATCCCAGAAACGTTGTTGGATAAGGGTTTTGACTAATGCAGAGAAAGTCAAGCTTTTAGGCCTATACGTTATCTTTTTGACAATGTTATTTATAAAGATCGATTTTCGTAAATTTCCGGAGTCAATCTGAAGGCCAGTGTAGAAATAGCTATCGGCTTTCAAGCTACCCCTTATAGCTTTTATAGCTGAGAGCTGATTGGAGACCGCCTCTCAAGCAAAACTTAAAAGGGTCTACAAAATTATGAAAAACAGAACCGAGAGAACTCAGCAGATCCAAAAATTATCTGCTGGCCGCAACAGCACTCAAGTCGGTGGTGACTATACCCATACGACAACAGTAAATTTAAGTTTTTGGATTTCAATTGGACTTGGAATAACTTTAGCCGCTGCTTTTGGGGGCTATGTTTTGGTGGGGGCTGACTGGTCGTCGGTACCAAATGTTAATCAGGAAATGCTTGATAAATAGATAGATTTTACTGTCGCAAACTGTGCGACGCCCCAAAGCTAATATTGACAGTACGCTGAGCTAGCTCCATAACGTCTTTTAGAGCATTGCTTAATTCTGGGTTTCTGCTTAATAGCTCCGTCTAGACTCGTCATTCTATAAAGGTGATTGCTATGACTGAAGCTAGAGTACCTTGGCAAGGTTCTCGTTCTCCTACAGAGAGCAAGTCTGATGCTGGCAATTTGATTGATTTTAATGAACATTACCAGCAAAAACGTACTCCCTGGCGAGTCGCAGGGGCTGAAGCTCAGCTCAATATATCCGCACAGCAGCCTCGCGAAAATGCCAACGTAGGGGCAATTCCAACTTGGCAGATATTCAGCAAAATCGAGGATCCTTATCTCCAGATGCCGTCATTGGCTGGTTCTGAACATGTATTAGCAAGCTCAGTCGCGACTGATATATATTCAGTTGATCAGCTTGCTGACGTTATGGATTCTGATCCAGATCCTAGCGAGTTTGAAAAACTGTTAGATGAGACTATAGGGCTAATTGAAGACAGTGATGACGGTCAATTTTCTTCTGCTCAGGCTATTGCCTCAGTAACTACTACCACAACAGTTCAGTATGGCAGTGCGAGTGGTGATTTAATCCAGGTTGGGCGAGACTACATTCGGCATATTAAGTTTCAGCTCGATTCCGGCAACTTCGGCGTTGTAATAGTTAACGCGATTGTCATTCTCTTGGTCTTATTTGGTTTGGGCGGTGGAATTTATGCGATCACTGGCCTAGCCGGTAAGCCGGGTCCCATGGGGCCTCCTGGGCCTCGAGGGGAGCGAGGCGAGCAAGGACTCCAGGGTGAACAGGGGCCTCAGGGCGAGCAGGGGCTTCAGGGTGAGCCAGGCCTCCAAGGTGAACAGGGCCTCCAAGGCGAGCAGGGGCCTCAGGGCGAGCAGGGGCCTCAGGGTGAGCAGGGGCCTCAGGGTGAGCAGGGGCCTCAGGGTGAGCCAGGCCTCCAAGGTGAACAGGGCCTCCAAGGTGAACAGGGCCTCCAAGGCGAGCAGGGACCTCAGGGCGAGCAGGGACCTCAGGGTGAGCCAGGCCTCCAAGGTGAACAGGGCCTCCGGGGCGAACAGGGGCCTCAAGGCGAACAGGGGCCTCAGGGCGAGCAGGGGCCTCCAGGTGCTTCCGTCGATCCTCCGACTACTGCTCCTCAAGGAGCTTTGTTTTGAGCAAACTAGCCCTGCAGTCAAAGTTTTAGCAATCTCTACGAGTATTTCAACTCACAAACCCCATCCATAAGCAGTGATCGCTAACAGATGATAGTTGGCTGAAAGCCTTGCCTAACAAGCACTTTCAAAATTTCAAGGCTAATTAATTATATCCCTCACTGCACAAGGGTTGTACCGATTCATCTCCTCTTAGGAGACCGGTGCCTGGAATCGGTGGTCAAGCTTTTACTTCAAGGCTCGCAATGTTGCCTAAACAGTAGCTTATTGTTGATGCTGATCAGCCCAAAAATTAGGGTTGGTTTTTAAAGAATCAGGCTGAGCTGGTTCTGGAATGTTTCTAAAGATCAGAGCTAACTCTAGAATCGGTGCCTAAAATCTCGGGTAATTGTCTTGCACCACCATGAGTAAACCCGAAAAACTGTCGGAGTTTCTTCAGGGAGACTTGGTTTTGTCAGCTAACTCCATCGAGTTAGGGCTACGGCGGTCTCTGGACGCCCCCGGTCTACTGCCGATGGTGCTCTACCAATATGGGTTCGTGACCACTCACGAGCAAGGGCAGATTTTTAGCTGGCTAGAAACAGCTTAAGGCTTAGAGCAGTAGGCGAATCAGGAATGAATTAGATGAACACCCCTAAAACCTATTCAATTGAAGACTTTCTGGGCACGACTAACTACGCAGGGGCCTCGTTTTCGCCCGATAATACTACCTTGCTCGTCAGTAGCGATGCTTCGGGAATCTATAACGCCTACACCATTCGCATTAGCGACGGCACTGTTACCCCCCTGACTCATTCCACCACCGACTCCATTTTTGCCATCTCCTACTTCCCTAAGGACGAGCGCTTCCTGTATGCGAGTGATCGCGGCGGTAACGAACTCAGCCACCTCTACGTTCAGTCGTCTGATGGCACTGTCACCGATTTGACTCCAGGGGATGAGTTAAAAGCCATGTTCCTGGGGTGGGCACAGGATGATCAATCCTTTTTTGTGGGCACTAATGAGCGAGACCGCCGCTTTTTCGATGCCTATGAGTACCACGTTGAGTCCTATCAACGGGAATTGATTTATGAAAACAAGGAAGGTCTTAACTTCAGAGCCATCACTCCTGATCGCAGCTACATTGCCTTGAGCAAAACTGAGACCAACGCCGACAGCGACATCTATCTATACGATCGCCAGACCAGCCAAATCAACAAAATCACCGCCCATGAAGGTGACATCAACCACTACCCCTCGGGGTTCAGTCCTGATGGTCAGTTCCTTCATTACCTCACCGATAAAGACAGTGAGTTTTTGTACTTAGTGCGCTATGAGCTAGCCACTGGCAGCCATATGAAACTCCTATCTACTGATTGGGACATTACGAGCGCTTCCCTATCCAAGCAGGGGAAGTATCTGGTGCTGAGCATCAACAACGATGCCAAGACCGAGTTGCGCCTCTATGACGCTGCCACCCTTACCCCCATCGACCTGCCCCAGTTGCCGGACACTGAGCTCAGCTCCGTCAAAATCGCCTCTACTGAAGACCGGATGGCGTTTTATGCCAGCAGTAGCAAAATGCCCCGCGACCTCTTTGTTTACCATTTCTCAGGGGATGAACCTATCCGGCTCACCCGCTCCCTCAACCCCCACATCGATCCTCAGGATCTAGTAGAGGGCAAGGTGGTACGTTTTGCCTCTTATGACGACCTGGAAATTCCTGGTGTTCTCTACATGCCCATGCAAGCCAGCGAAAATGCCCAGGTGCCAGCTCTGGTGTGGGTTCACGGTGGCCCTGGGGGACAAAGCCGGGTCGGCTATTCAGCCCTGATTCAATATCTGGTCAACCACGGGTACGCCATCTACGCTATCAACAATCGCGGTAGCTCCGGCTATGGCAAAACCTTCTATCACCTAGATGACCGCAAACACGGCGATGCAGACCTGGGGGATGTCGTAGAAAGCAAGCGGATGTTGGTTGAGACAGGCTATATCGATCCCCAGCGCATTGGCATCATTGGCGGCAGCTATGGTGGCTACATGGTGCTGGCGGCTCTGGCCTTTCGGCCTGATGCCTTCGATGTGGGGGTTGATATTTTTGGTGTTTCCAATTGGGTACGCACCCTTCAAAGCATTCCTCCCTGGTGGGAGTCTTACCGTAAGGCCTTGGAGCAGGAAATGGGTGATTTTGATGATGAGGAATTCTTGAGGGCTAAGTCGCCCCTGTTCCACACGGAGCACATTATCAAGCCCCTGATGGTGCTACAGGGTGCCAATGATCCCCGAGTGCTTAAGGTGGAATCTGACGAGATTGTAGAGGCAGTGAGAGCTAGGGACATCCCGGTGGACTATGTGGTGTTTGAGGACGAAGGCCACGGGTTCGTGAAGAAGGAAAACCAGATTCGCGGTTACAAGGCCATTCTTGATTTTGTAGAAACCTATCTCAAGTGAGCGGCTGATTGTAGATAATTACGTAGTCATTGTGGTTGCTCGCCACTATCCAATGGTCTGGGTATTAGACGATACTGGCGGATTACCGCTTACGGTGGGGCATTGAAACCTTGTTCGCCGCGCTGAAAAGTCGAGGCTTCAACCTTGATCAACGCACTTTTGCCACACCGAACGCCTTAGCAAACTAATCGCGCTGCTCGCCTTGGCCTTATGTTGGGCTATGCTCACCGGGCTCTGGCAACACCAGCAGCATCCGATTCCACTGAAGTCCCATGCCCGCAGGGCCAAGAGTCTATTCCGGTTGGGCTGTGACTTTCTGCGCCGCACCTGCTGTGACCTTTCCCTACGTCGCGCTGAGCTTACCCAGGCGCTTCAACTTTTGTCCCTGTACTAAGCCACTAGGCAGGTCTAACCACTCCAGCACCGTGTGAGCTTAGCTCGCTCATGAGTAATTGTGCCGGGAGCGCAGTTATCACCGTGCTAGCGGAGGTTGGTTGCTAAGTGAGATAAAGTAACCACATTGATAAATTAAACTCATTTAAGAAACCGGCTATTCCCCCTGACGTGGACTGGGAACCCGTTGGTTGCGCCTTCTACGTTCACCGAAGGCTTGGGAAAATTGTAAGCTCCCCGCCTCGTAGATACCCTCAATATTGACAGCAGCGGCACCGGGTCGCTCAATCGCTCTAATTGTAAATTCAGCTCGACTTCCCCTAACATCAGCAGTACCGGCGAAGACAGGCGAACCTTTGGAGGTAACTAGCACAACATCAACCTGATCTCTGACGCTGCCGGACTGGGTGAGAATGTAGTACTTAACTTCCCAAGTTTCCGCCTCCAGGGTGTATTCCATGGCTAATACACCAAAGACCGTTCTGCCCTGCCGAAAGGGCTGCAGCCTTTGGTTGAGTCCGGCCTGGTTCAGCAGCAGCAGCAGTGTCTGGCCGCTGCACCGAATGCTGAAAGCCTGCTCCCTTGCCAAATCGAGAGCTAAATTGCGACGGCTCAAACTAGCGATGGCGGCTCGCGTTGTAGCAGGCGTAGCGGTTTCCAAGGCAATAGTTTCGGCTTGGCTAACGTCAACGTTGAGAAGCTGCTCTGTTGACGGAAACACGATGTCGAGACGGTCAGCGTCTTGCATGAAGTTATTGATAGAGAACTCCGGCTGGACTGCCGAACGAAGACTACTCAGACGTTGACGGCGAGCAGCTATCACCTGTAGCGTCTCCTCATTCCCAATCTGAGCTAAGCCATCAAGGACACCTCGCAATACCAGGTTGTTTTCAACATCGATATTAGACAGCAAAACCTGCTGGGCTTCGTTTGTCCCGATTCGAGAGAGGGCGATAGCCGCACTGTGGCGAATTTTGGCTGCCTCGGCGTTGCTCTGTAGCACCTGCTGCAGGTCGTCTATCCGGTTTGGGTAAGCTTTTTGGGCTAGCAAAGACAGCGCTAGGGATTTGGACAGACGATCACTGTCGCCAAAAACTACATCCCGTAACTCGTCTACCGTAAAGTTTTCGCTGCTAATCGCATCGCCACCCAAATGTCCATTTTGTTTCACCGTTAGTACCTCCCGTCTATCAACATTTCAGTCTATGAACACTCAAAACGTGCTAAACAGTGGTTATCCATGGTGTTTCCCTGACCCCTAGTTAGGAGGATCGCGGCACGCACTCCGCCACCACAGGAGTTGGCACAGCGCGTCTGGGCCATTAGGTTATTGCATCCATCTGCTGTATCGGGGCAATCTGGCGATCCGTCATGATTATGCTCAAGATTCAGGTAGTGTCCAATCTCGTGAGCAAAGGTGCGTGAGGTTTGCTCGCTGCCCCATAACCCTGTAACGGCCCCATTCATCCCCTTATCGTTCTTTTCCTCACAGGGGCCACCAATTGCAGATCGTCCCAAGGTACAGCCTGTATCTGAGCAAACGTTCATATTAAAAGGAATGAACACGTCAATGCCGTTGTTGGGAACGCTCCAGGTGTCGGTAATCTGTTCTAATTGGTCGGACGTAGTGGGGCTATCGAAGCCACTTGCCTCGGCGGTCGGGACGCCATAGTGCTCTACGCGACCCACACCAATGTTCACCTGGGCGTAGATATCCCGGATTCGGTAGATACTATAGTCAATCTCGATATCGTCATTGTCGTCAAAATTATCGACGCCAACAGCAATTACGTTGAGGTGGAGGTGCCGACCTTGCAGAAGTCGAGCTTGCCGCAGCAGCGAAACTCGTACCGGTACCCCTGTAGGATCGGGGGGGAGCTGGCCTCTAAAGAAGCCTAGCAAGTTTCGCAATACTGACACATTCCCTGTGGTTGAGACGCCGATGCAATCGGCAAGCTCTTTGAGTGAGATTGCCATCATGCACTCCTACTGCAAAGCGACAAGAACTGGAACTATACCCGTCCCTGAATCGAGGGCTGCGAGAGATTTGCCGATGACGGCCCCAAAGGCTTTCATGGGATCGGTGGCTTTCATGGCGTGTCCTGGTGTTGACGATGTCGTTAACAAATCGCCAATTTCAATAGCACCATTGCGAGCGTCAACTTTGCAGTAGACCCGTCCCATTAGGGCGATGGGCAGCTGTTGAACTGCTTTTTTACTTCGGCCTAAGATTATTCCAGGCTTTAAATCCCCTGCTCCCGCGACAATACCAGCTACGCGCTTATCGTATTCACGGTCACTTATGTGAAGCTGCATTTCTTCTCCAATCGCGACGACCGTACCAGGTTCAAGAGCCTCAGCGTTTTTAACGGGAAAGTCTTCGGCACAATCAGCGTTCTGCAGAATGATATCGCCAGTTTGGCCGTTTAACTGAATAGACGCTTGGCCGTTATTGAAAATATCAGTAGCACTGGTCGGGTAGAGAAAAATATCGCCTCGTTCACCGTTGGTGCCCAGCCGCAAATTTGCGGCTCCCCCGATCATCGAGATGATGTCACCACTACGGTTGCGAATTTCCATCCGTTGGTTACCGGCATCCAGAGACACTCGAGTTTGGCCAGTGCCATCTTGTAGCGTGACGTCTCCGTCCGTGCCTGCTCCACCCGCTGTGATATCACCGCTGTTACCATCTAAGTGAATGGTAGCCTGACCATTGTTAAAAATATCGGAAGTGCTCGAAGGATAAAGATAAACATCTCCCCCTTGCCCATTAGTGCCTAGACGCATATTGGCGCTACCACCAATCATCGAGATGATTTCACCGTCGCTGTTTCGGATCTCCATCCTTTGGTTGTTGGCGTCTAAAGTCACTCGGTTTTGGCCGGTACCATCCCGTAATAGGACATCACCATCACTACCGCTTCCCCCAGCAATAATATCGCTGTTCGCATTATCAATATTTACTGGCATTGCTTCGCCGCCTTTTGAGAAAAATATGGGGCTGTCAGTCCGTTAAGTTGTTTTCATTAGCCTTGAACCTACTATATTCAATTGCTTAAAAAACTCTATGACCCGTGAGGGTAATTTGCGAACCATGAAAACTAAAGCTTCCGATGCGCTCATCTTGAAACGAGGTCAGCTAATCAGGCTGAGTTTGGGGCATGAATACTTCCCTAACCGTAACCGCAGAATGGGTTGACGATACTCTCCTACTGCTAACCCAACTGCAGTGGATGGAGGTACCCCCTGATTGGCACTACTTTCCGACCCATGAGAGGTGGCAAGGTCTGGGCTTGTACGTGTCGTTGGTGCTGGCAGACATCTATCACTGATAAGGGTGGCGATCCTAAACTGGCGCCTGATACCCCTGTGCATATCCTTCTCAATCTACCTGGCAGGCATTCCGCAGTATCTTAGTGGCTCTCTCCTATAAAGTTTCAGTTTGAAATTGAATCATGCGGAATAATTGGCTGGAGCTTGGGTATTAATTAAAGTAGTGTTCCTCTCCCAGGCATCGTATCTACATCAGGAAACGCTCCTGCGCCCCCAGTCGGCTTTGCCAAATCTATGCAAAAAAAAGAGCTAAGCGAAGCTGATATCTGTGATCAGTACATCACACCGGCTCTGCACCAAGCAGGCTGGAAACGGTCTCAGATCCGTCGGGAGTATGGTTTCACCGATGGTCAGATGATTGTACGGGGGCTGATGGCCGCCAGGGGAGCCCGCAAACGAGCGGATTATGTACTGTTTCACCACACTAATCAGCCCATCGCGCTGATTGAGGCTAAGGACAACAAGCACAGCGTCAACGCTGGTATTCAGCAAGCACTAGGCTATGCCGACACCCTGGGAACCCCCTTTGTGTTTTCGTCCAATGGGGATGCCTTTCTGCTGCATGACCGCACCGGCACCTACGGATCGATTGAACAAGAAATTTCCCTAGAATCCTTTCCCTCGCCAGAGGAGTTGTGGCAGCGGTATCTGCAGTGGCAGCAGATTTCCGCAGAAAAAGAAGACTTGCTGACTTCCCAGTTCTACACCAAGGTTGGAGGCAAGAATCCTCGTTACTACCAGCAGCTTGCCGTCAACCGCACGATTGAAGCTGTTGCCAGAGGCCAAAGGCGCTGCCTGCTGGTGATGGCTACCGGCGCGGGCAAAACCTACACCGTGTTCAATATCATTTGGCGGCTGTGGAAGACAGGGACAGTGAAGCGGGTACTGTTTCTGGCAGACCGCAATTCCCTGGTCGATCAGACGATTACCAACGATTTTGAGCCCTTTGGCGATAAGAAGACCAAACTGACTCGCAGGCTGCTGGATGAGAATGGCCGCATCAACACCTCCTACGAGGTGTATCTGGGGCTGTACCAGGCCATCATCGGCAACGAAGGGCAGGACAACCTCTACGAAAAGTTTGACCGCGACTTCTTTGACCTAGTAGTGATCGACGAGTGCCACCGGGGCAGCGCCGCCGATGACTCTAGCTGGCGACAGGTGTTGGACTACTTCTCTACCGCTATTCAGGTGGGGCTGACGGCGACGCCCAAGGAGACCAAGTACGTCTCCAACATCGACTACTTTGGGGAGCCAGTGTATACCTACTCCTTGCGCCAGGGCATTGAGGATGGCTTTTTAGCGCCCTTCAAGGTGGTGCGGGTGAGCTTAGACAAAGACTTAGACGGCTGGCAGCCTGAGGCTGGGGAGGTAGACGATGACGGACAGCTGATCGAAGAACGGCTCTACAACCTGCGGGATTATGACCGCAATATCAAGTTCAAACAGCGAACAGAGCTGGTAGCCCAGTACGTCAGCGAGTTTCTGCACGACGGCGATCCGATGCGTAAAACCATCGTGTTTTGCGAAGACATTGATCACGCCCAGCGAATGCGCAACGCCTTGATGAATGTGGATGCCAATCGCGATCTGGTGCAGAAAGATCGCCGCTATGTAATGCAAATTACTGGGGATGAGAAAGAGGGCAAGGCCCAGCTCGACCACTTCGTTAACCCCAATGAGACCTACCCGGTGATTGCCACCACGTCGAAGCTGATGACCACTGGGGTCGATGCCCAGACTTGCCAGGTGATCGTGCTGGAGCGGCGGATTCAGTCGATGACGGAATTTAAGCAGATCATCGGGCGGGGAACGCGCCTGCGGCCCGACTACGGCAAGAACTACTTCACCATCATCGACTTTCGAGGGGCAACTAGTCTCTTCAAAGATGAGGACTGGGATGGGCCACCGTTTCAGGATGAGGAGTTTGGCCAGGGGCAGGGAGATGGCTCCGATGGCGGCACGGGCACGGATGGCACAGATGGCAATGAGCCTATTCCACCCGTTGACTCACCCGTTGAAGGGGAGCGGATTAAATATACCGTCAGTCGCCAAGAGTTTCAGGTGGTGCGGGAGCAGGTGAGCTACTACGACAAGAATGGCGAGTTGACTACCGAATCGCTGCGCGACTACACCCGCCGTACCGTCACAGCAGCCTATGAATCCCTAGACCAGTTTTTAACCAAGTGGAATGAGACAAACCGCAAGACAGCCATTATTGAAGAGCTTCAGGAGCAGGGATTGTTGCTAGAAGCCCTGGAAGGGATGGTGGGGCCAGGCTATGACACCTTCGACCTCATTTGCCATGTGGCGTTTAATCAGCCCCCTCTGACCCGGCGAGATCGGGTTGAGCAGGTGAAAAAGCGAGATGTGTTCACCAAGCATGGGGAAACGGCTAGACGGGTCTTGGAAGCTTTGCTAGATAAGTACGCCGACCAGGGCATTATCTCTATCGAGAGTACTCAAATCTTGCAGCTTGACCCGTTTACCAGAATGGGAACGACCGTAGAGTTGATCAAGAGCTTTGGCGGTAAGAAGCAGTATCAAGCTGCACTCCTAGATCTGGCGCAAATGCTTTACGAGAAATCAAGTGCTTAAGCATCTAACTATTTTGGCTCAATAGGTGTTTCAGGGAGGTGAGCTGCAAGCAGATGATGTATTCGCTAGGCTGAACACTAAAGTGCATC
>PYER01000398.1 GCA_003017855.1 filamentous cyanobacterium CCT1
CCGCGATATACTCCCTTCGGCCCACACTACCCACGAAGGACGTACCCATGGTCGCTGTCGCCATTCTTGCCGCCGGGCGCGGCACCCGGATGAAATCGAGCCTGCCCAAGGTGCTGCACTCCGTGGGGGGCAAATCGATGGTAGAACGGGTGATCGACGGCCTAACCGAGCTAAACCCCAGCCATACGCTGATTGTGGTCGGTTTTGGCCAAGACCAGGTCAAAACGGCCCTGGGCCACATTCCTGGCCTCACCTTTGTGGAGCAAAAAGAGCAGCTGGGCACCGGCCACGCCGTGCAGCAGGTGATCCCCCACCTGGAAGGGTTCGACGGCGACCTGCTGGTGCTCAATGGCGACGTGCCCCTGCTACGGGCCGAAACGATTCAAAACCTGGTGAACACCCACCAACAGAACGGCAATGCCGCCACCCTGCTCACGGCACAGTTCAAAGACCCCACCGGCTACGGGCGCGTCTTTTGCACCGACCAAAACCTAATTACCGAAATTGTCGAGCACCGCGACTGCAGCCCCGCCCAGCGCCAGAACCCGCGCATCAATGCCGGGGTCTACTGCTTCAACTGGGCCAAGCTGATGACGGTGCTGCCCCATCTCAGCGCCGACAATGACCAGCAGGAGTACTACCTCACCGACGTAGTCAAAGACCTCAGCCCCGCCATGGCTGTCGATGTGACCGATGGTCAGGAAATTTTTGGCATCAACAGCCGCAAGCAGCTGGCCGAGGCCTACGCCATTCTGCAAGACCGCATCAAAGACCAGTGGATGGCCGCTGGCGTCACCCTGATCGACCCCGACAGCACCACCATCGACACCACTGTACAGCTTGAACCCGACGTTGTAATCGAGCCGCAGACCCACTTGCGGGGCAAAACCACCGTCGGTACCGGCAGCCGTATTGGCCCCGGCAGCCTGATCGAAGACAGCCAGATTGGGGCCAACGCCACCGTGGCTTTTTCGGTGGTAAACGGTAGCAGCGTCGGTAGCGGCGCGCGGGTTGGCCCCTACGCCCATCTGCGGGGCGAAGCGGTCGTGGGCGATGGCTGCCGAATTGGCAACTTTGTCGAAATCAAAAAATCGACCCTGGGGGCGGGCACCAACGTAGCTCACCTGTCGTACCTGGGCGATGCCACCCTGGGCACCAAGGTAAACGTGGGGGCGGGCACGATTACGGCCAACTACGACGGGTTTAAGAAGCACCCGACCATAATCGGCGATCGCACCAAAACCGGCAGCAATAGTGTCCTGGTGGCCCCCGTCACCATCGGCAGCGACGTCACCATCGCTGCCGGGTCCGTCGTGCGAAAAGACGCCCCCGACAACTGCCTGGTGGTCTCCCGTGCCCCGCAGAAAAACCATGAAGGCTGGCAGCCCAAGCACCTGCGGGAGGGGGAGAAGTAGGGATAAGACGCTAAGCGGCCTTCCGCAGAGTGGAGATGAGGAAGGTGAGGCGAGAGGGTGATAAGGGGGGGAGTCCGACCGTAGGGTCATAACGCTAGGGTGAGGCTTTCCTTCGGAACGCTGCGCGAACGCCAATGCGCAGCAATGCACCATCGGAGCCTAAGCTCTAAACCCCCATGTCCTCTAGCAGGGGCAGCATGTCGGCCCAGGAGACTCCCTGCTGCAAGTACCGAGGACTGACTGGATTATAAGGACCAGCCATAATGTCGATCGCCTGGATTTCAGTGGCTTCGGGCAGCACTGGCACTTCCGGGTCAGCGGCGGTGGGGTGCATCAGCGAGCTAGAGAAGCCCCGAAAAATCAGCACCTCGTCTTCCTCTCCATCGATAACGGCCCTGACCAGCAGCACCAGCTCGGGACGCCTCAGGGTGTACTGCTCTAGCCGCAACCCAGGACTCATGGCAATCACCGCCCCTCATCTCCTCAACGCCCACCTACATGCCCTAGTTAATCGCCTGGCGACCCTGCTTGCCCAGTCGCACAAACACAAACCAGGCCAGCGAAGCCACGTAGATAACCAAGCCCAAAATACCAAAGAATCCCAAAAAGCCGTTGGTATAGCCAGCGTGGAAATATTCCTTGTACAGCAGCGGCGGCTCTAGCCATACCTGGCAGTCGGCAGCCCCAAACCTCGCCGCCGAGAAGGCGCAGGGCACAAAGCCCAGCAGAATGGCACCGCCAATGATGTTGTAAATCGTCATCGCCCAGCGCCAGGCGCTAAAGAGGAGCTTGAGCACCGAGCCCGGCTGCTCGCGAATTTCTTCGTTGAGGTCAACCCAAAACCACAGCGACACCGGAATCAGCACCCGCGCCATCAGCCCGGCCAAGAAGCTGATGTTAAAGCCACCAATCATCAGGTAGACGGTAATCATCAGCAGGCTCGCCACCTTCCAGTAGATCGTCAGCAGGTGCTGGATGGCCTCATTTTTTTGCACAAAGGCCCAGATCAGCAGCACCAGCGGCAAAAACACCGTAAACAACACGGCGAGGCGATAATCAGTCCACACGAGGGCGCGCAGCAGCGAGGGTTCTAACATAGGGGCGCAGAGGGAATACGGTCAGTTGGGCAAATTCAGCCTATAGCGTAGCATTTGCCCCGGCCCATCTTCTTCGAGACGCGCAGATGTAGAACTATAAAATGCCGCAGTTGGGCACGGCTGGGTTAGCCCTCCCCGTCGGAGAGTTGCTAGCATTGCTTTATAAGAGGGCATACCACACCCCCTCCTACAGCGGGAGATAGCCTGGCCATGCAAAGTATCTCAATTAAAGACGAATACGCAGAGGTCTTTAGCACCCTGGGCGACTTGCAGTCCACCATCGACCTAGCCCTGCAACGATATGCCATTGAGAAGATTACTCAAAAAATTAATGAACTGCGCCAGCAAGACGATGGCTATGCGGCTAAGTACGGCATGGGTTATACCGACTTTTCAGCCAAAGTATCTACAGATATTGAGTTTGTGAACCACGTTGAGCATGCGATCGAGAAAACTTGGGAGATCGATCTCGCCAATTGGGAATTTTGCCATCGGGGAATTGAAGATTGGATGCAGAAATTGCAGACTATATTGCTAGCGTAGTCTTGCTGGCCGAGGCTGCGTTCCATGCAGTTCAGCACATTACAGACACTACACCTAAACGCTCCATTCTCCGTTTAGAGGCCAGGTACGGTAGCTACAGAGTGCTGGTAACAGAGCTTTTCAGCGACGATCGTAGTCGCAAATATCGTTATTATCTGCTGCAAGACAATTATGTTGAAGCGGGGTTTGACAATAGTCCAGATCCCCGTGCTATTCGACTCAAGTACGGGAATATTGGCCAGGCTCATGCGGGTGAGCACGTTCCTCATTTGCACCAGGCCGATAAGACAGAACTGACGCTAACCGACGAGATGGTTTTCCAAACTTTTGTGCAGTGGCTGCAAGAAAACTATCCAACGTTGAGCTGATCAAATGCGCTGAGACGATATTCCCTACAACAGCAGCTCCAGAGAAAGCCCTACGCGGCTGTCCTGGCCAAAGCGGGAGTTTTGTAGCTGAAAGTCGGTGCCCAGCCGCAGTTGCCGGGTGACAGCGTAGCCGATCGCCAGACTCGTGATCCCCACCTCCCCCTCCGTGCCGGGGGCAACCCACCGCTGGCTTAGGGCTAGGTCGGCCCCGCCGCCGCGAGAGGGCACCAGCAGCAAACGCAGGCCCACGTCGAGCCCATCAGTTTGGTAAGCGGGAGTGCTGAGAGAGCGATAGCCCACCTGTCTCTTATACACATCT
>PYER01000076.1 GCA_003017855.1 filamentous cyanobacterium CCT1
CCCCCGGCGGCAGCCCCCCCATCCCCCGCCGCAGCCGCCCCGACGAGCCGCCGTCGTCGGCCACCGTGACAATGGCGGTAATGTTGGAGCTATACCGCTTCATGCCGCGCAGCAGATTTGACAGCCCGGTGCCACCGCCAATCACCACAATCTTTGGACCCCGCGCCAGCCGCCGCTGGGTCAGCAGGGCATCGAGCAGCTCTTCTTCATTGCCCGGAATCAGCACATCGGTGATGGCTCCCACGGTGCGGCTCTGGCCCCAAAAAATCAGCCCCAGCCCCAGCAAAATGCCGAGCGGGCCGCTGACGTAGTTGGGCACGTAGGTCGTAAACGCGCGCAGCGCCGCCCCCAGCAGCTGCCCGGTGTAGAACACGGGCGTCAGCTTGAGCCAGATCATGCCCCCCACCCCCACCAGCAGCACCCCAGCCATGCTGAGAAACAGCCAGCGCTTGACCAACAGCCCTGGGGCCAGCCACCACAGCAGCCGGTTGACCCGCCGGGGCGGGGCCAGGGTGAGAGTCTCCCGCCTAACCTGACGAAATAGCCGGGTCAGGGCCATATAAAAGAATTTTAAGAACATGAAAGGAGGTCGATAGCGATCTGACCAACCTGAGCGGCGGGTAAACCAGGCGTTTGCTGCTGCCCTCAACCATTTAGCTGCCCTACCCAGGTCGAAATTTGGCCATCTCTGACGACCCGCCCTCGCGATCGGCCTTAAAACACCCTCAGACGTTTTAAGCCGCCTCTGATAGGATTGAGCACCAGCGCCTTCGATTTTAGCGGCTATTTGATAGAGTCAAAGCATGGATATACCCCCAAAGCGATTAATGCTTGGTGAAGCCACCCGCCCTGTTCAACCAACCCCGGCGGATCGATCGCCGGGCCTACAAGGGTAAACACATCGGTAAGGTCTATGTCCGATTCCCACAATCATGGCCCTGATGTTGGGCTACCCTCTGCATCCCTGGCCTTAGGGTTGGCCTCGTCGGGTGATCTGACTCCAGCCGACTGCGGGGATGAGATACTGCTCGAATTGCGGGGTATTTCTAAGCAGTTTGGCGACCAGCGGGTGCTCGACAACGTCGATCTAACTCTGCATCGGGGAGAGGCGGTGGCGATAATTGGCCCCTCAGGCACCGGTAAATCGACGATTTTAAGAATCATTGCAGGGCTGCTCTCCCCCGACGAGGGCGAAATTTACGTGCAGGGGCACAGGCGAGAGGGGCTGATTGAAGATTCGCCTGACCCGGTGGGCATTGGCATGGTGTTTCAGCAGGCGGCCCTGTTTGACTCGCTCACCGTGGAAGAAAACGTTGGGTTTTTGCTATACCAGCACTCCAAACTGCCCGCCCACCAAATTCACCAGATTGTCGATGATGTGCTCGATATGGTAGGGCTACCGGGGACCGGCAAAAGCTACCCGGCCGAGCTGTCGGGCGGCATGCGCAAACGGGTCAGTTTTGCCCGGGCGATCGTGTCGAACCCGGAGAACCCCCAGGATCGCCCGGCCCTGCTGCTGTACGATGAGCCTACGGCGGGGCTGGACCCGATCGCCTCGACGGTGATCGAAGATCTGATTCGCTCCATTAAGGGCAACAATGGGTGCAGCTCTTACCTGATCGTCACCCATCAGGACAGCACCATTCGCCGCACCGCCGATCGCGTTATTTTTCTGCACCAGGGCAAGATCCAGTGGCAGGGGCCGGTAACGGCGGTTGACGACACCGACAACCCCTTCGTGCGCCAGTTCTTTAGCGGCCGGATTGAAGGCCCGATTCAGCTGGTGCAGTAGGCGGTGTCGAGCATTCCTTTACCCCTGTCTATGGTTAACCTGGGATGGATTACGGGAATTTGGTAGAGAATGTAGTTGTGATTTCATCAGTTCCGGGGTAAGGGTAAGAGGCACCATGCGGGCAAGGGCAATTCGAGAAGGGTCAGTGGGGCTGCTCATCTTAATCGCGGTCGGCCTGTTTGGTGGTCTGGTGCTGTGGCTGCGCGGGCTCAACCCCGGCCAGCGGAGCTACCGGGCGACGTTTGTATTCGCCAACACTCTGGGCATGCAGGAGGGCACCAGCGTCCGCTACCGGGGGGTGCCGGTAGGGCGCGTGCTGGGCATTAACCCCAGCACCAACGCCGTCGATGTGGCGGTCGAAATTATCGACAGCGAGCTGCGCATTCCCCGCGACTCGTCGATCTTGGTGAACCAGTCGGGGTTGATTGGCGACACCACCATCGACATTACCCCCCTGCGCCCGCTAACACCGCCGGAGCTGACCCTCAGCCCGATTGGCGACGACTGCCCCGAGACCATTATCTGCGACGGCGATCGCCTGATTGGCACCGTCGGGGCCAGCTACGAGTCGCTGCTGCGCTCGGCAGAGAGCCTGGCCAACGCCTTTTCTGACCCAGAGCTGATCAACGACCTGAAGGTGACCCTCGACAATTCGGCTACCCTGACCGAGACCGCCAACCAGCTGTCGGCAGAGCTGATTGTGCTGTCGCAGCAGTTGCGCACCGACCTGGGGCCGCTGCTGGCCTCGGCCAACCGCGCCACCGACAACGTAGCCAGTGCCGCCGCTGAGTTTGAAATTACCGGCAACCAGATCAACCAGCTGGTGACGGCCAACCGGGGCACCCTGGTCACCACCCTCGACAACGTCAGCCGCAGCGCCACCAACTTAGAGGCGATTACCACGACGCTCAGACCGGCCATTCAAGACGGCGAACTGTTGGCTAATCTTGAGCTGCTCTCCGCCAATGCCGCTCTGGCCGCCGCCGATATTCGCTCGATTACGGGCACCTTTAACAGCCCCGCCAACCTGGTCATGCTGCAGCAGACCCTCGACTCGGCCCGCAGCGTGTTTCAAAACGCTAACAAGGTTCTGGCCGATGTGGACGAACTCACGGGTGACCCAACCGTACGCCAGAATTTACGCGACCTGATTAATGGCCTCAGCGGTTTGGTTTCGCTGACCCACCAGCTTGAGCAGGCGAGCCAGGTGGCAGGCTCGCTCACCCCCGCCGCTGGGGAACAGGTGGAGCGAGTCACGTTTACCCCAGTGCCCGCGCCGCCGGTTGCCACTGGGGCTGGCCCGACCCCGGTGACGATTACCCATCAGGGGCAGACCTACCAGCTCAATGTGCACTCCATACAGCCCCAGTAGGACCTGTTCTCTCTGCCGCTACCGCCTATGTTTGCTATGGCTCAGGATCGCGATCGCGCCCCAGACAACGATTTTTTTCAGTTTGAGTCCGACTTTGTGGAGTCCCTGCGCTGCATTCCGATGCAGGTGCGGCTCAAGCTCGACACCTGCGGCGTCAAGCTCAAGCTGGAGCACTGGCATCGCTTTAGCCCAGCCGATCGCGAGCGACTCACCCAGCTGCCCTGCGGCGATCGCGCCGCTACCGTTACCTATACCGCCTTCGTGCAGGCGCTCGTGCATCGGGTGCAGGGCGCACCGGCCTCAACGTTGGCCATCGACCCCCACCCCCCCTGGCACAACGAGGATGAAGTTCCGGCCAGCGTACTGGCCCAGGCAGAATCACTGGGGGTCAGCCTTGATCTGGAGCAGTGGCGATCGCTGCGCCCCCTGCAGCGCTTTGCCCTGATCAAACTCAGCCGCGCCAGCCACGAAAACCGCAACTTTTACCCCGCCCTGGTGGAGTTTGGGCTGGCTCAGCCAGCGGCGTCTATAGACCCGGCTTAGGCAGTCCTTAATCAGACCTCATTCATAATGGGAGTGGCCTCTCTACCCCAAGCCCTATGGTCACTCTACAAGCTAGCCCCATCGCCCCGACCCAGGCCCAGCTCCAGGCCACTCGGCAGCGCATTGACGCCTACATTCAAACCCTGGCCAGCCACCCCGATCGCCGGGAGGGGGCGCTACCCTACTATCTGTTTCACCCCGCCGATACCCCGATCAACGGCACCGTGTTGATATTTCACGGCTTTAGCGCCAGACCGCACCAGATGTGGCGGCTGGCCGACTACCTGTTTCGCAACGGCTTCAACGTGTACCAGGCCACGCTGGCGGGCCACGCCTACCGCATTCCCGACCAGTACTGGCCCCAGGTCGACCTCAAACCCGAGATTTTGATTCCCCTGCGCGAAAAAGTTAGCGCCGACCCGGTGCTGCAGCCCCTGCTGGCCAGTATGGCGGCGGCCAGTGAGACCAGTGCCGTGTCGCCCTCGCCAACGCAAATGTTGGGGCTGATGGCCCGCCTGCGCCAGCTAGAGCCCCGCCTGCTCGACATCATTGCCGCCATCGAGCAGGAAAACAGCCCTGAGTTTGACCGCTACTATGTGTCGTCGCACTTGAACTACCTCAGCGACGCCCAAACCCGATTGAGCGAGCTAGAGGCCATGCCCGGCCCCATCTACACCGCTGGCCTATCGGTGGGCGGGGCCGTAGCCCTGGCCCTGGGAGCCAAAAATCCACAGCGGGTGACCAAGGTGGTGGCCTTTGCGCCGCTGCTGGAGGTGTATGGCGAAACCCGCGAGCGCTACGTCAACCTGGCTGGCCCGCTCGACATCCGCGAGTTTGGCTGGGACGACCTGCAGTTTCCGCTGGGCTGCTTTACCGCCGCCAACCAGTTTGGGGCCTTTGTACGCAAACCCGACAATGTGGCGGCCCTGCGGCCCACGCCCACGCTGATGGTTTTGACCGAAAACGAAGACGCTGCCGACCCGCGAATTAACCAGAGTTTTGCCCAATCGCTCACCCGTGCCTCGCTCTTTAAGCGCTACGACAACCACTACCTTTACACCTTCCCCAGCGCGGCCCGGGTGCCCCACCCGATGGTCGACCCGCTGGAGCAAAGCCAGGGCATGAGCAACGCCTATTGGAAACCTATGTATCAGGAGACGCTGCGCTTTTTGACCCAGACCGAGTTTAGGGCCAGCAGCCTGGAGCAGATGGGAGACGTTGCAGACCTGCCAACAGTGCCCCCCATTTGAGGATCGACTGCTGGTGCAGGAGCTTCCCTTTATACCGAATAGCATTTAAGGACACTCGGTTTGTAGGGGCGTTGTAGTGCAATGCCCCTGAAAGATCCCTGTTTTGAACCGGGGTTTTTTCCAAGGCAGATTACTCTAAAAAATAGCCGTCCCTGGCCCCTTTGGGGCGGCTTCACCAACGACTTCGCTCAGGGAACGGCTATGGCTGTTTTTACGGATTCGGATTAGCTCAGCTTGCAGGTGAGCTTGCCGCCGCCGGGGTCGCTGCCGAGTTCGCCATAGTTCACTAAACCGACGGAGAAGGGGGAGACCTTCCAGATATCACGGCAGTACTCGGCGATGGAGCGATCGCTCGAAAAGCCCCCCATCCGCACCGCGTTGAGAATCGCCATCCGGGTCCAGCTGTCGGTGTCGCTGTAGGCCTGGCCCACGGTCTGCTGGCAGTCGACGTAGGCCTGGTAGTCGGCCAGCAGCATAAAGGGGTCGTAGTACAGCAGCTTGTCGAGCAGGGGCCGAAACAGATCGCGATCGCCCTGGGAGAAGTGGCCCGAGGCGATCAGATCGATCGCGTCTTTGAGTAGCGGGTTGCGTTCGTAATAGCTGTAGGGATTATAGCCCTCGGCCTTAAGGGCCACCACTTCGGGGGCGGTGAGGCCAAATAAAAAGAAATTCTCGGCCCCCACGGCGTCGCGAATTTCAACGTTGGCCCCGTCGAGGGTGCCGATGGTGAGCGCCCCGTTCATGGCAAACTTCATATTGCCGGTGCCCGAGGCCTCGAACCCGGCGGTGGAGATCTGCTCTGACAGGTCGGAGGCGGGGTAAATGCGCTGGCTGTTGGTGACGTTGTAGTTGGGTAAGAAAATCACTTTGAGTCGGTTGTGCAGGTCGGGGTCTTTGTTGACCATGTCGCCCACGGCGGTGATTAGTTTAATCATCAGCTTGGCCATGTGGTAGCCGGGGGCCGCCTTGCCGCTAAAGATAAACGTGCGCGGGGTGATATCGAGGTTGGGATTTTGCTTGAGCTGACTGTAGAGGGTGACGATGTGCAGCGCGTTGAGGTGCTGGCGCTTGTACTCGTGGATGCGCTTCACCTGCACGTCGAACAGCGAGGCGGGGTCAACCAAAATGCCAAACCGCTCGTGAATGCGGCCCGCCAGATCGCGCTTGACCGCCTGCTTAATGCTGCGCCACTCGTCGCGGAAGCCCGCGTCGTCGGCCAGGGGTTCGATTTGTTTGAGGTCGTCGAGGTGCTTGATCCAGCGATCGCCGATGCGCCCCGAAATCAGCGTGCTTAGGCGCGGGTTGCTGAGCACCAGCCAGCGGCGAGGGGTAACGCCGTTGGTCATGTTGGTGAATTTTTCGGGAAACAGCTCGTAGAAGTCGCGCAGCACCGTTTCCTTGAGCAGCTCGCTGTGCAGGGCGGCGACACCGTTGATCGTGTGGCTGCTGACGCAGGCCAGGTTGGCCATCCGCACGTAGCGATCGCCGCTTTCGTCAATTAGCGACATGCGGGCCAGGCGATCGCTGTCCTTCGGAAACTTCATCCGCACCAGCTCCAAAAAGCGGCGGTTGATTTCGTAGATGATGTCTAAGTGGCGGGGCAGCAGCTGGCCAAACAGGCTGACGGGCCACTTCTCCAGCGCTTCCGGTAATAGCGTGTGGTTGGTGTAGGCCAGGGTTTTCTGGGTGATTTCCCAGGCCAGGGTCCAGTCGAGGCCGTGCTCGTCGAGCAGCAGGCGCATCAGCTCGGCGGCGGCGATCGCCGGGTGGGTATCGTTGAGCTGAATGGCAAACTTCTCGTGGAACTGCTCCACCGCCATACCCTGGCCTTTCAAAATGCGAAACATGTCCTGCAGGGAGCAGGAGACAAAGAAAAACTGCTGCTCCAGGCGCAGCTGCTTGCCCTCAATTTTTTCGTCGTTGGGGTAGAGCACCTTGGAAATGTTTTCAGAGGCGACCTTGTCTTCGACCGCGCCGTAGTAGTTGCCCTGGTTAAATACCCCAAAGTCAAACGATTCGATCGCCTCGGCCTTCCACAACCGCAGGGTGTTGGCGGTGTTGACCTGGTAGCCCAGAATCGGCGTGTCGTAGGGCACGCCCAGCACCTCGCGATCGGGCACCCAGCGCACCCGGTAGCGTTCCTGGTCATCGGTGTAGGTGTCGGTGTAGCCGCCAAACTTGACCTCCACCGACCATTCGGGCCGGGCCACCTCCCAGGGGTTGCCGTAGCGCAGCCACTTGTCGGTGCGCTCGACCTGCCAGCCGTCGCGCAGATCTTGCTCAAAAATGCCGAACTCGTAGCGAATGCCGTAGCCCACCGACGGAATCTCCAGCGAGGCCAGCGAGTCGAGATAGCAGGCCGCCAGCCTTCCCAACCCGCCGTTGCCCAGTCCCGGCTCTTCCTCCTGGGCCAGCAGGGTGTCAAAGTCGAGGCCCAGCTCTTCCATCGCCTGCTTCACCTGCTCGTAGATGCCCATGTTGATCAGGTTGTTGCCCAGGTGCGGCCCCATCAAAAACTCCGCCGACAGGTAGCACACCGTGCGGGCGCGGTGTTGGGTGTAGCTTTCGGCGGTGCCGTTCCAGCGGTGCAGCATGCGATCGCGCACCAGGTAGGCCAGGGCCATGTAGTAGTCGTGCTGGGTGGCCAGCGACACCGGCTTGCCCTGCACGTAGAACAGGTTGTTGAGAAAGGCCCGCTTAATGCTCTCAATATCGTCGGCGGTGCGCTCCTTAGCCAGGGCTGTGGCAACCGCAACGTCTACCGGAGAAGGGGTATCCATAGGTGATCCGTCCTGGGTCAGGAGATGAGCAGTGACCCCTTGATCAGATCAAATTGCGCGATCGCCCATTGTGACCTAAAGCACCTTTTAACCTTTGTTTAGGAATGGCGAAACGTAGCAGTAGGCAGCCCTAGTTAGACAGCGCCAAAGGACGTGTTGTGGCGTTCGCATAGCCTGGCCCATAGCTCAGCGCACCGCAGAATCTAGGCAGGGTGCATCACGTCAGGCAATGACGCACCCTGCAATCAACCATTGAGGCGTTCTGCTTATGAAGAGTAAGGTAGACCCTTAGCGCTTCCGGGGCAAAACCGGTTCTGAGTCAGTGGTTAACGAGGTACGGCTGGCTAATTCTCGCCTGTAGCTTTCAAAATCAAACGTATCGCTAGAGTCCGAGGTGTCTCTGCAGATCTTTTGAACAACGCTGCCAACCTGGGCTTGCCAACTCTTGGAATACGAGAAGAACTGTTTCCTTAGAGCCATCGCATTTTTCTGCTTCTGCGCATAAAAATCTTTGTCTGTCGCCAACCTCAAAATCGCCTTGAAGTATTCCTCCACGTCATCAGGGGTGACCTCTACAGCGGCATCTCTGACTACCGATAGCGCTGGACAGACAGACGAGGTAACAATGGGTCGCCCTACGATCACGCCCTCTGCCACAACCTTGTTAAATCCTTCAACGAAGTCCTTAGTGGTTGGCACCACCACCACGTGAGATGTTTCGTACATTTGGCGAAGCTTATCTCGCTTGCAGTGACCATGCACAACAAAATGTTTGGCAAGACCAGCTTTCAGTGCAGCGGCCTTGAGGTTTTCTACCTCCCCGCCAGTGCCGCAGACGTTAAAAATACAGTTGGGCTGGACAGCGACAAACTTCTTAGCAACGTCCAGGAGCAGGTATACGCCCTTACTCGTTTCCACCCTGCCAGCAAATAGAACCTTAAACGTATCGACGTCGGCGTCGTAGCCCCGGATTTTGATATCGTCGAGAAATTCTTCTCTATAGGTAGGAACAAAGGTTCGGATAGGGCGACTTCTGCCATTGGTAAGCTTGACAATTTGGTCTCGGATATCCTCGGAAACGACGCAGATTTCTACACAGCCGTACTGAAAGAACCAGCCGTTCAGCTTGTGGATGATTTTCTGCACCGTGGTGCGGCGCTTGTACTTAGGCCACAGGGTACAGTGAATGGTGGGAATAATCTTGATCCCAAACAAAGGAAGAATACTCAGGAGAAACCAGAAGGTTCTATCTTGAGTAGCAATCAAAATGTCAGTTCTGAACAGGAGCGCTGAGACAATTAGCCTTAAGCCCGACCAAAACTGACCGGCAAAGTAAGCAATGCTGCTTCTAAAATGATGCTTTAAGGACCTGAATTCGATCTTAAAATTCTTATCTTGAATCAGCCCCTGCTTATCTCTTGACGAAATCAACCAGGATTTTGCATTGAGCTTACTGGCTAACTCGTAAAAGTTTTGAGCGTAGGTGATTGCAAAGTGAGAGGGATCATCCTGGCCTAAAACCCAATGCATGTAGACGCTTGTAGCATCCACAGGACCTGAAGAATAAAGTATTCTCAACTGTTTATCAGAATTCATAGGGGCGAGGGGGCACGAGTTTCATGGAGGACAATTATGCTACTACCTACGCAACTTCCAGCGTGTTAGCCACACAACATTGAGGGCTGATTAGCGACCGGTAGAGTAGCGGATTGAGTAACCTAATCTGCGGGAGAGCCTGCTGTAAAAGTTTAGATTCTTATTAAGTGGAACATAAGGTAGAACTAGCCTAGCCAAAATTACTAGTAGCTATGTTTAATGCTATACAAAGCCTTGTAACGTACCCTATACCTTTAGATAGGCTTTGTTGACAGGCTTTACATCTGTCTACTACGCAACTGCCATTATGTAACCACTGTTACTTTAGTGAAACCAAACTGAAGGTAGCTCCTTTAGAGTAGCGATGGTAATCAGAGTGCTCCAGATTGTGGCTGCGTCGCCTTACTAGGTTCTAAAGGGTAGAACCCGACGCCGTGAACTCGAATGACGACCGTCAAGAGGCAAATATTCGCCTGCACGGCTCACTTTACAGTACTTTAACTTTAGGCAAGGGTTTTGTAAACATTAAATGAATCTTCCAATGAATCGTCTGCATTGTCAGATTTTGCCTGAACTAAGCAGCCCCTACTTCTTGAATAGAGCTCTTTTGACGGTAAGGGTGCCGATCGATGCCGGGTTAGCTGGCTAGCCTATGTAGCAATCGCACGAAGGTCAGGCCGTCTGCGCGGGCCGCCTGCGGGCGATGGCCATACGACCGTTCGCCATCCTGGAACTGGCTAGAGTAAAACACTGCCCGAGCGAATTGGCCAGTGCTCAGCATGCTGCCCCGCTCAACGGGAGGCTACGTTGGAGACGCACCCTTTGCCACCTGCTGCTGAATCAGCTCAAACACGGCCCGCATTCCCATCGCCTCACCCCCTTCGGGGCGACCAGGCAGGGTGCGCACATTCCAGGCCATCAGGTCGAGGTGTACCCAGGGAATTTCGGGGCGGGTAAAATCCTGCAAAAAAAGGGCGGCAGGGATCGACCCGCCGTAGGAACTGTTAGAAATGTTCGAGAGGTCGGCCACAGTGCTGTCGAGCATGGCCCGGTAGGGCTGGTGTAGAGGCAGTTGCCACAGCGGATCATCCACGGCTAAACCACAGGCCAGCAGGGCATGGGCTAGCTCGGGTCGGTTGCTAAAACAGGCCGGTAGCTCGGTGCCCAGGGCAATGCGGGCGGCCCCGGTGAGCGTGGCAAAGTCGACGACAAGCTGGGGGGCGGGATCTTCGCAGGCGGCCTCCCAAAGCGCATCGGCTAGCACCAGGCGACCTTCGGCGTCGGTATTGCCCACCTCTACCGTGAGCCCCCGGCGCGAGGGCACTACATCCAGCGGGTGAAGGGCGTTGCCGGCGATGCTGTTTTCAACGGCAGGAATCAGCACCCGCAGGCGCACGGGCAGCTGCAGGCCCATAATCATTTCGGCCAGGCCCAGCGCGTTGGCGGCACCGCCCATATCTTTTTTCATCAGCTTCATGCCGGCGGCGGGCTTAATATCGAGGCCACCTGTGTCGAAGCAAACGCCTTTGCCCACGATTGTTACCCTGGGCGCATCGGGGCTGCCCCAGCTGATGTCGATCAGCCGCGGAGCCTGGGCGCAGGCTCGGCCCACGGCGTGGATCAGGGGGTAGTTTTGGCTGAGCAGGTCGTCGCCGACGGTGACGCTGAGGGTGGCAGAATGGCGATCGCACAGGTTTTGGGCCGCCGCTTCTAGCTGTTCTGGCCCCATATCGCCAGCGGGGGTGGTGATGAAGTCGCGCACCAGGGTGGTCGCGGCGACGGTGGTGTTGACGTAGGCCGCATCGGCCCCGGCGGGGGGCACCAGTTCGGCGATCGCAGGTCCAGACTGACGCTTGTACTGGGCAAAGCTGTAGCGGCCCAGATTCCAGCCCAGCCAGAGCTTAGTGGCAAGGTCTGCTGGCCATTCATCGGCCAGGGTGTAGGTGTGGGGCGGCAGGGTTTTGGGCAGGTTGCCCAGGGTCCAGGTATCAACTGGGTCGGGCCTGCCGACTAAAACCTTGGCCAGGGTGCCCTCGGCACCAGGTACCAGACAAAAACTGTTGGGTTCGGCCTTGAAACCAGTGGCCTCAGCCCAGGTTTGGCTATCGGGGTGATTTTTAGCGAAATCGGTCTGACTTACCAGGTAAATCGGAATCGGCGTTGACAACGGTTATCCTCCGGGATTGGCACCCAAGTCAATCAGTCTATCGAAGTTTTGCCCCCGGGGGGAAAATCTAAATGGGAAGGATTTTACAGTTCGACCCAGACAACGGATGCAGACGACTACAGTGCCAGTGCGCCGGGGCGGACTGGCCTCAGGTACTGGGCAGCTGCCAGTAGCGGTAACTACTGTAGGCCATCGTTAGCACCCCAGCCGCGATCGCCGATTCGTCAACCTCAAATTTGGGGTGGTGCAGCGGGTAGTTGACGGCGCGATCGGTAAAGCCGACCCCCAGGCGAAACATGGTGCCGGGAGCATGCTCCAGATACAGCGAAAAGTCTTCGGCCCCCAGCGACGGCTCGTGGATAATTTGCAGATACTCACTGCCCAGGGCCTCGCTGGCGCAGCGAGCGGTGAGTTCAGTCAGGGTGGGGTCGTTGAACACCGAGGGTACCCCCCGGCGGTAGTGAACCTCGTACTTGGCCCCGTAGGCCTGGCAGACACCCGCAACCACCGACTCGATCCACTGGGGCAGGTGATTGCGGGTGTCGGGATGCAGCGATCGCACCGTGCCCAGCAGCCTGACCGTATCGGCAATTACGTTGGGGGCGCGCCCGCCCTGAATTTGCCCAATCGTCAACACAATTGGGTGCAGCGGGTTTTGGGTGCGGCTAATGGCCTGTTGAAGGGTCGTGACCACCTGAGACGCAATCCAGATGGCATCAATCGCCTCGTGAGGGCGAGCTCCATGGCCCGACTCACCCACAATCAAAATTTCTAAATCATCGGCGGCAGCGGTGAGCGCGCCGTAGCGAATGCCAATGGCGCGGGCGGGCACCGAGGGGTAGACGTGCAGCCCCAATACCGCCGAAACCCCTGTCATCACTCCGTCTTCAATCATCCAGCGGGCGCCCTGGGCCGTCTCCTCGGCGGGCTGAAACAAAAACCGAGTCGTGCCCGGCAGCGGCACGTCCAGCTGAGCCAGCACCATAGCCACGCCCAGCCCGACGGTGGTGTGCACATCGTGGCCACAGGCATGCATGATGCCCGCCTGGTTTGAGGCGAACGGCAGGTCTACCCGTTCAGCAATGGGCAACCCATCCATATCGGCCCGAATGGCCAAGATCCTGGCGTCTTCACCCCCCGGCAACTCGGCTACCACGCCGGTTTTACCCACCAGCTCCTGCACCCGCAACCCGCAGGAAGAAAGCACCCCCGCTATGTAGGCTGCCGTTTTATACTCCTGCCCACTCAGTTCGGGGTGGCTGTGAATATGACGTCGAATCTCAACTAAGCGGGGCGAAATCGCTTCAACAATAGACTTAATCTGGCTCAGCATGGGTTAGCACTGTCGGTAATGGCCACGTCTAGCCTGAAGCAGACCAGAGTTGATGTATAACACCACATCAACCTGGTTTGCCAGTGGCTGATTAGCCCAGACTATTAGCTTAACCACTAACCCAGCTTCACCAAACCCTATTTGTTGGGTGGAACGAAGGGCCCAGGTTGGGTAGGGGGATTGACGGGCACCCCACCATTAAACGGCGGCGGTTGAGCGGGAGGATTGGCAGGTACCCCACCGTTGAACGGCGGCGGGTTGGCATTGCCAGGGCCATTGCCGCCGCCCGTGCCACCGTTACCAGCGCCGCTGCCAACATCAACTCCGCCGCCGTTGCCACCGCCAACGCCAATTCCGCCACCGCCAGTGCCGCCGCCACCGTCAATTCCGCCGCCAGCGCCGCCGCCAACACCAATTCCGCCGCCGCTAGTGCCGCCACCAGCGTCGATTCCGCCGCCACCCGTACCGCCGCCACCGCCACCACCAGTACTACCCGTGACAGGGCTAGGGTTGATGATGCCACCACCAGCCGGGGGCTGAACAGGCGATGAGCTTATCGGCTGGGTAGGAATGGTTGTAACCAGGCCATCCCCAGGGGTAAGCACGCCCCGCAGAATGGAGATGGGAGCCGCACCCGAGTTGGCAGGAGACAAAACCCAGGGCTGCTCACTGGCAATTTGGCTGTTGCTGTCGATGCCAATCAGGGCAGGATTAAGCGTAACCGCGTCCGTAAAAGGGGTCTGCTCTTCTAGCGCCTGCAGGGTTTCTTCGCGGACCTGCTCAAGGGCAGGGCCAAGGGGAGAATCGGCGTTGGGGTTGTCGAGCTCCAGCCCTTCTACCAAGGGGCTAGTTTGGTAAAACATGGGGAGATCGAACTCAACCACCTGCACCTGATTGTTCTGAATCAGGGCCATCTGCCCACCGTAGAGGGAGTATTCGTTAGCGCCACAGGCGGCGCCATCGCCACCGCAGTTGCTGGCGGTAATGGTCATTGGCCCAGCGGGATTGTTGGTAAGGGCCATGACAACAGTTAAATCGCTGTCTGGAATGTAGCGCACGACCACCGCTGAGCCCTGAATACCGGTTACAGCACTGGGGGTTTGAATGTTGGTGCGGCCTCGTCCGGGCGGAATCAGCAGCAGCACTGTGCCATTGCTGAGCCGAAAGTTGCGGGTGTTGGGCACAAAGCGAAAGGTAGCTCGTTCACCCACTCTGGCCAGGGAGCCATCGTTGAAGCGCAGATCAGCCTGGGAAGCGGAGGCGGTGCGCAGGGCGTCACCCACCGCCAGGACATCTGACATTCTGGCCGTTCGGGCCTGTCGACCACGTGGAATAAACTCGACCCGGTTACGCAACGCTTCAACATCGGCCCGAGTTAGGGTCACACTGGCCTGAGCGGGCAGGCTGACCAGCACCAGGGCCATCAGGGAGGCTAACCCAGTCACTCTAGAGGCAAGGCGGGCTGGGCCTCGTCGAATAATTTTGCTGACGTTCAGCATGGCATAACCGCAGTAACAGCTTTTTGGTTTCGCAACGCTTACCGGACGCGAGCATCGCACCGGGAAAATCGCTATGGACAACGCTAGAGACACAACCCCTGTGGCAGTTAGCAGACAATCTACGTATATCTACTAAGGCTTTTAATAACAGATTCGTAAGGACGATATAAAGTTCCTGATTAGGATTTTACTTCAACTTTATATACGTATTGCTCAAGCGCCTGGGCCAATTCCTGTTACAAGCTTGAACAAAACCCAATTTTGCCCAGTAGCGGTAGATTGGGTAGCGGTATAGTCAGCTGAGCTGACGCCATAGCCACACCTAGCCCAACATTGGTTCCTACATTATGGCCGTAGGCATACATAGTGTCCAACTGGTTTGAGACAAAAGGCAGGCCTAACCGTTGTTCGGAGTAGCTGTGAGATAACGGCGAATTCTAACTAGGTAGGGCAAAACAGCCTCAGAAACAGATCCTATATCTTTGTACCAACCAGATCTTACTTATCAATGGGACCTTCACCACCATCGCCATCGTCGACAATCGGGGAGTCGATAATCGGGGGGTCGATGGGTAGTTCGGGACGCTGAGTAGGCTCTCGGCTGGTTATTGGAGCTGACGGTATGGTAGTGATAAATCCGTCCCATGGCGTTAGCACCCCTCTCAAAATCGAAATGGGGGACACCCCAGAGTCAGCGGGAAAGAACATCCAGGGCTGCTCACCGGACAGCTGATTGGGTCCATCTGATCCAATGACGGTCGGATTGATAAGGGTGACGACTTCTGCGCTAAAGGGAGTCTGGTCCTCTAGGGCTTCCAGGGTTTCTTTACGCACGGCTTCAAGGGCAGGGCCAAGGGGAGACTCGGCGTTGGGGTTGTCTAGCTCCAGCCCTTCGACTAAAGGACTGGTCTGATAAAACATGGGGAGATCGAACTCAACCACCTGCACCTGATTGTTCTGAATCAGGGCCATCTGCCCACCGTAGAGGGAGTATTCGGTAGCGCCACAGGCGGCGCTATCGCCACCGCAGTTGCTGGCAGTAATGGTCATTGGCCCAGCGGGATTGTTGGTAAGGGCCATAACGACGGTTAAATCGCTGTCTGGATTGTAGCGCACGACCACCGCTGAGCCCTGAATACCGGTTACAGCACTGGGGGTTTGAATGTTGGTGCGGCCCCGTCCGGGCGGAATCAGCAGCAGCACCGTGCCATTGCTGAGCCGAAAATTGCGGGTGTTGGGCATAAAACGAAAGGTAGCCCGTTCACCCACTCGAGCCAGGGAGCCATCGTTGAAGCGCAGATCAGCCTGGGAAGCGGAGGCGGTGCGCAGGGCGTCACCCACCGCCAAGACATCTGACGTTCTGGCTCTTCGGGCCTCTCGACCGCGGGGAATAAACTCCACTCGGTTACGCAACGCTTCAACATCGGCCCGAGTTAGGGTCACACTGGCCTGAGCGGGCAGGCTAACCAGCACCAGCGCCACGAGGGAGGCTAACCCAGTCACTCTAGAGGTAAAGCGGGTTGGACCTTGTCGGACAAATTGGCTGATGTTCAGCATGGTATAACCGCGGTAACAGCTTTTTAGTTGCTCAGCGCTCCTCACCGAATGCGATCGCACCGGAGAGAATCGCTGTGGACGACACCTGAGACACAACCCTTTCAGAAGTTCGCAAAAGCTCTACGTATTTCTACTAGTGCTTTGATAACAGATCCGTAAGAAGGA
Source organism: filamentous cyanobacterium CCT1 (assembly GCA_003017855.1). GTDB lineage: Bacteria > Cyanobacteriota > Cyanobacteriia > Phormidesmidales > Phormidesmidaceae > Nodosilinea. The sequence goes on from PYER01000076.1 coordinate 16,055, forward strand.
CACAAAATCTTCGATTAAAGTTTTACTTCATCTTCACCTAGACCTAGGCCTGCTCAATGGTTGCATGTAACTATTTACACGCTCGCAGACAAGCATAGCTGGTAAAATTCAGTTAAATTCCCCAAATTTGGCCCGCAGGAGCTAAGCTGCTAGGGCTTGAGCAAAAGAGCACTCTTACTGCTGTTCGGCGCGTAGTTCTCAACCCAACTCGCTATCTCTGTCGAGGGGTTCGATACAGTTCGGGGTGTCGTGCTGAGGTTTGTTGACTACTTTTGATACCGGATAGCGTTCCATCGCTTCCGACTCGTAGGGGCGCAGCATGGCCTGGAGCGTTTGGGGCTGATAGTAGCTGGGGTCCAGCCAGGCCGCGTAGTCTTCGGGGGGCAAAATAACCGGCATCCGGTTGTGGAGGGGCTCCATCAGCTCGTTGGGGGCGGTGGTTAAAAGGGTGCAGGTTTGCAGCTCGCCGCCGCCGACCGGGTCATGCCAGTGCTCCCAAAGCCCAGCGAAGGCAAAGGGCTGGTGATCTCGGAGAAAGATGTAGTGGGGCTGCTTGGGTTGCCCCTTTCCCTGCCGCTGCCATTCGTAAAAGCCGTCGGCCAAAACCAGGCAGCGCCGCCGTTTGAACGCCGCCCTAAATGAGGGCTTTTCGGCTACGGTTTCTGCCCGAGCGTTGATCATCCGACTGCCGATCGCTGGATCTTTGGCCCAGCTGGGAATCAAGCCCCACTGCAAGAGGTGAAAATGCGGCTCTGGATGCTCTGCGGTAGCAACTACCGTGGCCACGGGTTGAGTGGGGGCAATGTTGTAGCGAGGGGCCACGGGTGGAACGTCCTTGAGGTGAAAAGCTACCGCTAGCTCCTCCCCGGTTTGATTGAGGCTGAACCGTCCACACATGGGCTTTTCCTCCACAAACCACGACCATCTCCGTATCATCAAAGTGTAGCAAGCGCCCCTGGGAAACTGCCTTGAGAAATCACTTTGAGAAACCGCTGACGGGAACTATTGCTCTGGTTACCGGAGCCACCAGGGGCCTGGGCAAGGGGATTGCCATTGGCCTGGCAGAAGCCGGGGCCACGGTCTACCTCACCGGACGCACCGTGACGGCAACGGCCGAGTCGGTGGGCTCGCTCGAAGAAACCGCTGAGGCGGTCACCGAGGCGGGTGGGGTGGCTCTGCCGGTACCCGTTGACCACAGCGACGATGACCAGGTGCAAGGCCTGTTTGAGCGTATTAAGACCGAGCAGGCAGGGCGGCTCGACCTGCTGGTCAACAATGCCTACGCTGGGGTATCGGCGCTCAAAGCCGCCTATGGCAAGCCCTTTTGGGAGTCTGAGCCCCACTTTTGGGATGCCTGCAACAATGTAGGGCTGCGCAGCCATTACGTCGCCAGCGTCTACGCGGCCCGGTTGATGGTGCCGCAGCGGCGGGGGCTAATCTGTACGCTCTCGTCGTGGGGTGGGCTGTCGTACATTTTTGGCGTACCCTACGGGGTGGGCAAGGCCGCCTGCGATCGCATGGCCGCCGATATGGCCGTAGAGCTGAAAAAATATCAGGTCACCTCGCTCTCGGTCTGGCCCGGCATTGTCGGCACCGAGCTGATGACCCAGTTTGCCGCCGAAATGGGCCTGGGATCGAACTCGGAAGGCGGGGCTCAGGCAGACTCGGCCAAGACTAACTACAACTGGGAGACGCCATTGCTGACGGGCCGCGTGATCGCTGCTCTGGCGGCAGATCCTGAGGTTATGCGCCGCACCGGGCAGGTGCAGATTGTAGCCGAACTGGCCCGCGAGTATGGGGTGGTCGATGCCGATGGACACCGGCCCGCTTCGCTGCGATCGCTGCGGTTTGTGCTGCCCTCGGCGGTACCGGGGCTGCAACCCCACGCCGACCTGGTGCCCGATGTCGAGCTGCCCTGGCCGTTTTTGCTGCTAGGGCCACTGGGTTCACCCAAAGTTTGAAGCCGAATCAGCGATCGCCCTAGCAATACGATCAGCAGGGTCACTTGGGCTTATATCTACTACGGTATTGTGAGTTTTGAAGCTACTGAATTTCGCGCTTAAGTTTGCGTTTAAGCAGGAAGACGCCATCAAATCCAAGACGATGTAGGCTGAGTGGAGGCGCGTTGGCAGAATCTTGCTTTCAGCAATGAACCAACGCCCGTATGGATTGCGCTATCGCCAGCCCGTTCTACATTTGAACTAGCCCCCTTCACTTAGTGCAGCAGCCTTAGGTTGGGGATGGAACCGTTCGGGATGTGACAACTCAGGATGCGACAATGGGCAAACACAACGGCAAAGCTGAGACCGGGGCTAATCGTCTTTTGGATCTGAATCAAAAGCAAGGGAAAAAGAGCGCTAAAAAGAAGTCTAAAACTAAGAAGCTCAAAAAAGAGGGCTCTAAGCCTTCGGAACCACCCGTTTTTCACTACCTGTCTGAGGCCGAAGGCAGTTCGAAATTAACCAGTAAATTCTACGAGAAAGAGCTGGCTCGCCTGCAGGTTGAGCTGGTAAAAATGCAGTACTGGGTCAAGCACACCGGCACCCGCATTGTGATTTTATTTGAGGGGCGCGACGCGGCGGGCAAGGGCGGCACCATTAAGCGCATTACCGAGCCGCTCAACCCGCGCGGCTGTCGGGTAGTGGCGCTGGGGACGCCGAGCGATCGCGAAAAAACCGAGTGGTACTTTCAGCGCTACGTGGCCCACCTGCCCGCCGCTGGCGAAATTGTCTGCTTCGATCGCAGCTGGTACAACCGGGCTGGCGTCGAGCACGTGATGGGCTTCTGCACCGACGAGCAGTACGACGAGTTTATGCACACCTGCCCCGAGTTTGAGCGCATGCTGGTGCGCTCTGGGATCATTCTGCTGAAGTACTGGTTTTCGGTCAGCGACGAGGAGCAGGAGCGGCGGTTTCAGTCGCGCCTGACCGACCCAGCCCGCCGCTGGAAGCTCAGCCCCATGGATCTCGAATCGCGCGATCGCTGGGTTGAGTATTCCCAGGCCAAAGACGCCATGTTTACCCACACCAACATCCCCGAAGCGCCCTGGTTTACGGTCGAGGCCGACGACAAAAAACGGGCGCGGCTCAACTGCATTAGTCACATCCTCAGCAAGATCGACTACGTCGACATGACCCCCGAACCGCTAGAGCTGACGCCGCGCAAGACGGCCCCAGGTGACTACGTGCGATCGCCTATTAATGAGCAGTTCTTTGTGCCCCAGCGCTATTGAGTGGTGGGGCTTCGACTTCGCTCAGCCACCGGTAGCTGAGCGGAGTCGAAGCTACAGTTCGCTCAGCAGGGTCTTGATGTCGGGGATTGCAAAGAAAGCGGTGGTGGAGTCGATCAGCTTGTCGCCCCAGAGGTTGGTGCGCAAAAACTCCAGGTCGGCGTAGCGGCTGTCCTGCTCCAGCGCCTCGGTGCCCAGGCGAACGGCTTCCTGACAGGCGGCGTTGGTGGCTCTGACTACAGGCACGCCGCAGTTTTCCTGGGCGTGGAGGGCAACGGCGATCGCCAGCTTGGGTTCGGGCTCGTTGGCGGCCAGCTCCAGGCTAGAGCGCCAGTATTCCACCGCCTTTTGCGCGTCGCCCTGTTCGTAGAGCACCAGGCCAATGTTGTTGACCGACGGCCAGAACTCCGGTTCTGCCGCCACCGATTGCTCAAAGCTGGCGATCGCCTGGGGGTACTGATCGAGCTTGAAGTAGGCATTGCCCAGGTCAAACAGGGCGCTGGGGTTTTCGGGTTCGAGCGCTAGCCCCTGCTCCAGGTAGCTGGCGGCGCGCTGGGGGTCATCCTGCTGCAGATAGGCCGATCCCAGCGCAAACAGCACCCGTGGGTTTTCGGGCAGCAGGCTCTGGGCGCGATCGAGCAGGGGTAGGGCCTTGTCCACCTCGTTGTTTTGCAGGTAGAGACCGCCCAGCAGGGCCAACACCTGACCGTCATTGGGGGCCAGCTGAGCCGCCAGCTGAGCCAGGGCCAGAGCCCGCCCATACTGCTGAAACTCGGCGAGCTGCTGGGCTTCGTTGGCTAAAAACAGCCCCTGTTCGGTCATCAGGTCGTAGTCGAGGGGCAGCACGTAGGGGGTGAGCGCCTGGGCGCGAGCGGGCAGGGCAGTGCTCAGCAGTCCGCAAAGGGTCAGCAGCGGCAGAAGAGAGAGGCGTTTTAGCACAGCAGAATCGGTAGGTTGAATAGCAAATATATAGAGTGTACGTCGGTTGTGGGCCGTAGCCATCAACAGCAGTGCTGCTGCTGCGCCAACCGGGCGTTGCGCCGCCACATGGTGGGTTTGATCCGCCGCAGGGCCGAAGCCCGAAACCGCTCATCCCACTCGGCTTCTGATAGGGTAGCTAAATCGGCCAGGTTTGGGGCCAGATTTTCGGGGTAGGGCTGAAACTCCTCGACGGTGGTGGGTTGGGCAAAGCGCTGGTTCCAGGGGCAGACATCCTGGCAGATGTCGCAGCCCGCCACCCAGTTATTCAGCCGCGTCGCCACGCTATCCGGCAGCGTTTCGGCCCGATTTTCAATGGTGTGATAGGCAATGCAGCGGTTGGCATCGACTACGTAGGGCTGGGTAATGGCCCCGGTGGGGCAGGCCTCTAGACAGCGGGTGCAGGTGCCGCAGTGGGCCGTGTGAGGCGCGTCGGGGGTCAGGGCCAGGGTGGTGACCAGCTCGCCTAAAAATACCCAGGAGCCGTACTGACGGGTGATCAGGTTGCCGTTTTTGGCCACCCAGCCCAGACCCGCCTGCTGAGCCCAGGCCTTGTCTTGAACAGGGCCGGTATCGGCGTAGTAGCGAGCGCCGTGGCCGGTAGCGGTGATCCAATCGGCCAGAGGTTTGAGCCGCTTTTGCAGAATGCGGTGGTAGTCGCGGCCCCAGGCGTAGCGCGAGATTTTGCCGTGCCTGGGGTCAGTGGAGTGGCGGTGGGGGGTGTAGTAGTTGAGGGCAACGCAAATGAGCGATCGCGCCCCCGGCAGCACCTGGCGAATATCCTGGCGCTTGGGGTTGCCCATCCAGGCCATATCGGCCTGGTAGCCCTGCTCCAGCCAGCCCTGCAGGTGCTGCACCGCTGCGGTTTCGAGGTCGCTGGGCGACTCGTCTAGAGCCACAATGCCGACCAGGTCAAACCCCAGCTTGAGGGCGTAGTCAATGACGGCCTGGCGATCGGGCACGGCTGGGCAATCGGTTGGGCCAGCGAGTTCTGCCATCGGTAAACTGTCCTGATCCTGAATAACCTAATTGACTAGGGACCGACTGGGGATTTGATTTACTGATCCAGCGCTTGTAGGCTGACTTCCTGCCCGACGGTGAACAGTCGGGGCGGCTATTCCACGAGTTTCAGGCTTAAATCAGTGCCAGTCCAAGTCAACTTTAGGCTAACCTACGGCAGCTCAAGCAGGTTGCGAATCAAGAACTCCCCTTGACACAGGTCGAATCTGCGCATAGTTTGTACCATGCTGCTGTTAGCGCTCCGTCTCGCGCCACAGTTAGCGTTTCACTCCGGTTCAAACCCCCACATCTGCCGCTGTCGGCCAACCTACCCAGGCAAGGGCGTCTATGATTAAGCTGTTGACCAAGTTTGACTACCTGCTGCGCGAAACTCTGCTGGGGCTGCGGCGCGGCGGCTGGATGAATTGGGCGGCGATTAGCACTATTACCGTGCTGCTGTTTTTATTTGGCATCAGCCTGCAGTCGACCTGGCAGCTGGAGCGATTGCTCAACCAGTTTGGCAGCCAGCTAGAGGTGTCGGCCTACCTGCAAAGCGGCTTTCAGGCCAGCGACCTCAAGCCCGTGGTGGAGTCCTTCCCCGATGTGGTGGCGGTGACTCCGGTGACGAAAGAATCGGCCTGGGCCGACCTGGTCGCCGATTTGGGTCTGTCGGATATTGCCGGGGCCACCGACCAGCTTAAGGGCAACCCTCTGGTCGATGAGCTAAAAGTCAAGGCCAAAGATTCGGAAGCTGTACCGGCGATCGCCTCCCAGCTTGAGGCCCTCGACGGCATCGACGAAGTGCGCTACATCGACGAAGCCGTCACCCGCCTGGCCCAGCTCAACGATGGTCTCAAATGGACGAGCCTATTTGTGATCACCATTCTCACGCTCACGGCCACCGCCGTCATCACCACCACCATTCGCCTGATTGTGCTGGCCCGTCGCCGCGAAATCGAGGTCATGCAGCTGGTCGGGGCCACCCGCATCTGGATTTACCTCCCGTTTATTTTGCAGGGGGCTGCTTTTGGTCTGGCCGGGGCAACGGTGGCCTGGGGGCTGCTATTTTCCATGCAGCGCTTTTTGACCGAGCTAGCCGCCCAGCAAGCCGATTTTATTCAATTTGTGGCGCAGGGGCTGACGCTTACTCCCCAGCAGCTGATTTTGCTGCCAGCGTCGCTGCTGGGGCTGGGTACCCTGGTGGGATTGATGGGCAGTTTGCTGGCGGTACGCAAATTCTCACTGCGCTAAGGGCTGCTATCCATTGCCGCCATGGCCCTAAAAATTAACGACCACAGCCTTAGTCGGGTTGTTAGATAGGGCATGGCAACGCTGGTAGTCAAGGATTTTCGGTCAGAATTGATGACCTACCCTAGCAACTGCTTAAAAAAGTGTTAGAGTCTCCCCAAATTGGCCATAATAGCTACGGAGCAATGGACGGTCTGATTACCGTCAGCGAGGCATCAGAATGAGTACAGTGCTAATTGTCGATGACAGCTCAACCCTGCGAGAAATGATCGCCGGGCTGTTGCTCAAAGCTGGCCTAACGGTAGTAGAAGCCAAAGACGGTGTTGAAGCCCAGGAGATGATTCAGGCTACCCCCCCTGACCTGGTGGTGCTCGATATTGTCATGCCCAACATGAACGGCTACGACCTCTGCCGCTGGATAAAAAATACCGCCGCTACCCAAAACATTCCGGTCATCATCTGCTCCAGTAAAGCCGAAGAATTTGATCGTTACTGGGGCATGAAGCAGGGAGCCGATGCCTACATCACCAAGCCTTTTCGCCCCGCCGACATGATCAGCACCGTCAAGCAGCTGCTGCGCGCTTAGTACAGCCAGGCGGATTGTAACCTGCTGTTCAGGAAGCCTAAACCGCTGCCGTTCTGAAAATTTTTCGTTTTGAACTTTGCATTTTGAACTGCACGCAGCAGCACTAATCGGTCTCCGCCGATATTTCGGTTTCCAGAGTTTTTTTCAGCGCTTCCAGCACGGTTAAAGGGTCAGCTGACTGCTGCATAATGGCCGCTTCGGGGTCGTAGCGCTGCTCCATATTGGGTAGGTCTTCGCGCAGTTCTTCTAAGAGCGCGATAATTTTGGCAATTTTTTTCTCAGACAGCAGGCTGAGCTGTAGCATCAGCTGGGTACGCTGCTCGGCAAAGCTCTCCTGGCGGTTTTGACGAATCAGCACCCCGGTCGAAATCAGTAGCGCAGCGGCGTCTAGCCCCTGCTCGGCCCAGGTAAAGGTGGGTAGCGCCACCGGCAGCAGGCCCGTGTGGTTGAGCCAATCGCCCGCCAGCCAGAGCCCCAGCCCCCCCAGCAGCAGATACAAAAAAGTGGGGCGACTAAACCACGAGGCCACCACCTCCAGCACCCGCTCCGCCGGAGCGACATCCTCAGACTCCTGGCGGTGAATGGCAATGATGGCGTCAATGTTTTCGGCGATCGGGTCAGGCAGGGGCGCGGTTAAAATGTGCCGCCGGGCAGAGCGGCGCAACCATCCCCTGGACTGGTGGGCGGACGGTTCAGAGGAATTGGAAGGGTTAGGG
>PYER01000077.1 GCA_003017855.1 filamentous cyanobacterium CCT1
AGATGTGTATAAGAGACAGCTCCAGCGACTCCAGTTCGCCGTAGCGGCTGAGGGTAGCGGCGTCGCAGTGGCTAGCCAGATCTACGGTGACTTCCCGGTAGGGGGCAAAGCGATCGAGCAATCCCTCCAGGCTGCCGTCATAGATCAGCCGCCCCTGGTAGATCAGCAGCACCCGCCGACACAGGGCTGTAATGTCGGCCATGTAGTGACTGGTTAGTAGAATGGTGGCCTGGTAGCGGCGGTTATAGTCGCGCAAAAACTCGCGCACGGCTACCTGAGCATTGACATCTAAACCCAGGGTGGGTTCATCGAGAAAGAGCACCTGGGGGCGGTGCAGCAGAGCCGCCATCATTTCAGCCTTCATGCGTTCGCCTAGAGAGAGCTTGCGCACCGGCTGGTTGAGCTTGCCCTGAAGAGCGAGCATCTCGGTCAGCTCATCCACCCGGTAGCGAAATTCTTTGTCAGAGAGACCGTAGATGGCAGCGTTGATACGCAGCGAGTCGAGTGCCGGTAAGTCCCACAGCAGCTGCTGTTTTTGCCCCATGACCAGAGTAATATCCTGCAAAAAGTCGGCCCGGCGCTGAAAAGGGACCTGGTCACCCACCCGCACCGTACCGCTGGAGGGGTGAATGAGCCCGGTTAGCATCTTGAGCGTGGTGGTTTTACCGGCCCCGTTTGGCCCTAAAAACCCCACAATTTCGCCGGGTTCAATGTGAAACGATATTTTTTGCACCGCCTCTACCATGCGGTACTGACGGCGCAAAAAGTGCCGCAGTGTACCCCCTAACCCCGATTCCTTGACAGCTACGGGGTAGCGCTTGCTGAGCTGATCGACATCAATGCTGGGCATGGAAACTGGGCGTAAGTTGACGGCAGATAGCAAATAGACCTGTGCAGGCCCCTAACAAAGGGCCCTAGATTTCACTTTACCGCCAACCCCGGCTTCCAGGCATTTCCTTGGCTCCGGCCCCTTCGGCCCGTTGCCCGAGCAAAGTTAGCAGCCATCGAATCTACGAAGGCCGCTAGAGAGCAGCGCAGGGAATGCTCGCACCTGGCGTCATTCCTCTGGGCAAACCTAGCTGATCACTTGGCGCAGGAAGTGCAGCCGCTCATTCAGCCCCATCGTGTTGAGACGGGTTAGCAGCGCCTGAGTTCTAACCGGGCCGTCCTGGCAGGTAGCCAAAGGCAGACGGCTGGCTGGCATCAGGTGAAACAGCCGGTGCCAGAAGGCCAGCTTCATGTTGATGTTGAGCGCCTGGTAGGCGTGGGTAAAACGAGTATCGGCCCCAGAGAGAATATCGCGCAAAATGGCAGTCTGGTCATTGCGATCGACCTGTTGAATCTGGCTGAGCAGCTGCTGCACCGCCTGGGAAAAGAGGGCCACTGGGGCAATGGCCGCAAAGGCCTGTCCCAGGGTGTCGTAGGTCTGCCAGAGCACGGCGATTTTGCAGTCTACATCAACCGCTTCAAAGGCTTGAACGGTTTGCTCAAACTGAAGGCGAACGTCAGTAGCGGTCATGGTAGGTTTCCTTTGGGGTTTGTTATGGGTGTGAAGGAGCAATGGGACAGCGCAGCCAGAGATGCGCTGTTGGACTCGGTGCGATCGCGAGGAGTAGATCCTCCCGCTCTCATTTGCTGGAGCTAAAACGATGTGTTTAAGGTGTCGAAGCGAAAAAACAAGAAACGAAGGGGATCAATTTAATCAATTTTACCGTCTGTTTATATTGATCCCTGCCCTTTTTGAATAGAGAGCATTTCTTCCAAGTTTCTTCTGATTTAAAGCTTAGCCAGAATAAACAGGGGTGCGTATCCCCCTCAAGATGAGAAATTACCGCCCAGCCAGTGGATTGTTGCCGCCCGGCAGCTACTGTCTTTTACGATTTAGTTACATGTAAGATTTAGTTACACGGCTGAGCCGTCGGGCTGACGGCAGGGCTGTGGTAGGGTCAATCTCGCTCAGGCCATGGCTGAGAGTGCTGTTCTCTGGAGTTATGAGGGCAATGTCTAATGTTCAAACGTAAGTCGGCTCCGCTATTGACCTATCTGAGTCAAAAAACCGAGTTTGAGGGGGTGCTCCACGCCGAGGGAATGCTGCGGGTAGACGGCGTTATCCACGGCACCGTAGACATCAAAGGCGATCTTGAGATCTCCTCGACTGGGTTAATCGAAGGGCCAGAGGTTAGAGCCCAAAATATTGTGGTGCAGGGGGTGCTCAAGGCGCGGGTCTATGCCGAGGGCAAACTTACGCTCAGCCGCACGGCTCGCTTAGAGGGCGATGTAGTGGCCGGTGCCCTAGAAATTGAGCCAGGGGCTTACTACACGGGTTACATCGAGACCCGCGATGCCAAATCGCTGCCCCCAGCCCGGGAGGTGCCCGAACTCTACGGCACTACCGAGATTTAGCCGAACTTTCGCCCCAGAGCCGCTAGTCGCGCATGAGCCAGGTGACTGCCACCAGAGCGATACCGCCCAGCAGCCAGGGCGACGGCACCAGCAGCCAGCCGATGTGAGTCAGGTTGTCCACTGCCTGGGCGATCGCCCAGGTGCCAACTATACATATCAGCAGCAGAATTAGTTCCATCGATGGTGCCTCCTTCGGCCGTTTGGCATCACTAGATAAGCTGCAACCGATCGGTTGGTGTCGCTAGAGACAGTTTCGACTTCTGTCTATTATGGCCGTCGATCGCCGCCGTTACCCAGCACTATAGATAGTGAACTGTAGAAGACTGGGGCACGGCAATGGCGATTCAACGGCAGAGGGCTTTGGCCCTGATAGCAGGCTTAGCGATGGGCGCAGTGGCCTTGCCAACTCTGGCTCAAGAAGCCAACTTTGAGTCGTTTACGCTCTCTGGGGCTAACCCCACCGCCAGCGTTAGCGGTTTTACCAACGGCATCTCTGCAATGTCAAATATTGCCGGGCGCGATCGCAACGGCACAGTCTGCGCTGGCTTTGCCGACACCAACCCTGACCACACCATGATCCTGCAGCAAGACCTCGCCTCGCTCACCCTTCAGGTCAACAGCGGCGGCAACGACACCAGCTTGCTGGTACAGGGGCCTGATGGCAGCGTTCGCTGCGGCGCAGACAGCGATCGCCGTAACCCCGACGCCCTCATTCAGGACCAGAGCTGGTCAGCCGGTACCTACCGCATCTGGGTGGGCTCCCACAACCAGGGACAGCGCTACAGCTATTCCCTCAGCGTCAGCCCATAGTTCAGCAGAAGCACGCTTGACCTACAAACATCTGGCTAAGAACTATCGGCCCCAGAATCTCGCCCCAGAATTTTGCCCCAGAATCTGGCCTGAGAGTAGGTGTTAGTCAAGGGCACGCCCACGCTAGGATGATGAAGCTGCCATTAACCTCATTTCCCGTGCTCAAGACTCTGCTTGCCGACTTTCGCATCGTTTTCGAGCGTGACCCAGCGGCCCGCAATTGGCTAGAGGTATTGACCTGCTACCCCGGCTTCCACGCCCTGGCGCTGCATCGATTTAGCCACTGGCTATGGCACCTGGGCCTGCCCTTGATACCTCGCTTGATTTCCCACCTGGCTCGATTTCTGACCGGTATAGAAATTCACCCCGGTGCGACCATTGGCAAGGCGGTCTTTATTGACCACGGCATGGGGGTTGTCATCGGTGAGACTGCCATTGTGGGCGACTATGCTCTCATCTATCAGGGCGTTACCCTGGGCGGCACCGGTAAGGAAATCGGCAAGCGCCACCCTACCCTGGGCGACAATGTCGTGGTCGGGGCTGGGGCAAAAGTACTTGGCAACATCTACGTTGGCCACAACGTGCGAATTGGGGCAGGCTCGGTGGTGCTGCGAGAAGTGCCCTCCGACTGTACCGTAGTCGGCGTACCCGGACGAGTTGTCTACCGCGCTGGCGAACGGGTCGATCCCCTGGAGCACGGCAGCCTGCCCGATTCTGAAGCTCAGGTCATCCGGGCTCTGCTCGATCGCATTGAATCGTTAGAAAAAGAGGTACAGGCGATTGGCCAAACCCGTCTCCAGCCAGTGCTGGTTGGAGCTATTCAGGCGAAAGACAACACCTATTGCCGCCTGCAGGATCGCGTCATCGAAGAATTCCTAGACGGCAGCGGCATTTAGCGCCCGCAACTTTGCCGGCCTCTTTTACCTACGTTTATATATAGAGAACAAATTGCTCAGCCGATGGCTTGGATCCGCCTTTGCTTGGAAGCAGAAGCGGATTCGTTTTTTGGGTTGAAGCCAATCGGTTTAGGGATCCGCAACCCCACTGAATTTTGTTCGCCTGCTCCCTTAAAAATGTAAGGATTCCGTCACAAACGGAATGACTTCATTTTGAGTAATGTGGCCTCCGATCTCTGACCAAAGCTCTGCCCTTAATTTTTGTTGCTGGCCATAAAATACATCCATCTATATTCAATTTGATGAATAAGATGATGAAAATTAATAGTTTATATGTTCTATACACTCTTTTTTTGACGGCTTGCAGCTTTCATTTTGATCTAGGTCTTAGGCCCTAAAGTTAAGCCTTTCAGCTGATTCAGCCGCTGCTCTCAAAAGTTGGGGTGGTACATCGCCTGATATTGCAGTTAAAATTGAAAAGCCTCGGCTCCGCTAATGTATTCCTCCTGGTAGAAGCGGCAGCGAGCTGGGCCATCAGCTCAAGATCGGGGGCACAGGTAGCCTACTCATTTAGGCCTATAGCACCCGATCGCCAGAAAATAGATCCGCACTTTTTCGGAACTGTGGGCATCTGCCAAAGAGAGCTGTTAATCTGATCACAGTCTTTGTCTTTCAACCTTAAGGAGCACGAGGATCGCGGCATGACCCAAGCAAATCATCTGCTCGTCGGCACCATCGACCCTGATACTGAACTCGATCTTCTGATCGACGGTAGCGATAACGATGGCGACGAGAATTTTGTTGCTCAAGATGACGAGGCCGGCGCCGATGACAAAGCGCCTAAGGGGAAAGTAACCCGCCGCCGAACTCAAACCAAAAAGCGCCACTACACTGAAGACTCCATTCGTCTCTACCTACAAGAGATTGGCCGCATTCGGCTGCTGCGGGCTGAAGAAGAAATTGAACTGGCCCGAAAAATTGCCGATCTGCTCAAGCTAGAGCGCATCTTCGACGAGCTGTCTGACGCCCTTGAGCGCGACCCCTACGATGCCGAATGGGCCGAAGCCGTCAGCAAAGACGAAGGGCAAACCTATAGCCTGGCCAGTTTCCGCCACCGCCTGCACATCGGTCGCCGCGCCAAAGACAAAATGGTGCAGTCCAACCTGCGTCTGGTGGTCTCGATCGCCAAAAAGTACATGAATCGCGGTCTTTCCTTCCAGGATCTCATCCAGGAAGGCAGCCTAGGCCTGATTCGAGCCGCCGAAAAGTTTGACCACGAAAAGGGCTACAAGTTCTCGACCTACGCCACCTGGTGGATTCGTCAGGCCATTACTCGGGCGATCGCTGACCAGTCGCGCACCATTCGCCTGCCGGTGCACCTTTACGAAACGATCTCTCGCATCAAGAAAACCACCAAGCTGCTCTCCCAGGAGCTAGGCCGCAAGCCTACCGAAGAAGAAATCGCCACTCGTATGGAGATGACCATCGAGAAGCTGCGGTTTATTGCCAAGTCGGCTCAGCTGCCCATCTCTCTCGAAACGCCCATCGGTAAAGAAGAGGATTCTCGCCTGGGCGACTTCATTGAATCGGATGGCGAAACCCCTGAAGATCAGGTATCCAAGAGCCTACTCCGCGAAGACCTCGAGAGCGTGCTGGGCACCCTCAGCCCCCGCGAGCGCGACGTGCTGCGCCTGCGCTATGGCCTCGACGACGGCCGCATGAAGACCCTCGAAGAAATCGGTCAAATTTTCAACGTCACCCGCGAGCGCATTCGCCAAATAGAGGCCAAGGCCCTTCGTAAGCTGCGCCACCCCAATCGCAACAGCATCCTAAAAGAGTACATCCGCTAAGGTTGCGTTTGGGCTTCGGCCACCTACGGCTGACGGACACAACGCTATCAATCCTTAAGGGCTGCCAACGGCAGCCTTTTTTGTTGCGCTGCTGCGCGCCAGATAAGGCAGGGGTAGATCAATCAACTTTTTACTGCTACAGTGGACAGATTGTCGCTTTGTTGGTACACTTGTTCCATGAAATGACGTTGATGCTGTGGCTAACCCTATGGAACCTTTAACAACCGCCCAACAGGAACTCTACGACTGGCTAATAGACTATATCCGAGCCAATCAGCACTCTCCGTCTATTCGCCAAATGATGCGAGCCATGAACTTGCGCTCCCCGGCTCCTATTCAAAGCCGTCTAGAGCACCTCAAAAACAAAGGCTACATCGAGTGGAGCGAAGGCAAAGCTCGCACCATTCGCGTTCGAGATGACGTGCGGGGCGTGCCCATTCTAGGCACGATTGCCGCTGGTTTCGTCAACGAAGCCTTCACCGACGCCGTTGAGCGACTAGATCTCAACGGTTTGCCCATTCAGTCGGGTGACTACGCTCTCAAAGTTACCGGCGACAGCATGATTGAGGCCATGATTCAGGACGGAGACGTCGTCATCATGCGCCCTGTGAAAGACCCCCAGGGCATTCGGGAGGGTACTATCGTCGCGGCTCGGGTTGAGAGTGGTACCACCCTCAAGTCCTTCCATCGCCAGGGCAACCAGGTGCAGCTCAAACCCGCCAACCCCAACTATCCTGTGATGGAGTTTCCGGCCGACCTAGTAGATGTGCAGGGGCGGCTCGTAGCAGTATGGCGCGGCATTGATCCCGACTTCGCTGTCTAGGGCCTGTATTAGGCAATTCCATAGTGCTTACTACCGCTGTTGCTTTTGGCTACAGCGGTTTTTTGGCAAGCTGCCGTTCCCAGGGCAATTCTTTTTTGTCAAACTACCCTCTGGTTCATCCTCCTCGACGGCCAGCTGAGGGGGAGTATTGAGTATATCCAGACAGTTTTTTAAGGTTTCTTTGACTGACTCATGGGTGTACTCGTCGTCGGGGTGAGGTGGCTGGCCCGGCTGCTGAAAGTGGGGGCGACAGTCGTAGATCTGTCCCCAGACTACATCGGCCTGGCGCACGAGTTCGTAAAAGGTTTCGGGCGATCGCAGGATTGTTTCCAGCAAATCCTTCACGGCTGCAATTGGGTTCTGCAGGTGCTGGCTCAGGCGAGACTCATCATCACAAAGCCACTGGTCGAGCACCCGATGCAATGCACCGGGGCCGTCAGTTAACGATTCCTTTAGCGCCTGCTGAGCCCCGTGCTTGGCCTGCACCAGTCGAGGAATCGGCGATTCTCCCTTCATAAAGCTGCCGGCCTCCTGGCCAATTGCATCGGCCAGGGTAAACGGACGGCTGAGGCGCAGCTCTTGCTGAATATCGGGCTGGGTAGAATCGGTGGCCATTGGCTGTTGGGTGCAGGGCTAGGGCAGTCGCTTTTGCAGCTGCTGAAGGGTTTTGTACATGTCCGGCAAGCGGCGATACACCGCTGAGGCCTTGAGAAATACCTTGTGGGGTAGGGCTGGGGTACCGGCGACAATTTCGCCGGGCGCAATATCGTTGTGGATACCGGCTTTAGCGGTAGCGATCGCCCCGTCGCCAATCTTGGCCTGGTTGGCAATGCCTACCTGTCCCGCCAGGATCACTCGATTGCCGATGATTACGCCCCCGGCCATACCCACCTGGGCAGCCATGGCCACCTCTTCGCCCACCTGGCAGCCGTGGGCAATGTGTACCAGGTTATCGAGCTTGGTGTCTCGGCCCACGCGGGTGGTGCCCACGGCGGGGCGATCGATAGTGGTATTGCTGCCCACCCGCACGCCGTCTTCAATCACCACAATGCCCGACTGCTCCATTTTTTCCCAGCCCTGGGGGGTGGGCACAAAGCCAAAGCCCTCGGCGCCAACCACCGCACCGCTGTGGATGGCGCAGTCGGTACCGATTTGCACTCGCTCGTGGATGACGCAGTTGGCATGCAGCACGGTGCGATCGCCCACCTGCACCCCAGGGTAAATGACCACGTTGGGGTGAACGCAGACGTCGTCTCCCAGCCTCGCCCCGGCCTGAATCACGGCGTTGGCCCCAATCGAGACCCGCTCACCGCAGATGGCGGTCAGATCGACGACGGCGCTGGGGTGAATGCCGGGGCCGGGTTGATAGGGGGTGTAGAACAGGGCAATGGCGCGGGCAAACGCCAGGCGTGGGTCAGATGCACTGAGCCACGCCAAACCGCGCTCGGTTGCCTGGGCCTGTAGAGCGGGGTTTGGCGGCAAAATTAGGGCGCTGGCCTGGGTTGTGGCCACAAAGGCGGCAAACCTGTCTCCCTCGATGTAGCTCAGCGTCCCGGTCGAGGCCTGGTCAACGGCGGCAACCCCGGCGATATCGGGGTCGTAGCCGGGGTCTGTGCTCAAACTGGAGGCCGTCGTAATCTGAATTTTGTCGGCAATGGTGCTGAACTTCATAGGCGCTGAGGATAGGAGCGGAGGACGGGCGCAAAAACCAATCTGGCTTTTACGCTACCAGAAATGCGACGCATTCTACGTGAGGAGTCTGGGGAAAGAAGTCGGCGGGCTGCGCCTTGGTCAGCTGGTAACCGCCCTCTTCTCGCAGAACTTTGAGGTCACGGGCTAGGGTAGCCGGGTCACAGCTCATATAGACGATGCGGGATGGATGTAGTTCGAGTAGGGCATCGAGTACGGGGCGATCGCAACCTTTGCGCGGCGGATCAAGCACCACCACATCCAGCGGATCGCTGAGGTCAGCGGCCGCCAGCACCAACAGTTCCCCCACATCACCAGCCCGAAACTCCACATTGTCGATGCCATTGAGCCCGGCATTGATCAAAGCCTGGGCCACAGCCTCGGGCTGCACCTCTAGGCCCACAACGCGCCTGGCCTTTTGGGCCAGCGGCAGGGTCAGGGTGCCTACGCCGCAGTAGGCATCAATCAGGGTTTCGCTGCCGGTGAGCTGCAGCTCATCTAAAATCACCTGTAGCACCCGCTCGGCCTGCTCGGTATTCACCTGAAAAAACGTTGTGGCATGAATGCGGAACCGCAGACCGGCAAACAGTTCTTCGATATAGGGCACGCCGTCGATCACCAGGGTTTCGGCCCCGAAGATGGCGTTGGTTTTGTCGGG
Organism: filamentous cyanobacterium CCT1; assembly: GCA_003017855.1. Classification (GTDB taxonomy): domain Bacteria; phylum Cyanobacteriota; class Cyanobacteriia; order Phormidesmidales; family Phormidesmidaceae; genus Nodosilinea. The sequence continues at coordinate 9,130 of PYER01000077.1, forward strand.
GTTGAGGTTGACGCAGACACCGACAAGATCGGGGTAGCGATCGCGCCACTCCTGGGCCTGTAGCTCGATATCTTTCAGGTTTGGTGCAGTAGACACTAGAGTCAGCAGCATTTGCCCAGTGCGCCGCCCCACCCGCAGGGCCAGGTGCCGCAGCCGCCCCTGATGCTTGCTCTCGTTATAAATAGACCAGCCCCGCTCCTGAATGTCGCGCTTGACCTCCGCCAGCAGGGGGTTGAGGCGCTCGTCCTGCACAGGGCACTGGTTGAGGTTCACCAGCTTGTGGCTGCCCTGGCGAAAGTAGCCCGCTTTGACCTGGCCTTCGGGCGATCGCCCCAGGGGGTAGGTGGCCTTGTTGCGATAGCCCAGCGGTGCTTCAGCAGCAAGGATGGGCAGCACCTCGGGCGCCTCGAACCCGCCGATGCGCGTCAGGGCATCAAGCACCTGCTGCTGCTTAGCCGCTAGCTGGGCCGGGTAGTCGACAGACTGCCACTGGCAGCCGCCGCATTTGTCGGCCACAATGCAGGCTGCACGTACGCGATCGGGCGAAGGGGTGAGCAACTGCCTCACCTTGGCCCGGCCAAAGGTCGGTTTAGCCTGCACCAGGCGCGCTCGCACCATGTCTCCGGGCACGGTGTCGGGCACAAACACAACCCGTTCCTGCCAACGGCCCAGGCCATCGCCACTGCTGCTGAGGTCAGTAATAGCCAGATCAATTGTTTCCCCCTGCTGCCACTGGTCCATGGCTGTGCTCCTGCAATGCTTTTCCAATCCGCCTATCGACTGTAGCAAGGGAAACGACCGATGGGGGAACCCGTGACCTAACGCAACTCTGGGATCCTATTCATCCTCACTGCGGAGAGCATCAATCGCCTCCGCGCTGAGCAGAGGCCTGAGCTGAGCCTGAACGGTTTTGGGCTGATTACCCCAAAGCATTTTGCAAAAGGCACTTTTGCCCTGCTGGCTGGCCCGATTAAACACAACCGCCAGTTTTTCGCAGTTGGTGGTGTCGCCCATGGTGAAACCTCTCAAATGGTGTTGCCAGCATAGCGGCTCTGGGTCGCCAGCGCATGACCTATGGGGGTAAAAAGTAAAATGCCGCCCCCAAATGAGAACGGCATTCTTAACAACACATAACACAGCTTTCGCTGCGGGCTGGATAAAGCGGGTAGGCGGTCCCAGCATCGCTGGGTAACCCTTGGCTCTACCCAACCCGTAGCACCTGTCGCTAGCTCTCGGCGGAGATCAGCTCGCGGCGCTGTTCGGCCTGAATCGTGACCTTGCCGCTGTCGTCGACATCGACGGTGGCAGTATCGCCATCGCCCAGACGACCCGAGAGAATTTCCTCGGCCAGGGTGTCTTCGAGCAGGCGCATGATCGCCCGACGCAGCGGCCGTGCCCCGTAGCTGGGGTTGTAGCCCTCTTCCACCAGACGCTCCTTGAAGCGCTCGGTGACCTGCAGGTGAATGTTTTTCTCGGTGAGTCGAGCAAACACTTCCTTGAGCAGGATGTCGGAGATCTCCTTGACCTCGTCCTTGGTGAGCTGACGGAAGACGATGATTTCGTCGAGGCGGTTGAGGAACTCAGGCCGGAAGTACTGCTTGAGTTCTTCGTTGACCAGGGAGCGAATGCGGTTGTACTGCGACTCGGCCTGATCTTGCTCAAACTCGAAGCCGAGACCGCCGCCACCCTTCTCGATCACCTTAGAGCCGATGTTGGAGGTCATGATCAGCAGGGTGTTTTTGAAGTCCACCGTGCGGCCCTTGGCATCGGTGAGGCGACCGTCTTCTAGAATTTGCAGCAACATGTTGAAGACGTCGGGGTGGGCTTTCTCGATTTCGTCGAACAGCACCACGGTGTAGGGACGACGGCGCACCGCCTCGGTCAGCTGACCGCCCTCGTTGTAGCCAACGTAGCCCGGAGGCGAACCGATCAGCTTGGAAACCGTGTGGCGCTCCATGAACTCGGACATGTCGAGGCGAATCATTGACTCTTCAGAGCCGAAGAAGTAGGCCGCCAGAGACTTGGCTAGCTCGGTCTTACCAACCCCGGTGGGGCCAGAGAACACAAAGCTGGCGATCGGTCGGTTGGGGTTTTTAAGGCCCACCCGAGCCCGGCGGATAGCGCGAGAAATTGCCTTCACCGCCTCGTCCTGACCGATCAGGCGCTGGTGCAGGGTGTCTTCCATGTGCATCAGCTTCTCAGACTCGGACTCGGTGAGCTTGCTCACCGGCACCCCAGTCCAGGAGGCGACGATGTGGGCGATGTCCTCTTCACCCACTACAGGCATGTCTTCGCCCTCGGCGTCTTCGGTGGCCTTGTTCTGGGCGATCGCGCGGATTTCAGCCTTGATTTCCATCTCGCGATCGCGCAGTTCCCCAGCCTTGTCAAAGTCCTGGGAGCGGACGGCGTTGTCTTTATCTTTGAGCACCTGACGCAGCTCGCGGTCGAGCTCCTTGGCCGCCGGGGGCAGCTGGGAATTGATCAGGCGCACGCGGGAACCGGCCTCGTCGATCAGGTCAATGGCCTTGTCGGGCAGGAAGCGATCGGCAATGTAGCGATCGGAGAGCTTGGCGGCGGCCTCCAGGGCTTCGTCGGCGATCTTCAGCTTGTGGTGCTGCTCGTAGCGATCGCGCAGACCGTGGAGAATCTCGATAGTCTCGTCCACGCTGGGCTCGCCCACCATCACCGGCTGGAAGCGGCGCTCCAGGGCGGCGTCGCGCTCGATGTGCTTGCGGTACTCATCAAGGGTGGTGGCCCCGATGCACTGCAGCTCGCCCCGCGCCAGGGCGGGCTTGAGAATGTTGGCGGCGTCGATCGCGCCCTCGGCGGCTCCCGCCCCGATCAGGGTGTGAACCTCGTCGATTACCAGGATGACGTTTCCGGCGGAGCGGATTTCATCCATGATTTTCTTGAGGCGCTCTTCAAACTCGCCCCGGTATTTAGTACCGGCCACCAGCAGGCCAATATCGAGGGTGACCACGCGGCGGTCTTCAAGAATGTCTGGCACATCGCCGTTGCCAATGCGCTGGGCCAGACCTTCCGCGATCGCGGTTTTACCCACGCCGGGTTCGCCAATCAGCACCGGATTGTTCTTGGTGCGCCGACCCAGGATCTGGATGACGCGCTCAATTTCCTTCTGGCGGCCCACTACCGGGTCAAGCTTGCCGTCAGCGGCCATCTGGGTCAGGTTCGAGCCAAACTCATCGAGGGTGGGGGTTTTAGTGCGGCCCTGACCGCCCCCAGCAGACACCTCAGCGGTTTCACCCAGCATGCGAATCACCTGAGTGCGCACCTTCGAGAGGTCGACACCCAGATTTTCGAGAACGCGGGCCGCGACCCCCTCGCCTTCGCGGATCAAGCCCAGGAGCAGGTGCTCGGTGCCAATGTAGTTGTGGCCGAGCTGACGAGCCTCTTCCAGGGAGAGTTCAAGCACACGCTTGGCTCGGGGGGTAAAGGGAATTTCAACGGCGACAAAGCCGGAGCCGCGACCAATGATCTTTTCGACTTCGATGCGCGCGTCCTTGAGGTTGACGCCCATCGACTTCAAGACCTTGGCGGCTACGCCTGTGCCTTCCCCAATTAACCCCAGGAGAATCTGCTCGGTACCCACAAAGTTGTGGCCTAACCGACGAGCTTCCTCCTGCGCCAGCATGATGACCTTGATTGCTTTTTCTGTGAAGCGTTCAAACATGATGGTATTAATCACCTGGTGCGTGCCGGATAGGCAAATTCTAGCACAGTGATTTTTGTCGGTTGTGCCCTACTAAACAGCCGGTTTACCGAGCTTAGTTGGCATCCTCCTAAAGCTGTAAAAACAGTCTGGGATCAGCCATTGTCAACATGTTGAGATTTAAGAAAATGTAAATTTTCTCAACTTTAAAGGTTCGGTTTCAGGTTCGGTTCCCCATTATTTTTTCATCTGCAATCTGCCAACCCTGTCGTTCCAGTCGGTGGCGAGTCGTGCAGTAGCGCTGGGTTAAGCGATCGCGAAATTCAGGCGTTTTGAGGGAATTTTGCCAGAGAATCAGCGCATCTTCGCCGTCGGGGTAGTAGCGGCGGCGGCGACCCAGGGTCTCAAAGCCAAAGGACTCATAGAGCGCCAGGGCACGACTGTTGGAGAGGCGTACCTCCAGAGTGGCGCGGGTCAGGACAATGTGGTCATCGGGGGCTACTCTTCGATAGTCGCAGGCATCAAAGAGCAGGTTGAGCAGCAGCCACTGACCCAGCCCTCGCCGCTGATAGCGGGGATCGATGGCCAGTACGGTAATGTGAGCCTCATCCAGAATGGCCCAGTAGCAGCCTAGTCCCAGCAGGGTAGGGGCTGCTAGCGCAGGCCCGTCTGCTTTATGCTCACCTAAACCAGTTTCATTTGGCGCAATGCCAATGGGTTTCCCTGGTGCAGCTGGCTTTAACCCCTTACCCCGATCAGATTGCAGGTCAGCTATCGATGCGATCGATAGATCGGGCGTGTCTCCCCGGATAGCATAGGGCCTGTAGACCAGCATCAGTAGACGGCTGTTGGGGCTATCGATCTCCCGGCTGTAGGCCTCTGCCGACCACAGCCCCCCCAGGGCACTCTGATCGAGCCTGACCAGGGCCGCTATGTCATCGTGGCTCGGAGTCTGGCAGGAAAGGTAGCCCACAACTGGATTGGCCAAATCTAAACTAGTTGGCAATAAACCGGCACAGCCCTTAATTGTACACTGAGGGTTGGGGTGCAGTGTGGTGTCTCAGGCGCAGCCCAGTGAGCCCCCGCCGGTTTAGAGTCGCGGCTGTCTCAAAGTTAACCCCTCGATCTTAAATTCTGACCACCTCTTTCATTCTGTGAGCGCAACGTCTATGGTTTCGACTTCCCCCGTGCCGGCCTCGACCGCCGATAGCCGCCAGTACCTTCCCCCGGTCAACTCTGCCGGAACGCTGTCTCCAAACCAGCAGCTTTTGCCCCTGACCGCTACCGTTACTCCCGACGACCACCTGAGCGTCGGCGGCTGCGACCTCGTCGATCTCGTCGAGCGGTTTGGCACCCCTCTCTATATTTTGGATGACCATACTCTGCGCACCGCCTGTCGCCAGTATCGTCAGGGCTTTGAACGCTACTATCCGGGCGAGGCACTGGTGCTCTACGCCTCTAAAGCCTGGAGCTGTATGGCGATCTGCGCGATCGTGACCGACGAGGGGCTGGGCATTGATGTCGTCTCAGCGGGGGAACTTCTGACCGCCACTGAAGCCGGCGCTGCTCCTGAAAATATTTACTTTCACGGCAACAACAAGTCTTTAGAAGAGCTGACCCTGGCCGTAGAGATTGGCTGCCGCATTGTCGTCGACAATTGGCTGGAGCTGAAAACCCTGGGCGAAATCGCCACCCGTGAGGTCAAAACCGTGTCCGTGCTGCTGCGGGTGACCCCCGGCATTGAGTGCCACACCCACGAATACATTCGCACCGGCCACCTCGACAGCAAGTTTGGCTTTGACCCCGACCAGATCGAAGCGGTATTTGAGTTTCTGGCTGGGCAGCCCCAGCTCAGCTGTCTGGGTGTACACGCCCACATTGGCTCGCAGATTTTTGAGCTCAACCCCCACACCGATTTGGGCGGCGTTATGGCCCAGTGGATGGTAACGGCTCAGCGCTACGGCCTGACGCTGACGGAACTAGACGTGGGCGGCGGTTTGGGTATTCGCTATACCGAGAGCGACGACCCGCCGAGCATTGACACCTGGGTTCAAACCGTGTGCGAGAGCGTAGTGGCGGCCTGCGAGGCTCAGGGCATTCCCCTGCCGCGGCTGCTGTGCGAACCGGGGCGATCGCTGGTTGGCCCCGCCTGCGTGACCGCCTATCGCGTCGGCAGTCAAAAAGTGATCCCTGGTCTGCGCACCTACGCCTCAGTAGACGGCGGCATGTCTGACAACCCTCGCCCGATTACCTATCAGTCGGTGTACCGGGCGCTGGTGGCCAACCGCATGGCTGCGCCTCTGGCCGAGACCATCACCCTGGCCGGTAAACACTGTGAATCAGGCGATATCCTGATTAAGGATGCGGCACTGCCCGAGTTGAAGAGTGGCGATGTAGTTACTATTGCGGGCACAGGTGCCTACAATTACAGCATGGCTTCGAACTACAACCGGGTGCCTCGGCCTGCGGCAGTGCTGGTCACCGAGGGTGATGCCACCTTGATCATTCGTCGGGAAACTGTAGCCGATTTGCTTCGTCAGGACTGCTTACCTGAAGCCCTGCGGCCCAGAGCCAAGGCACCCTAGGCCCAGCAGCCAGCCTTGGACAGGGGTTTGCCAGGGGCTGATCGGGCCGCCCTATCGCACAGCCGCTTAGGCACCATCCTCTAACGCTGCATGAACTACCTCTGGGAGCAATGGCTAACAAACCTTGACCAGGTTAGGTTCGTGCTTCAGGCGCTGGACATTGTGCTGGTGCTGCTGCTGAGCTACGTGGTGCTGGTCATCATCGGCGAGCGCCGCACCCTCTGGATGGTGCGGGGGCTGATCTTTCTCATGCTGGCGGCGGCCCTGAGCAAGTTTCTGGGCCTGGCGCTGCTGGGCTTTGTGCTCGACAAGCTGGTAATTGGCTCAGCCGTAGCCATGGCCTTCATGCTTCAGGGGGAGTTTCGGCGACTGCTGGAGCTGCTGGGCCAGGGGCGGGTTTGGGAGTTGCTCAGCCCCTCCCGCGAAGCCATGCCTCAGCCGGACAACGTAATCGACGAGATTGTGGATGCGGTCAAAGAACTCTCGCAGAACCGCACCGGGGCCCTCCTGATTCTTGAAATCGACAAGCCCATCGACGAGCGAGATTTTACGGTGCCGGGGGTGCGCATTAATGCCGAGGTCTCTAAGGAGCTGATTCAAACTATTTTTCAAACCAGCACCCTGCTCCACGACGGGGCCATGCTGGTGCGGGGGGCACGCATTGCGGCCGCAGGGGTCATTTTGCCAATCTCTGAGCGGGTGGCTTCACGCCAGCTGGGCACCCGCCATCGGGCCGCAATGGGCATCACCGAGCGGGTGGAGCACTGTCTCTGTGTTGTGGTATCTGAAGAAACAGGGTCTATTTCTTTGGCGGAAGGCGGTATTCTAGATCGGCCTCTGACCAGCAGCCGCCTGCGCAGTATTCTGCGGTCTAAATTTTCAAAATCGGTAGACCGCGAGGCGGTGGCCCCCCAGCTCAGAAGCCTTGGTCGGCGGCTGGGCAGCCTTGGAGTTGCCTACGTGCTGCGCTTGTTCCGTCTTCCCTCATCGTCTCCCCGAGAGAAAAAATGACCACCAAGCCTGTTGTTCGCTATGCCCTGCCCGCCGACCTCAAGCCCGATCGCCTGCCCCAGCACGTAGCGGTCATTATGGACGGCAACGGGCGCTGGGCAAAACAGCGGGGGCTGCCACGCATTATGGGCCACCGCCGGGGGGTTGACACCCTCAAAACGCTGCTGCGCTGCTGCCGCGACTGGGGTATTGGGGCGCTCACCGCCTACGCCTTTTCGACCGAAAACTGGGGCCGTCCGGTTGAAGAGGTGGATTTTTTGATGGCGCTGTTCGAGCGAGTGCTGCGTCAGGAACTGCTGGAAATGATGGAGGAAAATGTCCGCATCCGCTTTGTGGGCAACCTGGCGGCGCTGCCGCGATCGCTGCAGGGTGAGATTCACCAGGCCGTCACCCAAACCCAGGGCAACCACGGCATTGAGTTTACGGTGGCGACTAACTACGGCGGTAGGCAAGAGATTGTGCAGGCCTGCCGATCGATCGCTGAACAGGTGCAGCAGGGCAAGCTCAACCCCGACGACATCAGCGAAGAGCTGTTTGGCCGCCACCTGTATACCGCCGAAATCAGCGACCCCGACCTGCTAATTCGCACCAGCGGCGAAATGCGGATCAGCAATTTTTTGCTGTGGCAGCTGGCCTATGCCGAAATTTATGTGACCGAAACCCTGTGGCCCGACTTCGATGTCTCGGAGTTTCACCAGGCGATTTATGCCTACCAGCAGCGCGATCGCAGGTTTGGCAAGGTCAAAGGGTAACCGGTTACCCAGCATTGTCTTGTCAGTACCCGCCCAGAAGAGGATGTAAAAGCGGCAGGGCTCGGTATACCCTGGAGCCATGAATTTACCGACTTGGATTACGGTATCACGGCTGCTGGGCGTGCCCCTGCTGCTGATCCTGCTGCAGGCACCGACGGAGACCCAGCGCTGGTGGGCGGCAGGCCTGTTTGTGGTGGCGGCAGGCACCGACTGGCTCGATGGCTACCTGGCCCGGCGGCTGAACCAGGTTACCGACCTGGGCAAGTTCTTAGACCCGCTGGTGGACAAGCTGCTGGTGTTTGCCCCTCTGCTGATGCTGATCGAACTGGGCCAGGTGCCCGCCTGGGGCGTATTTCTAATTGTGGCGCGGGAGATTACGATCGCAGGCTGGCGCGTTAACCCGGTGCTGCAGGCGGGCGGAGCGGTGCCCGGGGCCAACCTGTGGGGCAAGGCCAAAACCGTGGTGCAAATCGCGGCGATCGCGCTGCTGATTGCCCCTCACCCCGCTGTCTGGGACCTACCCGCCCTGGGTCTGTTTTGGCTGGCAGTGGCGCTCACCCTGATCTCGGGGCTGGTCTATCTCTGGCCGCAGCTGCAGCCGCGCCGCGCCGCCTAGGGTTTCGGCAGACCGACCGTTTCAGCCGCCAGAGACTACGGGATCAGCAGGCAATCCAAAAAAGTTGTTCTGTTCGATCAAGTCTCGGTCAAGTGTCTGCTAAACTAACAAAGAACTTCTTGTTCTTGGAAGCGTGGCTGAGTGGTCGAAAGCGCCTCCCTGCTAAGGAGGTAGGGGAGTAAACCTTCCCTCGTGGGTTCAAATCCCACCGCTTCCGTATTTTTAATCGACAAAAGCGGTTGAGATGAGTACCCGTCTCAGCCGCTTTTGTTGTGAAAACGACTGTTTTCTTCAACATACAAGTGTACTCAGGGTTCGCTTGTACTGTAGGCTTAGGGCAGTGGTGCTAACGTACCCATGATTCCTAAGCACATTGCCCTCAAGAATTTTCTCAGCTACCGCGATGCCAGCCTCGACTTTAACGGGCTGCACGTGGTCTGCGTGGCCGGGCCGAATGGGGCGGGCAAATCGTCGCTGCTGGAGGCGATCGCCTGGGCGCTGTGGGGTCAAAGCCGAGTCGCCGCCGATGACGACATCATTCACCAAGGCGCGATGGAGGCCAGCGTCAGCTTTCAGTTTCAGCAGGGTGAGCACACCTACCGGGTCATCCGCAGCCGTCACCGCAGCCAGGGCACCAGCCTGGAATTTCAGGTCTATACCGAAGCGGGCTGGCGAGTGCTAACTCAGCGGGGGGTGCGGGCGACCCAAGCACTGATTTGCCGCCACCTCCGGCTTGACTACGATACGTTTATCAACTCGGCCTACCTGCGTCAGGGCGGTGCCGACGACTTTATGCTGAAGCGGCCCGGCGATCGCAAGCAAATTTTGGCCGACCTGCTAAAGCTCAATCACTACGACCAGCTGGCGGAACGGGCTAGGGATCAGGCTCGCCAGGCGAAGGTTGAGACCACCGTGCGCCAAACCCAGCTTGATGAGCTAACCGCAACCTTGGCCGACTACGAGCCGACGCTGCAGCGTCAGGCTCAGCTGCAGCAGACCCTGCACGAGTTAGATCAGCAGCAGTCGAGCGATCGCGAGCGGCTGATCCAGTTGCGCGCCCGGTCGCAAAGCCACCGCAGCGTCGAGCAGCAGATTCAGATGCAGCGCCAGCAGCAGCGTCACCTCAGCACCCTGCTGCATCAAACCGAGGCTACCCTAGCCACCCGCACTGCCGCGCAGCATCAGCGAGACGCCCTGCTGGCCCAGGCTGCCGTGATCAAAGCTGGTATCACTGAGCTGGCGGCCCTGGAGTCCGAAGATACCCAGCTGAACCAGCAGTTTCAGCAGTACCAGGCCCTTCAGGCCCAGCGACAGACCCTGGAGGCCGCCTGGCAGGCTCACTCCCAAGACCTTCGCAATCGCCTCAATCAGACCCAGATGCAGCTGGCAGCCGTGCGGGCTCAGCTCGCCGATCTAAACGACCTCCTGAGCCAAAGCGATGCGATCGCCGCCAGTCGTGAGCAGTTTTTAGCCGCTAAGGCGCAGCTCAAGCACCTCGATGCCCTCCAGCTTCAGGCCGAGCCGCTCCAGCAGCGGCGGCGGCAGCTAGAGGCACAGCTACAGCAGGCCCAGACTCGCCTCCAGACCCGCCTCGAAGAACTGGCCGCCAGCGCCCAGCAGCTCCAGCAGCACCAGGGCGATCGCCCACAGCTAGCAGCCACGGCCCAGGAGGTGTCAGACACCCTCAGTTACCTGGAGCAGCGCCGAGCCTACCAGGAGCAGGTGCGCGAAAAGGGGCTGGAGCGGCGCAGCTTCATGGAGGTCTTGCAGGCCAATCAGCGCCGCTGCGAGACCCAGATTGCCCAGATTGGCCACAAGCTGGGGCTGCTGGGGCTGCCCGAAGCGGCCTGCCCCCTCTGCGATCGCCCTCTGACCGCCCACCACCGCACCGTAGTAGAACGACGCCACCGCCAGCAGCAGCAGGAGCTGCAGGAAGAAATTTGGGTGATTCGCGAGCAGCTGGCCGTCTCAGAGCGAGAAATTCAGGTGCTGCGGCAGGAATATCGCGCTGTAGAGGCCGAGCTGGAGGCCTACGCCCCGGTGCTGCAGAAGCAGGGGCAGCTGAGCGCTCAAATGGCCTCCCAGACGACGGTGCAGGAGCAGCTCCAGGCCCTGGAAGCCGAGCAGCTGCGGCTGGGGCAGTGCCTGAGCGAGAACCAGTACGCCCTCGATCGCCGCGCTGAGCTGCACCACATTGACCAAACCCTGGCCCAGCTGGCCTACGACGATCGCGACCACGCCCTGGTACGGGGTCAAGTCGATCGCCTGCGCTGGGCTGAGATCAAACACCGCGACCTGGTGCAGGGGCAGCGGCGGCAGCGGCAGCTCGCCCAGCGGCAGCAGCGGCTGGAGACCGAGCTGGTTCAGCTTGAGGCCGACCTGGCCCAGCTTCAGCAGAGCGAGCCAGGCCAAGCTTTAGCGGCGGTTCAGCTCGCCATCGATCAGCTTAACTACCGCATCGATCGCCACCAGCAGGTGCGCCAGGCCCTATCGGCAGCTCAGGTCTGGCGACAGCGCCATCATGAACTGGAGCAGGCCCGCCAGCAGCACGCAGGTCAGACGGCTGAGCTAGCCAGCTTACAGACCCAGTACCAGCAGCAGCAGCAAGAATTGGCCCAGCTAAGTGCTGCCCTGTTAGACCTGGAGGCTAAGGGCAGAGCCTTGGCCTACGACCCCAGCGCCCTAGGGGATCTGGAAAGTGCGATCGCCGACCGTCAGCACCAACGCGATGCCCTGCTGGCCCAGCTCGGTGCCCTGGACCAGGCCCGCCAGCACCTCGAAGGCCTGCAGCAGGGGCTGGCCCAGCGGCAGCAAGACCTGGCCGCCGTACGGCAGCGGCAGCGGGTCTACCAGGAGCTGGCCCATGCCTTTGGCCGCAACGGCATTCAGGCGCTGATGATCGAAAACCTGCTGCCCCAGCTAGAGGCTGAAACCAACCATCTGCTGGGTCGCCTCAGCGCCCATCAGCTGCACGTGCAGTTTGTCACCCAGCGGGCGACCAAACGCGGTCAGGGGGTGATCGACACCCTGGATATTTTGATTGCCGATGCCCACGGTACCCGGCCCTACGAAACCTACTCCGGCGGCGAGGCGTTTCGGGTTAACTTTGCCCTGCGGCTGGCCCTGGCTCGGCTGTTGGCCCAGCGATCGGGTCTGGCGTTACAACTGTTGATCATCGACGAAGGCTTTGGTACCCAAGACCAGCAGGGCTGCGATCGCCTGATTGCCGCCATCAACGCGATCGCTTCCGACTTCGCCTGCATTCTCACCGTCACTCACATTCCCCACTTTCGGGCAGCCTTTCAAACCCGTATCGATGTCGCCAAAACCGCCCAGGGCTCCCAGCTATCTCTCTCCGCCTGAGGAGCTTTTCGGCAATGCTTAAGGAAATGAGTCGATACTCAGATTTTTATTAACATTCCTCCTAAATTTTAAGAATCCTAGTCCTGACAATCCTGAAAATATGTCTTCTGGAATGCAACAGGACCACTTCAAGGACCTTAATCTAGGGAACAGAGCCCCAATCACCAGAGCTTACGTAGGTATTAATAACCATTCACGCTTCCTTTAATAAACGTTACACTTGTTTACATAAAGCAGTTCATAAGATTTTACCCATGAGCCCTGTTGAAATTCTTTTAGAGGTAGGTGCCGCCCTAGTCGTGGCCGGTGCAATGCTTAAACGCCGTTCCGAGCAGGCGGCCCTCGAAGCCGAGCCCATTCCCGTTCCGGTGCGGTCTCGTCCCTAGGCGAGGAGCAAACACTGTAGAAGCGACTTCCCAGGGCTTCTAAACAATGATGGCGAGCCCACCCGTTTGGTCTCCATCCGGCCACCTGCTTACATCCGTTTAACTGTTTCTGCGACGCTATTCCCTAAGGTTGTCGATTTATGAGAGCTGTGCAAAATTCCACCGACCTGGTGCGCACCTACTTAAAGGAGATTGGCAAGGTTCCTTTGCTCACCCATGAAGAGGAAATCGTGCTGGGTAAGCAGGTGCAGAAGCTGACAGCCTTAGAAGCGAAGCGGCTGGCTGCGGAAGAAATGGCTGGGCACGGGCTCACCCTAGAGCAGTGGGCTGAGGCTGTTGAACTGCCCACTGCTGAGCTGTCGGCGATCGTCCGACAGGGCAATTTGGCCAAGCGCAAGATGGTTGAGGCCAACCTGCGATTGGTGGTATCGGTGGCCAAGAAGTACATCAAGCGCAATGTCGACCTGCTCGACCTGATTCAGGAGGGCACCATTGGCATGCAGCGCGGAGTCGAAAAGTTTGACCCCACCAAAGGCTATCGCTTCTCCACCTACGCCTACTGGTGGATTCGCCAGGCCATCACCCGCGCGATCGCCGAGAAAAGCCGCACCATTCGCCTGCCCATTCACATTACCGAAAAGCTTAACAAGCTCAAAAAAGCCCAGCGCACCCTCTCGCAGCGGCACGGGCGAGCGGCCACCGTGGCTGAACTTGCCGTTGAGTGTGACCTGACGACCAAGCAGGTGCGCGACTACCTTGAAAAATCGCGTCAGCCCCTCTCCCTCGACCTCAAGGTGGGCGATAACCAGGATACGGAGCTGGGTGAGCTGCTCGAAGATGACGGCCCCTCACCGGAGGACTTTGCCACCCAGGTGTCTCTGCGCCAGGACTTGGAGCGGCTGATGGGTGATTTAACTCCCCAGCAGCGCGAAGTGCTCTCTCTGCGCTTTGGCTTGGCCGACGGCAAAACCATGACCCTGGCCAAGATTGGCGATCTGCTCTCGATTAGCCGTGAGCGCGTGCGCCAGATTGAGCGCGAGGCGCTAACCAAGCTCCGCAAGCGTCAGTCCGACATCCGTGAATACCTGGCCAGCTAGAACAGCGACACTGCCCGCCAAACCACAGCGCAAACCACATCTACCTATAACCCGAGGGAATTTTTCCCTCGGGTTATATTTTGGGTGAACGCACTATAACGGCACAGAATCCCCCTGTGTAGCACCGCCAACCGTAGCCCAATTGACCAAAGTGGGGAAATCCCGCATTCTAGAGTGGTTCTAGCTAAATCTGCCCCATCTGAGGAGTCCCCATGAGCTACCGCATGGATCGCCGTGCCTATGCCGAAACCTTTGGCCCGACGGTGGGCGATCGCATTCGTCTAGCCGACACCGAACTCATTATTGAAGTTGAGCAAGACTTCACCACCTATGGGGACGAGGTGAAGTTTGGCGGCGGCAAAGTGATCCGCGACGGTATGGGGCAGTCGCCCATCGGGCGCGACGCTGGCGCTGTGGATATGGTGATTACCAACGCCCTGATTTTGGACTGGTGGGGCATTGTCAAAGCCGATATCGGCATCAAAGACGGCAAGATTCATAAAATCGGTAAGGCAGGCAATCCCTACATCCAGGACAGCGTTGACATTATCATCGGCCCCGGCACTGAGATCGTGGCCGGAGAGGGCATGATTGTCACTGCCGGGGGCATCGACAGCCACATTCACTTTATTTGTCCCCAGCAGATCGAAACCGCGATCGCTTCCGGCGTTACCACCATGATTGGCGGCGGCACCGGCCCCGCCACCGGCACCAACGCCACCACCTGCACCCCCGGCGCGTGGAATATCTGGCGCATGCTGCAGGCCGCCGATGCGTTTCCGATGAACCTGGGTTTTTTGGGTAAGGGCAACAGCGCTCAGCCCGAGGGCCTAGTGGAGCAGATCCAATCGGGGGCGATGGGCCTCAAGCTGCACGAAGACTGGGGCACCACCCCGGCCACTATCGACACTTGCTTAGGCGTTGCCGACGAATACGACGTGCAGGTGGCCATCCACACCGACACCCTCAACGAGGCGGGCTTTGTGGAAGACACAATCGCCGCTTTCAAAAATCGAGTGATTCACACCTATCACACCGAGGGGGCCGGTGGCGGCCACGCGCCCGACATCATTAAGGTCTGCGGCGAGGCCAACGTCATCCCGTCC
>PYER01000078.1 GCA_003017855.1 filamentous cyanobacterium CCT1
GAGGGGATGAGGGGGGTGAGGGGATAGGCCGTAGGGTGCATTCGCGGAGCAATGCACCGCTTGGGGAAACGTATTGATTCAGAGAATTTAAGGGAATAGGGGCGAGAACTTATGGGGATCAGGATTGGCAACGGGTACGATATTCATCGGCTGGTGGAGGGGCGATCGCTGATCTTAGGCGGCGTCACTATTCCGCACCACTTGGGGCTCGATGGCCACAGTGATGCTGACGTGCTGACCCACGCGATCATGGACGCGCTGCTGGGGGCGCTGAGTTTGGGCGATATTGGACTCTACTTTCCGCCCGGCGATCCGGAGTGGGCAGGGGCCGATAGCCTCAAGCTGCTGGTGCAGGTGAATGCCATGGTGCAGGAGCGGGGTTGGCAGGTGAGCAATATCGACTCAGTGGTGGTGGCCGAGCAGCCCAAGCTCAAGCCCCATATCGACGCGATGCGATCGCGGCTGGCCGACAAACTGGGACTGGCCCCCAATCAGGTGGGGGTGAAAGCGACGACCAACGAAAAATTGGGGCCGGTGGGACGTCAGGAGGGCATTGCGGCCTACGCGGTAGCTTTGCTCACAACCGCGGGGTAGGGGCAATCTCGGCAGGTGCCTGGACAACAAATGCCGAGGTGAGTTCGCTCTGGCAGGAACTTTTCCGCATCCCGTGGGTCAAACACCTTTGTAAAATCTTTACGTGCTAGCACTGAGGCATTGTGAACGGGATCTGAAAATAAGGCTCTGCAACGGTTGTAAAAGATACTTAATCTTACTGAGAAACCCGTAAAGTACTTTATAATATCTTCAAGTTTGCCGAGGGCACAGAGCAAACTTGGTGATATGACCCTTGCATCTACCGCTGAGCGTTGATTTAGATCTTGCCTCAAGGCGAATCCATAGCGGGTTCATCGCTGTAGGTGCTGGTTTTTGTCCCAGAGGCAGAGGGGTATGGCTCAGATGGCTAACGTCGTACAATCACTGGTGGCAACGGGCCACACTATTCGTGGGGTTTGCTACGCCAGACCCGATTACATCAGTCAGGCGATCGCTGGGCTGTCGGCTATCCCCCCAGAGCGAGTGGGGCCCAGTGGCGAGTACGACTACTACGGGCTGGTCAAGCGCATTCAAATCAAGTTTTGCGATCGCGTAGGTCGCTCTGCGGTCAGGCAGCTGACGGTCAAGCAGCGAGGGTCGGCGGTTATTCTCAGCGGTCAGTTAGACACGCTTGATCTGCTCGATCAGCTTGTGGAGCTGGCTCTGCACACCGAAGGTGCCACCCACGTCGAAGTGCACGACGTGCAGGTCAGCAGTTTAGAGCTATCCCAGCCAGCTCGGGTGGCTTAGACCACAGGCTTGCTGCTGTCGTTGACCGCCAGCTGTAGGGCAGACAGGGCCAAAATGACTAGAAATAACGCCAACCCCAGGGTGCAGGCGTAGCTGATTTCAAACTTTTGAAAGGCCTGCTCGTAGATATAGTAGACCACGGTTTTGGAGCTATTGCGGGGGCCGCCCTGGGTCATGATGTAGACTTCCTCGAAGACCTTGGTGGCGGCGATCGCAGAAATTACCCCCACCAGCACCAGGTAGGGTCGCATCAGCGGCAGGGTAATGTCCCAGTGCCGTCGCCAGCCATCAGAGCCATCCAGGGCCGCCGCTTCGTACAGATCTTGGGGAATGCTTTGCAGCCCCGCCAGATAGATCACCATGTAGTAGCCCAACCCCTTCCACACCGTCACCGCCATCACGCTAAACAGCGCCAGGGCCGGGCTGGTCAACCAGGGAATGCCGCCCTCGCTCAGCCCCAGACTTCTTAGCACCTGGTTAAACAGCCCCGTCTCGGCGTAGAGCCAGCGCCAGGCAATGCCCGCCACCACCATCGACACCACTACAGGCGAGTAGTAGGCCACCCGCAGCCAGTGAATGCCCCTGAGCTGCCGATTGACCAAAATCGCCAGCCCCAGCGGCGCAAAGGTCAAAATGGGCACCACCCCAGCCAGGTACACCAGCGTATTGCGCACCGTCTGCCAAAAAACCGGATCGACCATGAGTCGGCGCAGATTGGCCGTGCCCACCCAGGTTGGGGCCGCCGTCAGGTCTACTCCAAAGGTGGTGAAGCTCAGGTAAAAGGCCCGCAGCGCTGGCCAAAAGACCGCGATCGCCAGCGCCGCCAGAGCGGGCAGCAAAAACAGGTAGGGGATCACCCGTTGGGGAATGGTGAAGGTTGTGACCCAATGATGGGCAGAATCAGGGCGAGAAGGTGTGGCCATAAAGCAACAGGAAGAGCAGATATTCCGTAGTCAGAATATCCTAAGCTGTTGTAGCCATCTGCTAGCTTTGCCTCAGTGATTTTAGTAAATGTCGTGGGCGGGCAAATACAATATCCTCATATCGTGCGGGATGCCGAGTAAAGATATAGTGCTCGTACTCATACCAGTGTTTCTCACCCTTCTCTTGATTGCACTGGTAGCAAATCACCCACAGGTTTCTAAAGTCGAGCGATAACCAAGGGTATTGAGCACGGGGCAGCTTATGGTCAATGCTCTTGCCGTTGTTACGGCCATACTGCTCTCCGCAAATCGGGCAGTGGCGATCGGAGTTGTCTCGCACCCAAGTACGGCTGGCCTCAGTCGTGCCACACTCGCTATCTCCATTAATATATCGCCAGTAGTCAAAGCTGCGGTAGTCGTCAAAATCTTGCTGAGTCAGCCTGTGATAGCGTCGATTACCGACTTTGTTTGCCAGCGCGAAGAGTTCTTTTAGAGTTTTTTCGGTTTCAGAGGCCATAGTCTAGCGATCGCTCAATACCTATCTTTTGCGAGATTTCGCCGTCTTGCGTTTTTGATTTGTTCGAGAAGGAGGACTATAGTCAACTACCTCAATCTCTTGATCAGGGAATTGATGATCAATCTGCTCAGAAATAGCGTTTATCTCAGTTTGGAACGCCTGCTCAAAGGCCTTTACTTCCTCAACTGTTTGATATTTCTTGCCAATTTGATCAGCCTTCAAAAATAGCTCTTCAAGCGTTGGATCGTCAGAATCGGGCGATGCCAGGAAGTCATTGATTTTTTGATAAAGCTTAATGACGTTATTCCAGCCGACATTGCGGTAGCCGTTGGTTTTGAGCCAGGTTTGATCAGCTTTGGGTAGCTTCTTTTTGCGGTTGGTATTTGAGCGCTGCACCTCGCGATAGTTCATACCGCTAAAGCTGCGTCGCTTACGTTTTTGGCTGACCATGGCGATCGCCTCCTTACCCTAAGGTCCAGCGGAATAAGCGAATCATGGCTTTTCGTAACTCACTGTCTTCATATTGCAACAGTGCGTTGATATCTTGAGCTAGTTTTAGGCGAATTTGATCCACTGTATTTTTAAGATCTTTATTATCTTTTTTGAGCAGATCATTAGCCTCGATCAATTCATCGTTTTTAATGGTCAAAGTTTGTACCTTTGAGCTTAGACCCTGATTCTGGGCTTCAAGCGTCTTAATCTGAGCTTCTAATTGTTGTTGCTCGACTGATAAAAATCCTTTCCGATTTAGGAGTTCTTTATTGGCTTCCTCCAATTCGACAATAGATTTTTGAGTTTTCTGATATTCTGCCTGCAATTGCTGGAGTTTTTTCTCTGCCTGACTACGACGCTGACCATAGTAGCGATTGTTCCGTGAAAGCTCGTTGTTCTTTTCGATAAACGACTCAACCAGCTTCTCGGCACTGGGGTGGTTGCTGAGGAGTATCAACAACTTTTCACAGTCCTCTAGGCTGAGCGACTGAGTTACGTTCTTGTTGATGCCATAGTCCTCTTTGAGGATGGTCTGAAGCTGGCTCTTTGATTTCACCTGGCTTGTCCTTTCGCAAGACCTAAATGTCAGTGTACCCACAGATTGTCTTGTCGGCTAAAGGCTAGCGGATGGTATGACAGACCTTTACACAAGCGTTTTCTAGAAAGCGCACAGAATGAATATTTGGTCAATAATATGGCCCAGGCTTTTTATCACTGTTCCAGTCGTTACTGAGAAGCAAGTTTTACTGAAGCCAAGCAGCTTCATCTATAGCTCAGTATTCAGTCCCGATCGCTGCTGCTCCGTTGAGGAAATCGTTCACCCTAACAATCATCGGCTTACCCTAGCAGTGGGGTCAGATCTAAATGCTCGCTCACGGCCTCGGTTAGCTCATTGAGCACTGCCTCGCGCTGTTCGCGGTAGTTGGGAATGCCTGTGGGCAGCGACCCCAGACCGCGCTGCTGGCGCAGGCGATTGAGCCAGGCCCGCCGCCAGGGGCCGTTGTCGAAGATGCCGTGCAGGTAGGTGCCCCACAGCGACTGGCTGGCATCGACCACGCCCAGGCTGCGGTCTTCAAACAAAAACTCAAACTTGTTGCCCTTCTCGTCTTGCCCCTCGGAGAGCAGCAGCTGGGTACGGCCCTGGTGCAGCTCATAGCCCGACACCGGCAGCCCTTCCTGGGGAAAGCGCGAGCTAACGGTGCGCTGGCGGGCGATCTTTTGCTGAGTAATCACTGTACGCAGCGGGAACAGATCGAGGCCGGGGAAGCGGCCCTCGTGGCCCTCAATGCCCTCGGGGTCAGCCAAAAACTGGCCCATCATCTGAAAGCCGCCGCAGACGCCCATGACGGTGCCCCCTGCGGCCACGTAGTTTTGAATTTCTTCGGCCATGCCGGTGCGCTGCAAGATCAGCAGATCGGCAATCGTGGTCTTGGTGCCGGGAATGATCACCGCATCGGGGTAGCTGAGCTTTTCTTTGGGGCTGAGGTAGACCACCCGCACGTTGGGTTCGGCCTCCAGCGGGTCAAAGTCGGTGAAGTTAGAAATGCGGGGCAGGCGAATGACGGCGACGGTGATATCGGCCTGTTTTTTGCTGCCGGGGGTGCGATCGAGCAGGCTGAGGGAGTCTTCGGCGGGCAGGGCGTTTTCGATCCAGGGCACTACGCCGAGGACGGGAATGCCAGTGCGCTCTTTTATCCACTGTAGGCCCGGCTCTAGGACTTCGCGCTGGCCGCGAAACTTGTTGATAATGATGCCTTTGACCAGCGCCCGCTCCTCGGGCTCCATCAGCTCTAGGGTGCCGATGACGTGGGCAAACACGCCGCCGCGATCGATGTCGGCCACCAGCACCGTGGGCGCGTTGAGGTGCCGGGCAATGCGCATGTTGGTGAGGTCGCGGTGTTTGAGGTTGACTTCGACCGGGCTACCGGCCCCTTCGCACACCAGAAAGTCGTAGTCTTGACCGAGGCGGGTGAGACTTTCTTGAATGGCCTGCCAGCCCTGGTCAAAGAAATTTTCGTAGTACTGGGTAGCGGTGGTGCGACCCACGGCTCGGCCTTTAAGAATGACCTGAGAGGTCATATCGCCCTGGGGTTTGAGCAGGATGGGGTTCATCTCAACCTGGGGGGAGACGCCTGCGGCCCAGGCTTGAACCGCCTGGGCATAACCCATTTCGCCGCCGTTAGCGGTGACGTAGGAGTTGAGGGCCATATTCTGCCCTTTGAACGGGGCGACTCGCCAGCCCCGGCGGCTGAGAATGCGGCAAAGGGCCGTGGTAATCAATGATTTACCCACGTGGGAGGCTGTTCCCACTACCATGATTGCTCTCATGGAGCGTCTCCAAAGTTGAATGAGTTCGGCGGCAGGGCCAAAGCCTGAGCGGAGATCAAAAATCCGTTCTCATGGGCTGATGCCCAGGGCTTAACCACTCCCTTATGCAGATTCTTCAGGAACAACACAACCTATCAGGACATATTAGCCCTGCTCCGCCAGGTGTGGCTTAGAGACTGGCCCAGGAAGGCCAGCGCACCCAGCGGCACCATGCATTATAGAGATGATCGGCCAGGGTAGGGCGATACTGAGCCGGACTGAGCGCCGCCAGGTGCTCGAGCACCTGGCGACCCAGGGGGGTGAGGCGAAAGCTATCGGTCAGACCCTGGCCGTCGACTTCACGGCGCAGCAGGCCAACGGCAATTAGCCACATCATTGCGTTTTCGGCCTCTAGCTCGGCCAGGGCCCGGCGACTGTATTGGCTCTTGAGGCCGGCCTGGCCGCACACCTGGCGAATGGAGATGCTCTGCGATCGCATGTCTCCCAGCAAATTTAGCCGAAAGGGGGAGCACCGAAAGGCGCGCTCGGCTCGCTTGAGCGATCGCCGGGGATAGCTAAGGGCAATGGCGTGATCAAACTCAGCTGGGGCCATAGAGATAGACGGGGTGACTGCCTTAAATTGTAGGTTTAATCCAGAGATCAGCGGGAAATAATTTGAGCCAAGGGCGATTTAGTAGCAGCGGTTACTTTCTAATTCTTAAGCAATTGCTAAGCCTATTAAGGCATCGACCTTGCTTCCACATTAACCCAGAGTTAAATCATTACTCCAACCACTCTCAATAGCAAAAAGTAAACACCCAAAGGTTTCTAGGGTTCCGGCTGGCCACATTGGTCAAGCGCCTGGTCCGAGAGAAACCGCCAGATCCTCCTCAGCCCTGCCGATGTAGCAGCAGCCCAGGGTATCTGGTACACGGCGGGATAAAAGCCCGGGAGGATAGCGAATGATGACTTCGCCATTCTCTCGGGCTGCTGTTTTTTATGCCATTTTTCCTCCCGCAGCACCCATCCACTCCCTAATTCCCACTCACCTATGGCCCATTCCCTAACGCCTGAAATCGCAGCCCTCAAAGCATCTTTGGAAACAAAGGGCGTCAAATACGCCCTGGCCAGCTATGTGGATATCCACGGCATGTGTAAGGCCAAGATGGTGCCGCTTGCCCACTTGGGCCAGATGATGGCAGGCTCAGAGCTGTTTACCGGCGCCGCCCTAGACGGGGTGCCCCAGGAGATCAGCGACGATGAGGTGGCCGCCATGCCGGACCCGGCCTCGGCCACAGTGCTGCCCTGGAAGCCCGATGTGGCCTGGTTCGCCAGCGATCTTTACCTCAAGGGACAACCCTTTGAGGCCTGCTGCCGCACGATTCTCAAGCAAATGCTGGCCAAGGCGGCGGCGATGGGGTTCACCTTTAACCTGGGCATTGAGACCGAGTTCTTTATGCTCAAGGAGAATGCGGACGGCAGCTTTGGGCCGGTGAGCGATCGCGACACCCTGGCCAAGCCCTGCTACGACCTGCCGGGCCTGCTCGACAACACCCCCTGGCTGACCGAGCTGGTCGACTACATGAACCAGCTCGGTTGGGATGTGTATTCCTTTGACCACGAAGACGCCAACGGCCAGTTTGAGACCGACTTCGCCTACAGCGACGCCCTCACCATGGCCGATCGGCTCACCTTCTTTCGGCTGATGGTTAAAGAAATCGCCCGCAAACACGGCTACCTGGCCAGCTTTATGCCGAAACCTTTTGGCGATCGCACCGGCAGCGGTGCCCACTACAACATGTCTCTGGCCGACAGCGAAACCGGTCAAAACCTGTTTGAGACCTCTGATGACTCGCGCGGCTGCGGGCTCTCAACGTTGGGCTACCAGTTTATTGCCGGGGTGCTGCGCCATGCCAAGGCCATCTGCGCCGTCACCTGCCCCACGGTCAACAGCTACAAGCGGCTGCTGCGCCAGGGCAGCATGTCGGGCTTTACCTGGGCCCCGGTCTACATCTGCTACGGCAACAACAACCGCACCAACATGCTGCGCATTCCCCTGGCCGGGGGGCGGGTGGAGTGCCGCGCCGCCGACATTTCTACCAACCCCTACCTGGGGGCAGCGATGATTTTGGCCGCCGGGCTGGAGGGCATCGCTGAGGGGCTCGACCCCGGCGACCCCCACACCGAAAACATGTACAACTATTCCTTGAGTGACCTGAAGACGATGGGCATCGACCTGCTGCCCCGCACGCTACAAGAGGCGATCGATGCCTTTGAGGCCGACCCCCTCAGCCAGGCTGTGATGGGGCCGCTGATGCATCAGACCTATATCGATTTTCGCCGTCAGGAATGGAACGAGTACCACAGCCACATTTCGGACTGGGAGATTAAGCGGTACCTGAAATTCTTTTAGCGATCGCGCGGCACCTGTTCCAGCGGCGTCTAGATTTCCCCACAGTTTTCCTTGTAGTTTTTGAGACCAAGACCCACAGTCATGAAACGACGTACCTTTTTACCCACGCTAATTGCCTTCTGCTGCAGCCTGCTCATTACCGTCAGCTGCGCCCAGAGTACCCCCCAAGCCGATGCCCCAGCGGAAGGCAGCGCCGATGCCCCCGTAACGGCGTCGGCGGGTGAGCCCGTGAAACTGGGTTACAGCAGCTGGGCAGGCTGGTGGCCCTGGGCGATCGCCGAAGAGGAGGGCCTATTCGAAGCGAATGGGGCCAACGTCGAGCTGATTTGGTTTGACGGCTACCTGGAGTCGATGCAGGCCCTGGCCGCCGGGCAGCTCGATGCCAACAGCCAAACCCTCAACGACACTATCTCGTTTGCCGGAGATGCGGTTAACGGCATGGTAGCGGTGCTGGTCAACGACAACTCCGCTGGCAACGATAAGGTGATTGGGGCTGAGGGCATCGACACCGTCGCCGACCTGGCGGGCAAAACCGTCGCCCTAGAAGAAGGCGTAGTGGGCGACTTTCTGCTCAGCCTGGCCCTCGAAGATGCTGGGCTGAGCCGGACCGATGTGGAGATTAAAAACCTGGAAACCGGGGCCGCGGCCACCGCCTTTGCCGCCGGGCAGGTAGACGGCTTTGCGGGCTGGGTACCCTTTTGGGAAACGGCGCTGTCTCGGGAGGGCAGCCAAGAGCTGGTGACCTCGGAGGACTACCCTGGCGCGATTCCTGACCTGCTGGTGGTCAGCCAAAAGCTGATCGACAGCCGCCCTGACCAGGTGCAGGCCCTGGTGAATACCTGGTTCGACATTCTGGCCTTTATCGACGAAAACCCCGATCGGGCCAACGAAATCATGGCGAAGCGAGCCAGCGTCAGCGACACCGAGTTTGAGAAGTACACCCAGGGCACCAAAATCTTCACCCTGGATGAAAACCTGGAGGCCTTTAGCGCGGGCGGCGACGACATGAAGTACATGCCCCACGCCTCCCAAGTGATGGCTGACTTCATGGTGGATGTCGGGTTTATCCCCGAGGCCCCAGACCTGGAGGCCATTCTCGATGACCAGTTTGTCAAGACCTACGCTGCCGAGAAGTACCGCTTGATCCAGTCTCCGTCGGCTAAGCCAATGGGGGCCTCTGTGCCGGTTTGTTCTACGTTTGGGCTAACCCCTGTGACTCCTGCTTCCCCTTCTTTTTCCACCGCGCCCACCGCCCCCCAGGGCATGAAGCCCAGCGTCTTTTGGCGATTGGCCGACGACATTCCTAAATCCATGAGCACGGCGCTGATGGTGCTCTCGATCGCGGTGCCCTTTGCTCTCTGGTGGCTCGTGGCCAGCCTCGATCTGGTCAACGACAAGTTTTTGCCCTCGCCGCTTCAGGTAGCACAGGCGTTAGGACGGCTGTGGACGGATGGCTTTCTGCTGGGAGATACCGCCGCCAGCATCCTGCGGGTGACGGTGGGCTTTGGCCTGGCGGCGCTGGTGTCGGTGCCCATCGGCATTGCCATGGGGGCCTTTGCCAGCGTGCGATCGCTGCTTGAACCGATCATCGGCGTGGTGCGCTACATGCCCGCCCCCGCCTTTATTCCCCTGCTGGTGATCTACCTGGGGCTGGGGGAAGCGCCCAAAATCGCACTTATCTTCATCGGCACCGTATTTTTCAACGTTTTGATGATTATGGATGCGGTGAAGTTTGTGCCCAAGGCTCTGCTCGAAACCACCTATACCCTGGGCGGGCAGCGGCGGCAGGCGCTGTTTCAGGTAATTACGCCCTACGTGGTGCCCAACATTATCGACACCTTTCGCATCAACATTGCCACCTCCTGGAACCTGGTGGTGGTGGCGGAACTGGTGGCGGCAGAAAACGGTCTGGGCAAACGGATTGTGCTAGCTCAAAAGTTTTTTAACACCGATGAGATCTTTGCCTGCCTGCTGATTCTCGGCGTAATTGGCTTTGCCCTGGATCTCTCACTACGGTACCTGATGAAAGTCACCTGCAAATGGGCGATCGATTGAGCTTTGGCGGTTTCTCGCCTTGTGAGACGCGCGATTGTTTAGATAGATCCCCCCAGATTCTCGCCTTCTAAGATTCACTCATTACCCCCCTTATTAAGGGGGGCAGGGGGGATCCAAACGGGATCTCGCGCTATAGAAATTAGTTTCCTCTAACCCTTACTCCTCATCTCACCATGCACTTAGAAATCAACCGTCTCAGCAAACAGTTCGACACTCGCCAGGGGCCAGTGCTGGCCCTCGACGACATCAACATGCACGTAGAAACGGGCGAATTTGTCTGCGCGGTGGGGGCCTCCGGCTCCGGCAAATCGACCCTGCTGCGGCTGGTGGCGGGGCTGGATATGCCCACGGCGGGAGAAATCACGGTAGATGGTCAGGTGGTGACGGGGCCGGGATCCGATCGCGGCATGATCTTCCAGAGCTATACCCTGTACCCCTGGATGACGGTGCAGAAAAATGTGGAGTTTGGCCTCAAGCTCCAGGGTGTGGGACCAAAGGAGCGGCGGGAGATGGCTTCCTACTATCTGGATGTAGTGGGGTTGACCAAGTTTGCGCGATCGCTGCCCAAGCAGCTCTCGGGGGGCATGAAGCAGCGGGTGGCGATCGCCCGTACCCTGGCCTCACGGCCCAAAATCATGCTGATGGATGAGCCCTTTGGGGCGCTGGACGTGCAGACCAAAGAGACCATGCAGCAATTCATGCTCGACCTGTGGAACCGCACCGGGGTGAGCATTTTGATGATTACCCACGATGTCGATGAGGCGGTGTTTCTCTCTCAGCGGATCTACGTGTTGACGGCGCACCCCGGCACGATTCAGCGAGAGGTGTTTGTGGATTTGCCTAGCGATCGCACCTACACCATTCGCCGCGATCGCGCCTTTCAGGACTACCGCGAAGGCATCATGGATCTGCTGCGGGGAAAGCCGGCGCCGGCTCTGGTGAGTTAGTAGGGAGCGAAACTGATGGTTTTTAGTTTGCCACTGCGATCGCCAGAGACCGACCCCCAAGGAGCGTCGCCAGTTCCCCCTGCCGCCCACGGCCTGCCGGAGCGGTTTTTGCTCACCGCCGAGCACTACACCAATCCTCAGTGGATCCCCATTGAGCAGCAAACTATCTTTCGCCGCACCTGGCTCTACGTGAGCGATGGCGATCGCCTGCTGCCGGGCATGGTGTGGGCCAGGACGGTGGCGGGCGCTCCCCTGCTGATCGTTCGAGATAATGACGGCGAACTGCGAGCCTTTTACAATCTCTGCCCCCACCGGGCGGCAATTCTGTCGCCCCAGGCAGGTATTCACCCCTGTCAAAAGCTGGTATGCCCCTACCACGCTTGGGTGTACGACCTGGCTGGCGATTTAGTGGGAGTTCCAGCACGGGACAAGTTTCCGTCGTCGTTTCAAAAAGAAGAGTTTGCCCTGCGATCGCTGCGGCTAGAGACTTGGTCAGGTTTCGTGTTTGTCTGCTTTGATGACACCGCGCCACCCCTGGCAGAGTTCTTGGGCAGCATTCCTAAGTACCTGGGGCAGCACCGCACCGCCGCCACTCAACCGCTAGCGGCCAAGCAGTACATCGTCGCCTGCAACTGGAAGAACTACCACGACAACACCCTATGCGACTACCATGTGGCGATCGCCCACCGCACCACCCTCAACCAGGTGCAGGGGCCAATTCGCCACTACCAGCACCAGCTCGAAGCCTTCGTCAACCTGCTCTACACCCCCACCACCGCCGACTGGCAGGCCGAAAACCCCATCTTGCCGGCTCTCCAAGGCCGCAGCCGCGAGGGATTTTTTACCTACGGCATTTACCCCAACCTGCACCTGCTGGGACTGCCCAACGGTCTGCTGGCCTGGCTGCACATCGAGCCGCTCACCGTCGAATCTTGCCAGGTTTCCCTAGACCTCTACGGCGACCCCGAGTTTTGTCCGCCCACCGAAACCCTGCTGGCCGAATTTGAAGCCTTCATGCAAGAAGACATGGTGCTCACCGAAAGCGTGCAGCAGGGCTACGCCAGCGGTGCGTACACCCCCGGCCCGGTGAATGGTTTGGAAGCGCGCATTATTCACCAGCAGCAGCTGATCTGGGATGCCCTGGCTACCGCTGGCGCGGTTGTGTAGCGGCGTGTCCTAGGCTCCCTGATTAGTAGCGCGGGTTGGTCTGGGCAAACGCCGTTTGCCCCTACATAGAACCCTGGCTACACCCCCTCACCTCCCTCATCCTCCTCACCTCTCTCCCTCGCCATGAACCTCTTCTACCGCAACCGCCAGCTCCTCCTCCTCACCCTGGTGCTGATCGTCGTCTGGGGTCTGTCGGCC
The DNA here is from genome assembly GCA_003017855.1 of filamentous cyanobacterium CCT1. Taxonomy (GTDB): domain Bacteria; phylum Cyanobacteriota; class Cyanobacteriia; order Phormidesmidales; family Phormidesmidaceae; genus Nodosilinea. The sequence goes on from PYER01000078.1 coordinate 12,364, forward strand.
TTTCTTACCCTGCCGCGACTGGAAGACCCGGAGATCGTGCAGCGCTTTGCCCGCGTCACCACCTTTTTGCCGGGGGCCACCCCAGAACGGGTCGAGACCCTGGTGACCGAGAAAATTGAGGATCGGCTGTTTGAGCTGGAGGAAATTGAGTCGCTGCGATCGACCAGTGGCTCTGGAATTTCGGTGATTACGGTAGAGCTGAAGGAGACCATTCCTGACGTGGACCCGGTGTGGGCCAAGGTGCGCAGCAAGGTGGACGATGCGGTGACCGACCTGCCCGCTGCCGCCTCGGTGCCGGAGTACGCCGACAGCTCTACTAAGGCCAGCGCCCTGATTGTGGGCCTGACCTGGACGCGGGATGACGCCCCCAACTACGCGATTATGGGGCGGCTGGCGGCGGCCCTGGAAGATCGCCTGCGGGCCATTCCCGGCACCGAAACGGTAGATTTGTTTGGCGAACCGGATGAGGAAATTCGGGTGGATATCGCTGCTGCGGAGCTGTCGCGGCTGGGGCTGACGGCCCAGGCACTGTCTCAGCAGATTGCCGCCAGCGATGCCAAGGTTGCGGCCGGGCAGTACCGCAGCAACAGCAGCGAATTTCTGCTCGAAGTTGACAGCAGCCTCAGCTCCTTAGAGCAGATTCGCGCTATTCCTCTAACGGCGGGCCGCGAGGGCCAGGTGACCCGCCTGGGGGATGTGGCCACCGTGACCAAAGCGGTGCAGGATCCGCCGACGGATCTGGCGCTGGTGAATGGCTATGGCGCGATCGCCCTGGCGGCCAAAGTAGAATCGGCCCAGCGGGTCGACCAGTGGGCCCTACAGGCGCGGGAAGTCTTGGATGACTTTCGCCGCGAACTGCCGCAAGGGCTGGATCTGCACGTTGTGCTCGACCAGAGCCAGTACGTGCAGCAGCGGCTGAACGGCGTCGTCAGCAACCTGATCACCGGTTCGCTGCTGGTGATTGGCGTATCGCTGCTGCTGGTGGGCTGGAAGTCGGCCCTGCTGGTGGGGCTGGCGCTGCCGCTGACCACGCTGACGGTGTTTGGCACTATGAAAGTCCTGGGCGTGCCCCTGCACCAGATGTCGGTGACGGGCATTATCATTGCCCTGGGGCTGCTGATCGACAACGCTATCATTGCCGTGGATGAGGCGCAGGGGCGTCTGCGCCAGGGCATGCCGCCAGCGGAGGCCGTGGCGCAGACGGTGCGCCACCTGCTGGTGCCGCTGCTGGCCAGCACGCTGACTACGGTCTTAGCTTTTATCCCCATCGCCACGTCGCCGGGGGGCGTGGGCGAGTTCATCGGCACTATTGGCCTGACGGTGATTCTGGCCCTGCTGAGCTCGCTGGCCCTGTCGCTGACGGTGATCGTGGCGCTGACGGGCCGACTACACCAGTGGAACCCGCTGCCCCAGCGCTGGGACTGGTTGCAGAATGGGTTCTCAAACGTCGCGCTGGCTAACGGCTATCGGTGGACGCTGCGGGCGGTGTTTCGCCGCCCCTGGGCAGGGGTTGGCCTGTCGCTGATATTGCCGGTGATCGGGTTTGCGGTATTTGCCACGCTGCCCCAGCAGTTTTTTCCGCCCACCAACCGCAACCAGTTTCAGATTGAGTTTGAGCTGCCCACCCAGGCGGCGCTGAGCGCCACCCAGGCCCAAATTCAAGCGGCGCGGGATCTGGCCCTGACTCACCCAGAAATTGACAACGTGCACTGGTTTTTGGGCCGCAGCGCGCCGCCCTTTTTCTACAACGTGCTCGACAACCGCCGCAACGCCCAGAACTACGCCCAGGGCATTGTGCACCTGGCGGGCACCGATCGCATTCGTGAGATCATTCAAACCCTTCAGCGCGAGATGGATGCGGCCTTTCCCCAGGCCCAGGTGCTGGTGAAACAGCTGGAGCAGGGGCCACCCTTCGACGCGCCGATCGAGCTGCGGGTCTACGGCTCTGACCTGGCGGGGCTGCGGGATCTGGGCGATCGCCTCCGCGCCGAGCTGGCCCAGGTGCCCGACGTGGTACACACCCGCGCCACCCTGACCGAGGCTCTGCCCAAGCTGGCCCTGACGGTCGATGAAGCCCAGGCCCGCCGCCTCGGCCTCGACAATCAGGCGATCGCCAGCCAGCTGAATGCCTCCCTCGACGGCAGCACGGGCGGCTCGGTGCTAGATGGCAGCCGCGACATTCCGGTACGGGTGCGGGTGCCGGAGCAGCAGCAGGGCGATCTGGGGGCGATCGCCGCGCTGGATGTGGTCACCGCCCAGGGCGAACTGCCCCTGGATGCGATCGCCGATCTCTCCCTGGTGCCCGATACCGCCAGCATCAGCCGCCGCGACGGCCAGCGCATCAACACCGTGCAGGGCTTTATCACCGCTGGGGCATTGCCCAGCACCGTACTGGCCGCTTTCCAGGAACGGCTCAAGGAACAGGGCTTTGAGCTGCCCCCCGGTTACCGCATCGAGTACGGCGGCGAGGCCGACGCGCGGGGCACCGCCGTGGGCAACCTGCTCTCCACCGTCGGCGTGCTGATGATTTTGATGACCGCCACTCTGGTGCTGTCGTTCAACTCCTTTGGGCTGGCGGCGCTGATTGGCACCGTGGCGGTGCTCGCGGTGGGCCTGGCCGCCCTGGCACTCAAGGTGTTTGGCTCGATCTTTGGCTTCACCGCCATTCTCGGTACCCTGGGTCTGATTGGTCTGGCCATCAACGATTCAATTGTGGTGCTGGCGGCCCTGCGCGAACATCCTGAGGCCAGCCTTGGCCAGCCCCAGGCGGTGGAAGAGGTGGTGTTTCACGCCACCCGCCACGTAATTGCTACCACCGTAACTACCATCATTGGCTTTGTGCCGCTGATGGTTGACCCCACCGGGTTCTGGCCGCCGCTGGCGATCGCGATCGCAGGCGGCCTCGGCGGCGCTACCCTGCTGGCCCTCTACTACATTCCCTCGGTGTACCACTTGCTGACCCGCTGGAGCCCGGCCCCGGTAACCAAAGCAGCTGCAATTATGTCTAGGGGATAGTTACCCTGGGGCTTTGCGATCGGATAGCTTGAAGGAGTAACGCTGCCTCAATAACGGCACAGCAAACGTTTGGCCTGAGAAGAGTATTCGGTTGTCGATATAATTGCTTCAATTGCAATAGCGCTTGATTCGTGGAACTCCCCTTTCCTGAAAAACTCAGCTCCGACGCAGAACTGCGGGCAAGTTCTGGCTTGCGGCGGGTGGTGGCCCGCATTTACACGACCCTTGAGCGCGATGACCTAGTCGGACAGGTCACCAGCGATCTGCAGCAAAAGCTGGAGGTTGACAGAGTGCTCCTGTATTATTTCTACAGCCAGTGGAAAGGGCGGGTTACCTTCGAGGTTTTGAGCGATCCGCAGTTTTCTATCTTTGGCGCTACCGGGCCAGACGAGTGCTTTAACGATGAGTATGCCGCGCTGTATTTGGCCGGTCGGGTGCGGGCGATCGCCGATATCGAGTCTGAGCCCATTGCCGAGTGCCACCGCGACTTTCTGCGCAGCATGGGGGTACGGGCCAATTTAGTGGTGCCAGTCCTCATTCCCAATGGCCTGTGGGGGCTGCTCGTTGCGCACCACTGCCAGTCGGCTCGCTCCTGGTCTGAGGCCGATATTGCCGCCATGCAGCAGGGGGCCGAAACGCTGGCGGGTTCTCCCTCAGTGCGGGGCGATACAGAGGCCTAGAACGCCGGTTCAGTATTCGATGTCCTTGGGCTGTGACCGAGTACCGTCATGCCCGTGCAGACGGGCATCCAGTCGAGCAGCTGATCCAAATAGATTCCCGCTGCTGCGGGAATGACAAGCGTGAGCTATTTTCAGGGCAATGACGAGCTGTTCAGTCATCTTATAAATAACGCAGATCAGCCGTCTTCGGGGCTGAGCTTTGCAGGGTAGCTCCTGAGCCATACCCGGTTTGTGTAGATTTTGAGCAGGTTGTGCCCTGGCGGAACATAAATGGCCCCTTCGGCTTCTAGGGCTAGTTAGGGGGTGACTTTTTGCGTAGGTGGCGGAGCGTTTAAGTGGGGCGATTCGAAACGTAATTTGAGGGGCATCGGGGCGGATAGGCAGCGATCGCCTACAATCAACTGGCTAGTTTTCCTGTTGATGTATCGGACTTGAGAGTGGCGGAGTTTATGTACAGCAGTTACCAATACAAGAGAAAATCGTCGCGTCGCCGCTTGCGGTGGGCACTGTTTCTTCTACTGCTGATTGGCATTCCTGTTGGTATCGAGTTTCTCACGCGGGTGCTGACCCACGCGACGGGCACCAGCGATCGCTTCACCGCCAACCCCACCTCCGATATCAGAGACGCTTACCATCTGCGGTTTGTCAGCCGCCAGGGCCAGCCCTATGCGGGTTTGCCCGACGACGGCGAGCTGAACGCGGTTCGCGACCCCCTGCTGGGCTACCGGCTGGTGGGCAATCAGCAGAGCGATTTTTGGCAGATCAACGACAGCGGGTTTCGCGACGATGAAGCCGTGCCGGGCACCAAGCCGGCGGGCGAGATCAGAATTTTTGTGCTCGGCGGTTCGACGGCCTTTGGCCAGCTCAGCTCCAACAACCAGACCACCTTTGCCAGCAAGCTAGAAACCCGGCTCAACGATCAGGTCGCTCAGCAGCGGGCTAACCCCGGCCAGTTTCAGCCTAGTGCGCTGCCCTTTCGCGCCGACCAGGTGCAGGAAGCTCTGGCGCTGCCGCCGCGCATTCGCGATGGGCAGTACCGAGTTGTCAATGCGGCTGTCCCCGGCTATGCGTCGGGCAATGAGCTGGCCCTGCTGACCCAGCGGGTGGCAGCCTACAATCCAGACTTTGTGGTGGTCATGGGGGGCTACGCTGACTTGATGCTGCCCAGCGCCGATCGCGGCAGCGATGTGCCGGGGCTGGAGCAGTACTTGACCGGCGATAGCCAGTCGCTGGGAGCTCAGCTGAGTGAGCAGACGCAGGACTGGTTTAATCAGCTCTACGTCGTGCAGGGCATCAAACGCTACGTGCTGCAGCGGCAGCAGGACGCGCCGCGCCAGGCCGAACCGCTTAACCTCTACGCCCCCACGCTGGAGGCCACCCTCAGCGATCGCCTGCCCGCCGACCAGACCGAACTCGAACAGCGCATTGAGCGCTACGGTCGCCACCTGCGACAGATGGTGAGCTGGGCCGCGACCAACCAAAAGCGCCTGGTCATCGGCATTGAGCCTGAAATTTCGACCCGTCAGCAAGATTCGCTAACGCCTGAAGAATCAGCGATTTTGGCGGAGCTTGACAATGCCTACTTGGAGCAGATGCGGGCTGGGTTTGCCGGGTTAGCCACCGTTGCCAACCAGGCCAGCCAGCAGTCGGCCAATGCCCAGGTCTTAAATTTTTACCCGATTTACGAAGACTTTGCCGGACAGGCGTTTCAAAGTCCGGTGGGCCTGACCGATGAGGCTTACACGCTGATATCAGACCGACTCTACGGGGCGATCGCCAGCCAGGTGGCTATTCAACCCCAGCCCTACGGGCTTTGAAGCCTGGTTGACTGACAAAACATCTGTCTAGGTTGGGCAAAACGCACTGTTGGCGCAGCCTTGCCGAAGGTAGTAAACCAACAGCAGCCGACCTTGTTGGGTTTCACTTCGTTCCACTTAACCTACGAAAACCTTAATGTTTAGTATTGACGCTGCGCCAGGCTCTTTTGGCAGTTCGCTCAGAGCGATTTGTTCGATCTTTGAACTTGCATCGCCTCAGAGCCAATTCAGATTTAAGAAGCTATGAATAACCGCCGCACTTTCCTCATGCTAGGCATCAATTGGCGTTAATTATCGAGGCAGTATAACTCTTCTCACCAACTATATCGTGCCCCTATGTACATAAAAACTAAACTTAGTCTAGAACACATATAGATATCTTTTGAACCTCCGCCAAAACTGATAAGTCAAGCCTCATAACGTTCCGGTTGAGCGGCTGTAAGCAACTTCTGCTGCAACACCAGCTAACTTTGCTAGTCTACTTGAGTCGTATTATTAGGCGTTGCGGTCATTGTCGGAGTTGAGTTTTAATGTCATCAGGTGTTCGTCATAGAACTGCCCATCTCTCGAAAAGGTCTCTTCTTCCGTGCCATAGATGCGGAAACCGAATGATTGATAAAGGCGAATCGCCACTTCTTGTTTGGTTACAACAGTTAGGTTGACTCTCCTAATGCCTAGAGTATTTTTTGCTCGATCCAACGCCTTGTGGATGAGCGCTCTACCGTAACCGTAGCAGCGAAAAGGAGGCAGAACGTAGAAACCCGCAAGATAAGCACGATGCTTCTCATTAGGCGCTGAATAGCGTGAAAGACGAATGATACCGACGAGTTGCTCACCTTTAAACGCTCCAAAGAAGCAACGATCATCGCTCTCTGCGAGTCTCGCGGCAGTTTCGGAGAGGTTTGGCTCGAGTTCAGGAAGAGAACCGAAAGCGGGCGGTTGCTCATGAAGCGAACACAGACGCACGGAACGGTATGCTTCAGCATTGACAGGAATCAGCACGCGCACATTAACTAGACTGGTATCTTGCTCAAACTCCATGATTCAGGTTTCGTTTTTTAGAAGGGTATAGCACCACCTAACGTTCTTGGTCAGCGGCGGCGGATCACCTTTGCATCACCACCAAGATCTCGCAGCCTTCCGATGCACCAGGGTTGTTATGCCGCGCAAACTATAGCAATTAAACTGGGCGTTCCCAAGGTTCACTATACTGCCGATAGCCAACCCGCTTGAACGCAGAAATCATCCGCACATTATCCATCGCCGTGTCACAAAAGATTCGCCAGACTCCAACCTTTTGTAAAATCTGTGTTCCCTTGAATAAAAGATCATTTGCCAAACCTAGCCCTCGATATTCTGGCAAAACTCCGAGATAGTAGATTGTTCCTTCCTCTAAACTATCTTTGGCACATCCTGAAAAAACGACCGGAAGTACAACCCCTACAATTTCCCCTTGTTCGTTTATCCCAAACTGCCACCAATCATCTTGATACGCGAAGTCTTCTCTGGCTGAATTCAAAAATATCTCAGTCGCTTTATGAGGATCATGTTCTAATGCTCTCCGGCGATCACTCGCATCGGCTGATTCAGCCATTACCCGCGTGACGGTTGAAATTAACTGGTCGTTGATCGCTTTAACTGGTTCAAAGGTCAACCGAGACGAAACTTCACTCAACCGTTCCGGCTCTTCCCAAACAAAAGGCACTTTTAGAAAAGTTTGCTGGTTCATAGGCGATCGCAACAAAATTTGTGAACTTTGCTAAGCACGTTACACGATACTACAAAGCCAAATATTGTTCAATTTCTCACCACTCACAAATAACTTTCAGGTTACCGTCTCTAACCCAAGATTCAGCGGCATAACAATCTTATTAGAGAGAAAGCTTCGGTTTATTATCCCTGTAGAGGTAGATAGGCCGAACTTTCTGCACATCAACTGAATTGGGATGATTGCAAGAAACTTTCCGCATAATAGTCCGATTGGGGCGATCGCAAGAAACCTTCGGCATCTCTCAATAAAGCAAGCTCGCCCGCCGCTCCATCCAGCTTCGGCGACTACCCACATACCAGTACCGCCACAAAATGTTGATATATCGACCAGCCAATACGGTTAAACTTATAGCCCACTTTTGACAAGGTAAGACTGCGGGGAATGATTCTGGGCGGGGAAGATACTGGGTGACTACAGCGCGCTCATCGATGGCATTTGCCATTTGGTTTCGCTGGGCTACTGCGATCGCATCGCCTGGTCAGAGCCCATCCCCACCAGGCGCAGCGGCGAATATATCAGCGTCATGATCCGCAGGCGAGGGGTTACGACCCGATAGCCTAAGCTGTCACCCCGCAGGAGCACCGTCAGCTGTAGCTTCTGCGGGATATTTGGTTAAGTTAGGCGCGATCGCCCCGCTTGATGCACTCCATACAGAGATGGAACAACGACGCCACCAGCGCTACCTCGATCGCAATCTGTAGCCCGGTTGGGGCTGAGAGCAGGCCGATAAACACCAGCGCAGAGCCCACAATCAGCGCCGCAATTAGCAGCACCTCGTCATCAAACAGCCTTAGCCCTGCCCAGAGGGTGGCAAATCCAACCAGCCAAAAGATTAAGTAGCTGCTCATGGGGGTGGCGCGACCAGGGGCGCGGGTGCAGAAGTGGGGGCACAACCATGCTACGTCCTTTAGGCCCACTGCTATACATGGCTAAAGATGACCTGTCTGGGCTGGCGGCTATGCCCACGGTCTCTGCGAGAGATTTCTATAATTAACCCATGCCGTTCTGCCCCAGGGGTTGCCATGTCAGATCAACGACCCAAGCCAGAGTCGCGCCGTAACGTGCTCAAGTATGTTGGTCTGCTGGCGGGGGGCGCTGCGCTACCTGCCTCACTGCAGGCCTTTGGTGCTCAGCTGGGCTTTTCGAGTCGTCTGGGGCCAGGGCTGTCGGCGCTGCCTGTCGATATAGCTGAGGCTACACCTTTGGCGACGGCCAGCCTCAGCCCCCATCGGGTGGCGCTGGTCAAAACCACCGATCGCGCGGCGGGGGTACGGCAGGCGATCGCCCTGCTGCAGCCGCCCAGCTTTAGCGGCAAGAGCGTATTCATCAAGCCCAACTACAACACGGGCGACCCGGCCCCGGCCTCTACCGACCCGGTGGTGCTAGAGACCCTGGTGCAGGAGATTCAGGGCGCGGGTGCGACCTCAATTACGGTGGGCGATCGCTCAGGGATGGCCACCACCCGCGCCGCCATGACCCAGCAGCAGGTGTTTGCCCTGGCCGATCGCTACGGTTTTACGCCCCTCGTCTTCGACGACCTGGGCCGCGACGACTGGCAGTACTTTGAGGCGGCGGGCACCAACTGGTCGCAGGGGTTTGCGATCGCCCGCCCGGTGCTCAATGCCGATGCGATCGTCAGCGTCTGCTGCCTCAAGACCCACCGCTTTGGCGGCCACTTTACCCTCTCGCTGAAAAATTCCATTGGCATGGTGGCCCGCCGGGTGCCGGGCGATGGGCACGACTACATGCGCGAGCTCCACCGCTCAGCCAACCAGCGGCTGATGATTGCCGAAGTCAACCGCGCCTACCGCCCGGCTCTGGTGCTCATTGACGGGGTCGATGCCTTTGTGGGCGGCGGCCCAGAGCAGGGGCAAAAGGTGCGGGCAGGCGTGGTGCTGGCCAGCACCGATCGCATTGCTATAGATGCGATCGGCATTGCTCTACTGCGCAAGCTGGGCACCACCCGCGAGGTATCGGGCGGGTCGATCTGGCAGCAGGCGCAGATTCGCCGCGCCGCCGACCTGGGCCTGGGTGCCACCCGCCCCGAGCAAATTGAGCTAATCACGGCGGATGCGGCCAGCGCCCAGATGGCCGACGAGATTCGCCCGTTTTTGAGCTAGGGGTCTGTCATACGAAAGCCTCCTTGGCCACCCCCAATTGGACTGGGCAAACGCCGTTTGCCCCTACGCCATCCGCCTGTAGGGGATCGGGGGTATACGATTCGGATTCGATATCAGAACTAAAATTGTAGGTTGGGTGGCGCGCCAGCAGAACCCAACAAAGCTGACTGCTGTTGGATTCCACTTCGTTCCAACCAACCTACGAGAACCCTAATTTTCAGTACTGACGCTGCACTAGAGGCCATCGCTCAGGCTCAGGCCTCGCCACCAAACTATTGGGCTGGAATAGTCCTACACTGGGGTTGATTTAGATCTGCCATTGGCAGGGGTGCCAATCGCCCCTCAGTTTGGGGGGTTATAGCAAAACCAACACTGGTCTTGATGGATGAAGGAAACGGCCGCATGGAAATGACCCGCAGCAGTAAGATACCGGAGATACTCAAAGCTCATGAGGCAGATCTGCTGTCGGAGTGGAACCAGGAGCTAATCGCGACCAACACCCGCAAGGGTTTGATCAAAGAGGCCGAGCTACAGGAAGAATGTCGAGAATTTCTCAAGCTGCTGCGCATCGCGACTCAGTCCGGCAACTTGAGCAACATTCAGGCCAGCGAGTGGCGGGAGGTGCGGGAGATGCTGACCAGCATTTCGCGATCGCGCTCTCAAAAAGGCTTCACGCCCACCGAGACGGCTACCTTTGTCTTTTCATTCAAGCGACCGCTGTTTGATCGGCTGCGGCAGCAGCTGCACGACCCCACCGAGCTGGGCGAAGAGGTTTGGCAAGCCACCGACCTGCTCGACCACCTGGGGCTTTTGGTCATGGAAGTTTACCAAAAGTCGCGCGAAGAGGTGATTTTGCGGCAGCAGGAAGAGCTGATGGAGCTGTCGACGCCCGTGGTCAAACTGTGGGACGGCATTCTGGCCCTGCCGATTATTGGCACCCTCGACAGTGCCCGGACTCAGGTGGTAATGGAGTCGCTGCTGCAAAAAATCGTTGAAACCGGCTCAGAAGTCGCCATTATTGACATCACCGGGGTGCCGACGGTCGATACGCTGACCGCCCAACATTTGTTGAAAACGGTTACCGCCGCTCGCCTGATGGGGGCCGACTGCATCATCAGCGGCATTCGGCCTCAAATTGCCCAAACGATCGTGTATCTCGGCATCGATTTGACCGATGTGACGACCAAAGCCACCCTAGCCGATGCCTTTCTGATGGCATTGAAGCGCACGGGCACCGCGATCGCCCGCAAGTAGCCCGCAAGTAGGTAGGGAGAGGAGAGACTGATGGAACGGATTCCCATCCTTCAAATGGGCGAGTTTCTGCTTGTCACCATTCAGGTCGATATGCACGATCGCCTGGCGATGACCCTGCAGGACGACCTGACCAACCGCATTAGTCAAACCCACGCCAGCGGGGTTTTGATCGACATTTCTGCCCTAGAGATTGTTGATTCGTTCATCGGCAGAATTTTGGGCAACATTGCCAAAATGTCGCGGGTCATGGATGCTGAAACGGTGGTCGTCGGCATGCAGCCTGCCGTCGCGATTACCCTGGTGGAGCTGGGGCTGTCGCTCACCGGCATTCGCACCGCCCTGAATGTGGAAAAGGGGATGGCGCTGTTGCGATCGTCACTGGGCGAACCCGCCAATTTTCAGGCCATTGCGGCGGAATGGGACGTAGAGGACGATGCAGAAGATTGAGGAGATGGCTATTCAATCTTCTGGGGACGTGGTTTTGGTGCGCCAGGCCGTGCGCCAGTTCGCCATTGAGATTGGCTTTGGTTTAGTCGACCAGACGAAGATTGTCCCCGCCGCCAGCGAGCTGGCTCGCAACACCCTCGACTACGGCGGCGGCGGCACCGTCCGGCTAGAAGC
>PYER01000399.1 GCA_003017855.1 filamentous cyanobacterium CCT1
GGGCATCAGTTAGGCCTTTAGGTCAACACTTGTATCCTCACCTGTTTTAGCCGACCTTGCAAACCTGACATGCTCCCGTTGCGATCGCCCCACTCACTGCCCTTGGTGGCGTCCTGCATCTGGGTCACATCGGTTGTGTCATCTACTCGGTATATATCTTTGAACGGGACTCTTTCAATCACATTGGCGAGGTGTTTGAAGCCTCGAATTCTGAGCAGCTCTTCTGAGGGCTTTCGACCAACTTGAACACCAGTGCCAGGATGGTGTCCTTGGAGACACAACCTCGGGTTTTGCCGGTTCTGAGTCGCACGGTCGCAAACGTCGATTCAATCGGATTGGTGGTACAAATATGCGTCCAGTACTCAGCGGGGAAGTGGAAGAAGGACCGCCTACTACTGCTGGATCTTAGATGCGGCTACCGTCCATGCCGCCCTGCTAGAGTCTGCCTTTGATCTCTATCGGCTAGAACTCTACAAAGCACTGCGCTGGCCCCTACCCACTACTCCTGCAGAAGAGCTGAAGCAGGGCAGAAAACTCACTGCCTACCTCTGGCGCGGGTCTGAAAGCACTACCTGGCACTTTGCCCAACCCGAAAAATGATGCCCGTACACCTATTAAAATACTTTTGAAGCCCGTATGTGCATTAGCCACCTCTCAGCTCCTCTTCGCGTTGGAGTGCCTTTTGCCGTAAAACCCCAAATGTCCCGATTATGTTGAGGGCCATAGCTGATGTGGATAGGACGATCGCATCCATAAAAATACAGCGAGTCAAACGGCAGACCTTGGGCCACAATCCAATCCATCAAGGCATCGCTGGGCAGGTCAAGGATACGAAAGTCGCAGGCTGCCCCGAGGCGATCGCAGTAGTACCGCCCATTCCGATTCACCTCGTGGGCCATATGCTGGTCGAGGCTGGGGGTAGCGATACCGTGCTTCTTCCCCGTCACTGGGTCTTTTTTCGCCAGCCATCGCTTCAAATCCGCAGAGCAAAAGCCGTAGGTGAGCAAGAAGCGATCGCGCCCAAATCCATCAATCACTGGGTCAATGATGTGCTGACACAACGCCTCAAGAGCGGGCAACGTCTCTTCCAAGTTTTTGGGAAACGGGTCAATCTGATCAGCGAACCGCTGGTAGGTCTGCGTGCAGGTGCAGAACTCCTCCAACATCAGATATCTGCCCAAGGGTTGCGCTGACATCAACCGCCTCCCATTAATCCGCGTCTGCATCCATTAATCCCTGGTACCGCGCTGGCAGCGCCCCTTCCCGCCAGAGCTTTTCCATGATGGCATCGCGCAACCACGCCGTCCGGTTCTCCTTCTCCCGCATCAGCCCATCAATATCCTCTGGTAACCGTACACAGAGAGGGCGCTCCGCCATCGCTACTTCCCCCTGCTGCTGAAAGCGGGTTAAATAATCTCTGCGGAGAGCCTTATCACTCATTACCGGGAATACTCCACTGCTACTGCTGCCGAAAAGACAGAATCATCCCAAGTATACGAGGCCCTACACCCTTGCATCCATCGATCACCTGTCCTTATGGGTGGGCAGGATTTCCCAGATATCGATCAGCAATCCTCATCGAAACTCCCTTAAAACCCACATCCTTGATCCCTTATCCCGCGTATACATGGGCTATAATTTGTTTGTGGAGGGCAATAAAACTTCAGAGCCACAAAGTCCGGGGTCTCTACTGATACCGCAACGCCAGAGCTGATTCCAATAGCCTCCAGAACTTAAAACTGCCCTACTTTCGATGTCCATAACCTAGAGAACCACTCCTATGACACTTTCCTACTCAGAAAATCTCAGTCAACTAGTCGGCGGCCAAGTTTGCAAAGCTGCCATCAGTCAGGATGGCTATCCTTATCTCATCATCGCCAAGAACACCGAATCGCGGTTCTTTTATGTCATTGCCCAATGTGACGCTGAAGGCAATGGCCCAGGGTTTCTACAACTGAACGAACACCAGGGCCGCATTGCCGAAGGCTAGCCTGGTCGCCAATTTTTCTGAGCTGCCCGAATGGCGATCACTCTTCGGGCAGCTCCATTTGAAATTACTGCCATATCCTTCAATCCCCACTGTTGATGGCAAGATAGCAGATCACGATCTTACGCCGCTAAATATCATGATTGACTCTGTGAGCAATTTCTCTGATCGTACGCTGCGGCGACACGTATCACAGGCTGTATCAGTGATGAGCCAGCAGCTTCTTCAACCAGCAACTTCTCCACATCAGTCGTCTAAATGCGGAAAATCTCGCTTGGGCAATTCTTGGGCAGCCTTGCACTCAAACACCCAAGAGCCTTTCAGAATAATGCTTTCGCGCTTCAATGGAACTGACTAGAAAACTGTTTGGGGGTAACACCTCACGAGGGTTCGAATCCCTCCCTCTCCGTTGAAATCCAGCTCCCGTAAAGATTTGCGGCGTTCCCCTTGCCTCACTCAGCTTAGGAAAATTAAGCTGAGTGTAGGTAGTTTGTACTCTTTTTGGGGGAGGAATGGGGGAGATGGGGGGGAGAAGTCTGAACCAGAGTGCACCTGACCTCAAAGAACGGATTAACCAGGTAAATCAGGGGCTGGAGAAGGTATCGATACGCGAGAAGGACAACCGCTTGTACGTGCGGGGGAGACACTTCCCCCCAAAGCCTGGGGAAAGCACTAGAGGCCGCTACGAGATCGCTCTTGGGGTTTCAGCCACTCCTGCTGGACTGAAGGTGGCGATCGCGAAGGCAAAAGACATTGACAATGCACTGCTATGGGAAAAATTCGACTGGGAACCGTTCCTCAAAGGAAACCAAAAGCCCCCTGAAACCGTAGCAGAATGGGTAAATCGTTACGAAGCGCAACACTGGGAGCAAACCGTCCGGAGTCCAACTAAGGAGAATACCTATCACAAGAACTACCGATTGTTGTTTAATCGGCTCCCTCAGGACGAACTGCTAACGATTGAGCTGCTGCGATCAACGATTCTGAGCGAGACCCAACCGGGAAGTCGCAGTCGCAAAGGATTTGCCATAGCATTCCGAAGACTGGCTGATTTTGCGGGATTGGATCCAACCATACTCAAGGAACTGAGCAAATTAGGGAAAGGCTATACCTCCAAGTCGGTCGAGCCGCGCAGCTTGCCCCGTGATGAGGAAATTGTAGATCTCTGGGAATCAGTAAAGAATCCCGCCTGGCAGTTGGTCATTTCGATCCTAGCGATTTATGGGTTAAGGCCTCACGAGATTTTTAGAATTCGCACAGACAGGATTGATGAAGATCCACCTATTCTTGAGGTAGAAGAGGAAACCAAAACAGGGTGGCGGATTGTGTATCCTAGCTATGGCAAGGGTTGGGACATGATGACACTACACGTTGTGAAGTATCCTAATATCGAGACAGAAGGCAAAAATAACAATCAACTGGGCGGCAAAATTTCTCAAGAGTTTCGCGAACTGAAGATTCCCTTTCCTCCCTATAACCTGCGCCACGCCTATGCTCAGCGGATGTATAAGCAAGGGTTAGCGACACCTTTATTGCCCGATCCATGGGCCATTCTGTCGCCGTGCAACGGTCAATTTATTGGCTTGGTGGGATCAGGACACCTATGATGACGAATATCGGGTAGTGTTCTAGACCTGTGGAAGCCCTGTCATACCGCTCGCCCAAACTCATGGCGATTGATAAATAGGCCAATCACCGTGTCATGCATCAGAACCGATTTGGAGAAGCAAATGGTTTTACGAGCCAAGC
>PYER01000400.1 GCA_003017855.1 filamentous cyanobacterium CCT1
AAACAGCACCGTGGCCAAGGCCAGCATCAGCACCTGAGCCAGTACCGCCTGGCTATCGCCGTGCACCACTAGGCGGCGGTAGGCCGAGGCAAAGCCAAAGCTAGCGTGGTACAGGGTAAGGCCAAACAGCGTGCCCACCAAAAACAAAGCGCTCTGTCGCCAGCCAAAAGAGGTTAGCCCTATCGCAAGAGCGACCACCATAGCGAGCAGGATGTAGAGAAGAAATGACTGCGACTGCGGCAGTTGAGTGCGCGATCGCTCGACAAACTGAGCCATGATAAACCTATATCAAAGGATCACGAAAAGCGGCCTCGGGTGGGGCGACGGGGTTTTTCATTGTCCTCGTCCTCATCATCCTCATCGTCGGGCTGAGTTGGCGCGCAGGCGGCCACCGGATTAAGAGTGTCGGAGCCAATCGACCGAAACGTCGTTGACCAAAACGCATTTCCCATTAGGCTAAGAGCGGTTAAGGCACTAGCAATCAGTAGTAGTCGCAGCAGCATAAATCAGTCATTCCTCAAAAACAGTTCGTTCTTTCAGTCACAGCACCTACGGCCCTGATTGGGGTAAAGGTAGCTGGTTACCCCTATGGGATCCAACCAGCTACCTGATGACTATCGGTGTTGCTTTTTCAAGCAGGCTTTAAACGTTGGGGTCACGTCCCGTTGCCACTGGCAGGTCAGACTGGGCAGAATACTCCGTCCACGAGCCTTCGTAAATTCGCACGTTGGGATAGCCCAGCAGGTGCTTCAGCACCACGTACTGCAGCGAGGCTTCCCGCCCAGTGCTGCAGGTCACAATAATGTCATCGTTGGGGGCAATCTCCCGCCGAGCTAGCAGCGCGCGAATCTCATCGATGGACTTGAGCTGGTGAAAGTTGTCTTCGCCCACAGTAAAGCTGGGCCAGGGAACATTGTTGGCCCCAGGAATATGGCCGTTGCGAATGAACAGGTCTTCTTCTCCAGCAAACAAGGCGGGCGGGCGTGGGTCAATGAAGGTAATACGGGCGCTCCGGTCACGCACAATCGATCGCACCTCGTCGAGTGAGACGCGAATATCACTGTTGTCTTCCAGGGTAAAGTTGCCCTTGGCATACTCGGGGAACTCCTTCGTCACGGGTAGACTGGCGTCTTTGTAAGCTTTAAAGCCTCCGTCGAGTACCGAAACCTGACCTCCGTAGCTGCCCCGCTCCAGCAGGTAAGCCACCTGGGTACTGCCCAAAATGTTGTTGCCGTCAGAATAAATCACCACGTGACTGTCATTGTTGACGCCAGCTTCTTGAAACAGCGCCTCAATTTTTTGCTGCTCCCAAAACTGCACGGGCAGGCGACCATTGGGACCACGGAAGGTGCTCTCGGCAATGTTCACCGCGCCGGGAATGTGGCTATCGATGTAGTCAAGGGGGTTGGTGCGCACGTCGAGAATGCGCAGGTTTGCATCGTGAGAATGCTGCGCCAGCCACTGGGGGCTAACGAAATCGATGGTGGTCGCCGCTGCACTGGGCTGCACTAGGGCGGGCAGGGTGGCCACAGCCAAAACCGCCGCCAAAAAGGCAACCAGCTGAATTTTCCAGCGCTGTATCTGCTTAAGCATTGAAATTTTCTCCTTTGTTTTTAGATGATCTAGCTTGGGCGTAAGGGGTGGATGGGTAGAGGGCAGATGGTTGAGGGGTGCAGAAACAGTCGCCCCTCAAAATGAAAACCCTGAGCGGCTGAGTTGGTGCCTGGCCATTAGCCACCACCATCTAGACAACCTCCCGTTGGTTGGGCACAGCATCGCCGTAGTAGCCACGCAAAAATTTCTGAATCTGCGACTGCTCTGGCCCTAGGCCGTGGGCTTGGACCTGCTCTAGAAACGCTTCCCACGAGAGCTTTTCCTGGGTCGCGGCAGCCTATTCAATCTGCTCAGGGGTCAGTTGTTCGGCACTGCTGTAATCGTCATTTACGGAGCGAATGTGGTCTGTCATAGACAAATACAAAATTAAGTGCTCAGACGCTTTTCCAGAGTCCTTTCGAGATGTCACCTCCCAAAGGCATCGTCCGAAAAACAAACACAAAAGAATCCTACACGAATTTAAAATCATTTTCAATTTAATTGAATTTTATTGATCGTCGTGCCATAGTAGCGTGCATCAAACAATCGCCGGCAAATCAATCGAATTTTCGGTGTATGCATTGGCAAGTAGGGTTTACCCTTGACGATTCCTGCGGGATACATCGAGGCCAACGACTGGCTCAACCTGAACTTTCGGGTTGTCCTGTCTGTTGTTGTTGGCAGGCTGATTGACTTGGAGCGCTAGTGGACGGGCAACAACCGCTCGGCGGGAGTGCGTACCCCTATGGTGCTTAGCCTAGGGGCGACGCTGTTTATCCTGCTGCCGCTGCAAATTCCCCAGGACTACTCCTCGGTCAATGCCCTGAGCCATACCGTTCAAGGCATTGCTACGGGGGTTGGTTTCATTGGAGCCGGGCTGATCTTGCAACAGTCGCACCGGGGCAAGGTCAAGGGGTTGACCTCGGCCGCCACCATTTGGGCCACCGCTGCCCTGGGCACCGCCGTTGGTTTTGGTCTGTGGCAACTGGCTGCGGTAGGGACGGTGGCTATGCTGATCGTTCTCAGCGGGGTCAAGCAGGCCAAGCAGCCTATTGCCCTACGCCTGGTGCGCTCAGCCAAGGGAGCCGCTGCTGAATCGCTACCGGAGCGCTCCAAGGTACGATCACACCCCAGTCGCTTCTCGTTTTATTCAAAGCGGAACCAGTTATTCCAGGCGGGACTAGTTCCTAACTACTCTCCTAAAAGATTTGAGATGTTTTTGTTGTTTCCGTTGGTTTAAGCGCTATGACAACCTCCCAAACCCAGCTCAGACTCAGAATCTATGGTTCTCCTCAAGTGTCTGTGAAATCCCTGCTCGAAGACCTGGCCGAAAGCTGCCGGGTGGTGATCCGAGCCATGGCCCAAAGCGGCCAGCCCAACACCCTTTCGGTTAGCAGCCTGGCCCAGTCTACGGCCCTAGAAATTGAGCCATCTGGCCCGTTAAATGTCGTGCAGTGCTGGCTCAAGTAGCTTCAGAAATAACCCCATTACTATCCAGGGCAAGGGCCACGCCGATGGCGATAGCTGGCACTACTAAGCAAGTTTTCCGTCATTCTCTCGTCTCTCTCCGCTATGACCTCTTTCTCCCTCGACACTTCTGAAACCGCCCTCGCCTTTCCCTCCACCCCCTTGGTCCAGATTAAGCAGATATCCCGGTTGTGAGCAGCTGGGCAAATCGAGAATGCCGATCGCTGGCCAGAGAGGCGCGATCGCCGTACTCCACCACCCGCCCCTGTTCCAAAATCAAGATCTGGTCAGCCCGCTCCACGGTCTTCAGCCGGTGGGCGATGATAATGCCTGTGCGGTTTGCCAGCAGCCGATCCACTGCCCGCTCAATCAGCTGCTCCGTCAGCGGGTCGAGTCGCGATGAAGCCTCATCCAGCACCACCAGCCCCGGATCTTTGAGGAATACCCGCGCAAAGGCCAGCAGCTGCGCCTGCCCCGCCGACAATCCGCCGCTGTCGGCCCCCAATTCCGTATCGAGTCCGGCGGGCAGCGCCTCCAGCCAGGGCATCAGGCCCAGCTCTTCTAGAGTTTGCAGAATGGTGCGATCGCCAATGTCTGTCTCTTATACACATCT
>PYER01000079.1 GCA_003017855.1 filamentous cyanobacterium CCT1
CTTTTAACCTGGGCTCCGACACTAATGGTTCGATTCGCGTGCCCGCTTCGCTGTGCGGGGTGTACGGGCTAAAACCCACCTACGGTCGGCTGTCGCGAGCGGGGGCCTACCTGTTTTCCGCCAGCTTGGATCATGTGGGTCCTTTCGCGCGATCGCTCGCCGACCTGGCCATGATTTACGACATGATGCAGGGGCCAGACCCAGCCGACCCCGTCTGTACCCAGCGGTCCCCCGACTTTGTCACGCCGCACCTCACCGAGGGCATCGAGGGTTTGCGAATCGCCCGTTTAGGAGGCCACTTCGATTGCGGCATGGAGCCCCTGGTGCGCGACGTTCTCGATGACGTTGCCGGTGCGCTGGCGATCGCGACAACGGTAGAATTTCCCGAAACCCACCGGGCTAGAGCGGCTGCCTACCTGATCACCGCCTGCGAGGGTAGCCAGCTCCACCTGGAGCGCCTGCGCCAGAGCCCAATGGAGTTTGACCCAGCCACCCGCGATCGCTTTCTAGCCGGAGCCATGATTCCTGCCGCCTGGTACGTGCAGGCCCAGCGGTTGAGACGGTGGTACCGCGATCGCGTCCGCGAAGTCTTTCAACACCTGGACGTTCTCATCGCCCCCACCACACCTTGCGTTGCACCACCCCTCGACCAAACAACGCTAGACATCGACGGCACCACCTATCCCCTGCGCCCCCACCTGGGTTTCTACACTCAACCGCTCTCGTTTATTGGGTTACCGGCCATCTCGGTACCCATTCACCGCACCGGCCAGATGCCCGTTGGCATTCAGCTAATTGCCGCACCGTACCAGGAGGCGCAGTTGTTTCGGGTCGCCGCGTGGCTGACGGAGAAGGGAGTAGTGAGGTGATGGGGAAGGGGAGGAGGTGAGGAAGGGGAAGTGCAAAGTTCAAAATTGAGAATTCAAAATTTTGCACTTTGAATTTTGAATTCATCCACTCATCCACTCATCCGTCCCATCTACTCCTCACTCTCCAACATCACCTTGGCCTCCCTCAACCGCTCCATGTGGTTCTCCTCCAGCTCGGGATAGGCCAGATTTAGCGACTGCAGCTTTTTGCTAATCAGATTAGCGACAACCAGGCGAGTAAACCACTTGTTGTCAGCTGGGATCACGTGCCACGGTGCCCATTGGGTGCTGGTGTGGGTGAAAACGTCTTCGTAGGCGGCTCGGTAATCGTCCCAGTAGGCCCGCTCGCGAACATCGGCCAGGGAAAACTTCCAGTTTTTATCAGGGCGATTGATGCGCTTGAGAAAGCGCTTTTTCTGCTCTTCCTTTGAGACATTGAGAAAGAACTTCATCACCACAATGCCGTTGTTGGTCAGATACTTCTCAAAGTTGTTGATGTCTTCAAAGCGCTGCTGCCAAATGCGATCGCTCTTAACGCTCTTGGGAATCTGCTGCTGGGCCAGCAGTTCGGGATGGACCCGCACTACCAGCACCTCTTCGTAGTACGAGCGGTTAAAGATACCTATATTGCCGCGCTCGGGCAGGGCTTTAAACGATCGCCACAGGTAGTCGTGATCCAGCTCTTCGGTCGAGGGCTGCTTAAAGCTAAATACCTGACAACCCTGGGGGTTGATGCCCGACATGACGTGCTTAATGGTGCTGTCTTTACCGGCGGCATCCATCGCCTGAAAAATGAGCAGCAGGGCGTAGGTATTTTGGGCGTAGAGCACATCCTGGTAGCGCGCCAGGTCTTGAACACCCTGGCGGAGCAAGGCTTTAGCTTCGTCTTTGTTAAAGTTGCCGGTAAACCCAGGGTTAAAGTCCTGGAGCTTCACGTTGGTGCCGGGTTTAACCACCATGCGCTCTGGGGTAAAGGCATCAAGAAATGATTGAGCATCCATGAAAAATATCGTGTGAGGGGCATTTTTCCCTTAGATGAGGGTCTCAAGCATAGCGAACGGTAACCGGGCACGGGCTTCCTCTGTCTCAACCCTTAACGATTTCTGCCGCAGTGACAACGAGACTTACCAACGCTGGCTGATGCAGTGGGCAGCGCCGTGGAAACGGGCTACGGGTGAGCAGCCTGTAAAGGATGGCGTATTGCGTCAGAATTGGGAGGGTTAGGGGAAGTAGGGAGCCGCGCAATGGCAGGGAAATATTTTACCGGGTGCGCCGTATGGGCGTTTAAGGATTGGGTGGGCAAGGGAAACTTTTACCCCAGGGGCAGCAAGTCAGGGGATTTTTTGCGGCTGTACGGCGATCGCATGACCGCCGTCGAGGGCAACACCACCTTCTATTCCATGCCCGATGCCAAAACCATCGATCGCTGGGCCGCCACCATGCCCCCTGGCTTTCGCTTTTGCCCCAAGCTGCCCCGCGCCTTCTCCCACCAGGGCAAGCTGGTGCCTTTTATTGAAGCATCCCACCGATTTCTGCAAACCCTGATGCCCCTGGGTGACCGCCTGGGGCCGATCTTCATTCAGCTGCCGCCTACCTACAGCCCTGAGCACCTGTCAGACCTGCGAGAATTTCTGGCTCGCTGGCCCCGGCAGCAGCACCCGATCGCGGTAGAGGTACGCCATCTCGACTGGTTCGCCGCCCCCCACGCCACTCGCCTTAACCAAATGCTCACCAGTCTGGGCGCAGGTCGCGTGCTGCTCGACACCCGACCTATTTATGACTGTATCGATACTCCCGACGACGACCCGCAGATTGGTTCCGAGCGCAAAAAGCCTAAAGTGCCGCTCCAGCCAGAGGTGACGGCGGCATTCACAATCGTGCGCTACATCAGCCATCCCGACCTGGCCTACAACCAGCCCTATTTTGACGAGTGGGTGCCTCGACTGAGCCAGTGGTTAGCGGCGGGTACGGATGTGTACTTCTTTGCCCACTGCCCCCAGGAGGCGAAATCTCCAGCGGTAGCTCGCGCGGTTTACCACCGGTTGCAGCAGGCAGGCGTCGAGCTGCCCGAGCTACTGTGGGATGCGGCTGAACGACAAAGGGCTGAGGAAGACAACTCCTCAGCCCAGCTCAGTTTGTTTGGATAATCGGTTTTTCTTAAAAGAGCCGTACCACCGACAGGAGATTAACCCTAGTCGTTTTCCCAGTCTTCGCGGCCCATGAGATCGCCGACGCGATCGCGCAGCAAAAACCCTGAGGTCTCTAGCTCAGCCTCAACCAGAGCCCACTCACGGGCGGGAATGTGGCGGCAGAGCGTGTAAATGGGCTGCTGACGACTAACTACACCCTTTTGAACCAGCTGTCGAGCTTCGTCACGGATGATGTCGATGGAGTAGTGGAGGGACTGAAGCATACCTAAACCCAGTAACGACGGAGAAGCTGCATGTGACAAAAGTCAACCAAGCCAGACAAGAATCTTTAGATTCCGTATCCCAGTTTACTGATACTTTTTAGGATTTGGCTAGCAGCTAGGGCTTATTTTCGCCTTAATCTTTAGGCCGTGCCATTAACAAATGCTGTAATTTTGCCTCGCTAGCACACTATTGACTGTTACAAGCCTGTAATATGCATTTTTTGTCACATTTAATGCAAAAATTGCATAACGCTTCCGACTCTATGGTTGATTTGAACTACTGCAAAAATCCCAGGCGGTCTGGATAGGCGGTCTAGAGCTAAAAACCCTCACAGCCAAAGCCTGACATTGCAACCCTTTAAATTTTTCGGAATTGCCCTGTTTCGTTAGGTAGTCTAAGGCTAGGGCCACGGTTGACGCTGTTGCAAATCGCCGAGTGGGCAGCCGCTAATGCCATGAGCCTTGCACAGGGCTGCCATCGGCGCGCCCAACGCCATAAACCCCCTACAGGGAGGACAGGTCGTGAGCGTGACCAACGAACTCTTTCACCAGGCCAACGATTTGTGCCGCCGCCGCGCTTACGAACAGTGGCATCGGCGACAGAGCAAACAGCAAATTTTGCGATCGCAGGTGGGGTTTCAGGCGATTCCCACCTATCGGCCCAATCCCTGCCGGGGCTGCGCCAACTACCACGGCATCGCCTATGGCACCAGTCGCGATCGCCGCAGCCTGCTAGTGTGCGCCATTCATCCCCACGGTTGGCAGGGGGGCGAAGGCTGTCCTGACTGGCGGCAAGATTCCCCCTAGGGGCAATTCACAACAGTGTGGCGGCACCGCAGAAAAGTAGGCTGGCCAAACTGTGCGGCTTATCGATACCACCCTTGATGTCACGTTCTGGTTGAGCGAGACAGATTCCTGGCGATCGGGCTTATCCATCCCTGACGCTGGATGTATGCTATTCATCAGCAATGAAGGGCTGGTTTTAAAAAAACATCCTCCTTTGGACTGATTGTAGTTTCTGCTCGTCAACTTTGGGCTAGTAAAGGGCGTTTCTTCAGACTTGCGGCTGAGCCTAGGTCTAAGCGTCAAAGGCTCGAGCCTCAACGCGCTCCGAGATGCCCGGTGACTATGACCAGAGTTCCTCCACTTGCTTGTTCTAGTCTGCGTTGTGGGTCGCTATGATTCAGTCCTTGCGTCGGTTTTGGGCCTCTGGTGTATCGATCGCCTCGGTGCTGGCGGGCTTTTGGTTAGGGGCTCTGCCGCCCCAGCCGGTTCAGGGAGCCGAAACCATTAAGTTTGCCGTGGGTGGCCCTCTGGTGGTTCCCATCTCGATCGATGCCCTGGAAACCTTCGCCCAAACTGGGGAAATTTCCGGCGACCTCCGCCTGGTGGCCCGCTTTGTCGATGGGGAACTACTGACGCTAATGCGCAGCGGGCTCAATCGCCCCATTCCGCTCAGTGCCAATACGGTGGCTCATCTCACTTACTCTCCCCTAGGCCGCGATACTCTGTTTAACCTGGGCAAGTTGATTCGCCCCCACCCCGAGGTGCACGGGGCCACCAGTCTGCGAGCGGCCATGATCAATGCGGCGGTGGCCAACCCCGAGGGGTGGACTCTGATCGATGTGCTCCGGGCCTTCCCCACCGAAAACATTGCTGTCAGCCTGGAGGATTTGCTGACGATTCGGCGATCGCTGGCGACGTTCTTGAGCTACAACCAGGCCGTGGTAGAAGCCATTCAGCAGCAGGCTGCAGCCGAAGCCACCGCCCAGCCCACTATCGACCTGGCCACCCTGCCCGACCTGACCCAGCCAGGCCCCTACGCCTTCCAAAAAGAGACGATAGTCGTCGAAAATTCGGTGGTGCGGCAAACCAGCACTGGTCTCAACGTCAACTACGACTTCCCAGTAGACGTGTACCTACCCCAGGGCACCCCAGGGCCGGCCCCCATCGTGATCCTCTCCCACGGCTTTGGCGATATCAAGGAGAGTTTTACCTTCATCGCCGAGCACCTGGCCTCCTACGGTTTTGTGGTGCTGCTGCCTGACCACGTCGGCAGCGACCTCGCCTACCGCCAGCAGTTTTTGCAGGGGCGGCTAAACACGCTGCTCAGCCCCATGGAGTTTTTGAACCGGCCTCAGGAAATCAGCTTTTTGATCGACCAGCTAGAGCGTCTGGTAGCGATGTCTCCCTCCTGGGCCGATCGCCTCGATCTAGATCGCATTGGCATTATGGGCGACTCGCTGGGTGCTACCACGGCGCTCTCTCTGGCTGGGGCTGAGATCACCTACGCCCGCATTGCCGAGGCCTGTGGTCCAGACTCCTTTAGCCTCAACTTCGCCCTCTATCTGGAATGCCGGGCCCGGTTCTTGCCGCCCCAAAACTACCAGCTCCGGGACGATCGCATTAAGGCCATCTACGTCACCCATCCCATGGGGGGCCACCTGTTTGGCCCCGAGGGCATGAGCCAGATCGCCATTCCGCTGATGATGGTGGTGGGCAGCAACGACATTGTCTCCACCATGGTGACAGAGCAGGCTCATCCCTTTATTTGGAGCCAGGCTAACCCCAAGTACCTGGCGCTGCTTCAGGTGGGTACCCACTTTTCCTCTAAGCCAGGGCACGAGACCAGTAGTGACACCAGTGGTACCTCCGGCGGCGGCAATGAGGCCGTCAACCAAGTTTTTTCACTGCTGACCGGGCAACACCGAGATGTAGGCACCCGCTACTCCAAAGCTCTGAGCGTCGCTTTTTGGCAAACCTACCTGCAAGACCAAGCCAGTGCGTTGCCCTACCTGACGGCCCGCTACGGGCAGGCCGTTAGTGTCGATCAGCCTCTGCGACTGGATATCATTCAGGCGCTGACGCCGGAGCAGTTGGTGACGGCCTATGGCCGCACCCCGCCTGTGCCCATCCTGCCCCCGTCCGTGGCAGTACCGCCGCCGCCGCGCAACGAAACCGTACTGGGAGAAATTGAGCGCACCGGAGTACTGCGAGTGGCTTTTCGCAACGATGCGCCGCCCTTTGGCTACATCGACAGCCAAAACGCCTGGGCGGGGGCCTGCGGCACCATGGCGATCGCCCTCAGCCGCCACCTCACCACCGCCCTCGATACCCCCGTCGACATTCAGGTGGCAGAGCTGACCTCCACTTTGCAAAACCGCTTTGACCTGGTGCGCGACGGCGTGGTTCATCTGGAGTGCGGCCCCAACACCATCCGCACCGATGTGCCGGGGGTAGCCTTCTCCCACCCCTTCTACGTCACTGGAGCCAAGTTTCTGGTGCCCAGCGATCGCGCTGCCACCAACTTTAGCCAGCCCGGCCTGCGCCTGGGGGTGCTGCAAGACTCCACCACCGAGGCTTTTGTCCGCAGCACCTACCCCAACGCCACTGTCGTCACCTTCTCCGGTGCCAAAGACCGAGAGCAGGCCGTGCAGGCGGTGGTGGCTGGAGCCATTGATGCCTTTGTCAGCGACAGTGTGCTGTCTGCCGCTGAGCGCGATCGCCAAAACCTCTCCCCCAGCCAGTTTGCCCTGGTACCCGAGGTGCCCCTTACCTGCGAATACTACGGCCTGATTTTGCCTCTCAACGACCCTGAATGGCAGACCACAGTGAACAGCCTGCTGCGGGAATCTGAGGGCATTGCCGCAGCCTTTGAGCAAAACCTCAGCGAGTTTAACTACTGCCTCAACCGCTAGCGGACTATGCCCGCAGCACCGCCCGCAGCCGCTGACTCACCGCATCCACCCCAAAAGTCAGCGCCACAAACACTGCCAGGGTTACCATCACGCCGCTGTAGTCGAAGCTGCTGATCTGCTCGGTAAGCAGGCGACCTAGGCCGCCTGCGCCGACCAGGCCAACAATCACGGTTTCGCGCAGGCACACCTCCCAGCGATAGAGACTGTAGGCCAGAAAGCGGCCTAAGTTTTGGGGCAAAATGCCGTAGGCTACGACTGCGCTGGGGCTGGCACCCAGGGACGTGAGGGCGCGGACGGGGCGATCGTCCAGGTTTTCGTTGACCTCGGCCATCAGTCGGCCCAAAATGCCGAAGTTGTGCAGGGCCAGGGCCAGCGCCCCCGGCAGCACTCCCGGAAACAGCACAAACAGCAGCACCAGCGCCCAGATAGGGGCAGGGATGGCGCGGTTGACCAGCAGCACCAGGCGGCTGAGGCCCAGCGTGACAAAAGCCAGCCAGGCCGTGCGATCGCGCTGACCGACAGGGTGCAGTAGCCCCCCCGGCAGCAGAACGTTTTGGGCGGCGGGCAGCGAGAAGAGGATGCCGCCGAGACTGGCCAGCGCGATCGCCACCATCGACATGGCTACCGTCAGCCAGGCGAGCTGCGCCAGGTTTGCAAATTCACTACCGCTTGGCAGGGTTGGCCAGCCGGTGCTCCACAATTCTCCTAGCAGCCGCTGGGTGCGCGCTGACCACAGCATCGTCACGTCTAGCTGCAAGTACCACCAGCTCAGGGGTACCGCCAGCACTGCCCCCAGCCACGACAACCGCAAAAACCTGTCTTGCCTGGGGGGAGTAGCAGCGGATTGAGCCCTGAGGCCCGGCTTGCGCCCTGGTTGGCGGTTAATGTCGAGGCGGCTGGTAAACCCCATGCGGCGACGCACCAGAGCGCTCCAGGCATCCATAGCACCATTGAGAATAATTAACGCGTAAAAACCAGTCCACAGCTGCTCGTAGCGTAGCGATTGCAGACTAAGAAAAATCTCGTAGCCTAGGCCCCCGGCCCCGATGATGCCCAGCACCGCCGAGGCCCGCAGCGAGCACTCAAACCGGTAAAAGGTATAGGAGAGCAGGTTGGGCAGGGCCTGAGGCAGCAGGCCGTAGATCAGGGCAATCAGCGGCGGCGTTCCGGCGTTGAGCAGGGCGTATAGAGGCTCGGGGGGCGTTTCATCCAGAATTTCTGAGAACACCTTGGCGACGATCGCCCCAAACGGAATCGCGATCGCTAGTACCCCCACCATGGGATTTAGCCCCAGCACCTGCAGCAGCACCAGCCCCCAGATTAGCTCGTGGATAGCGCGGGGAAAGGCCAGCAACCCTCGCGCCCCTAGCCAAATGCCCTGGCGCAGACCTCCTTTAGTCTGCGGCAGCAGAGTTTGCCACCACACCGCTGAGGAGAGCAGCCCACCCACCAGCCCCAGCCCGATGCTACAGACCGTGCCCAACACCGCATAGGCCAGGGTAACCAGGGCCGCGCGGCCCATCAGCGCCACAAACTCGGGGTTAAGGTCGGGGCGCAAACTGGCCGCCAAAAACTCGCGCAGCTGCGGCCAGCCGCCCCAGTTAATCAGCTCAGCGCCAGGCCGCCCCAGCCCCGCCTGGTAAGCGGCCAAGCCCAGGGCCATCAAAACCCCCAGAGTGCTGACCGTTTTTGGGTTCCAGAGGCTCGGTCGCAGCGGTATGGTGATAGTCTGTTGGGTGTCAACCATGTTCAGGTCGTCACGGTGCCATGGACGCTATGCCCCAGCCTTATAATCACCCTTTGCCCAACGCTTTGCTTCAAACTGCTGCTCAGCCCCTGTCTATAGACACGATCCTACGCCCTGTCAGTCTAGACACAGGGCTAAACACATGGGATGGGTTCAGCGGTTATTTTACCGGAGTTGATCTACCCAGTGTGGCCGAGATGGCTGGCGTGGCGGCAACTCCTGAGGCCTTGTCTCCGGTACTGGCGCAGCAATTTGACCAGGACATTCTCGGCGATATGGTCAGCGTTTGGAACAACTTTGTCGAGTCGGGCCAGCTTTGGGCACTGCTCTTTGGCATTGTGCTGGGTTATTTTATTCGCAACCTGACCGCCTTCTAACCGCCTCCCATGGAAACACCCCCTGCCCAGACCTGGAGCCAGCGCTTTGAAACGGCGCTGCACCCGGCGATTGCCACCTTCAACGCCAGCATTGGCTTCGACATTCAGCTGATCGAGTACGACCTCACCGGCTCGGCAGCCCACGCCAAGATGCTGGTAAAAACCGGCATTATCAGTCCTGAGGAAGGAGAGCAGATTGTGAATGGTCTGGAGGCCATTCGCGAGGAGTACCGCTGCGGCAGTTTTACCCCCGGCGTTGAGGCTGAGGATGTGCACTTTGCCGTTGAGCGGCGGCTGACCGAGCTGATCGGCGATGTGGGCAAAAAGCTGCACACGGCCCGCTCCCGCAATGATCAGGTGGGCACCGACGTGCGCCTGTACCTGCGTGCCCAGATCGAGGCGGTTCAGGGCCAGCTGCGCCAGTATCAGCAAACCCTGCTGGGCCTGGCCAAAGAGCATGTCGAGACGCTGATTCCTGGCTATACCCATCTACAGCGAGCCCAGCCCCTGAGCCTGGCCCATCACCTGTTGGCCTATTTCGATATGGCTCAGCGCGACTGGGAGCGGCTTGGTGACGTGCAAAAGCGGGTGAATATTTTGCCTCTGGGCAGCGGTGCCCTAGCGGGCACGACCTTCCCCATCGATCGCCAGTATTCGGCTGAGCTGCTGGGCTTTGAGCGAGTCTACGGTAACAGCCTGGATGGAGTGAGCGATCGCGACTTTGCGATCGAGTTTGCCTGTGCCGCCAGCCTGATTCTGGTACACCTGTCGCGCCTGTCGGAAGAGATGATTCTCTGGGCCTCGGAGGAGTTTAGCTTTATCACCCTCAGCGACAGCTGCTCCACCGGCTCCAGCATTATGCCCCAGAAGAAAAACCCTGACGTACCCGAGCTGGTGCGGGGCAAAACGGGGCGGGTGTTTGGCCACCTGCAGGGGCTGCTGGTGATGATGAAGGGCCTGCCGCTGGCCTACAACAAAGACCTGCAGGAAGACAAAGAAGCCCTTTTCGACACGGTGCAGACCGTCCAGGGCTGCCTGGAGGCGATGACTATTCTGCTAGCGGAGGGGGTCACCTTTCGGGTGCCGCGACTGCGCCAGGCTGTCAACGAAGACTACTCCAACGCCACCGATGTGGCCGACTACCTGGCTACCAAGGGGGTACCCTTCCGCGAGGCCTACAACCTGGTGGGGCAGGTGGTGAAAACCTCGCTGGCGGCGGGCAAGCTGCTGCAAGAACTCACCCTCTCAGAGTGGCAGGCCATTCACCCCGCTTTTGAAGAGGATATCTACGCGGCGATCGCCCCTCAGCAGGTGGTCTCAGCCCGCAACAGCTACGGCGGCACCGGCTTTGAGCAGGTACGCCAGGCTCTGCAGAGGGCTCAGCAGGCGCTGGGAGAAGGGTAATGATTAGCCTCTGCATGATCGTGAAAGACGAGGCTGCTAGCCTGGCCCTCACCCTGGCGAGCGTGCAGGGGATGGTGGGTGAAACTATCGTGGTCGATACTGGGTCAGGGGATGACACAGTGGCGATCGCCCAGGCCAGCGGGGCCAAGGTCTACAGCTTCGAGTGGGTCAACGACTTTGCCGCCGCCCGCAATGAGTCGCTGCGTCACGCTACGGGCGACTGGGTGCTGGTGCTCGACGCCGATGAGGTGCTGCTGCCCGCTACGGCTCAGGTGCTCCAGGCCCTCGATCGGGGCCAGCCCCTGGGAGATGTGGCTGCTGAGGACGTGCTAGCTCTGAACCTGCTGCGACTGGAGCTAGGGGCACCCCAGGCCCCCTACACGCTAATTACCCGGTTCTTTCGCCGTCTGCCTGGAATTAGCTTCAACCGCCCGTACCACGAAACCGTAGACGACACCGTTGCTGCACTGCAGGCACAAGACTCGCGCTGGCAGGTGATCACTCTGGCCGAGGTGGCCCTACACCATACCGGCTACGACCCGACTGTTGTGGTGCAGCGGGGCAAGTTCGATCGCGCCCGCACCATCATGGAGGCCTACCTGGCCGACCACCCCAACGACGGCTATTTGCTGAATAAACTGGCCGCCCTCTACGTCGAGTCGGACCAGGCTGAAGCCGCCCGGCCCCTGCTCGATCGCGCCCTGGCCCAGGCTAAGTCCCTCGATGAACTGACTCGCTACGAGCTGCACTACCACCGCGCCCTGGCCCACTCTGCTCAGCCAGAACGGGCTACCAGTGACTATCAGGCGGCTGTAGCCCAGCCCATACCGCCCCGGCTCAAGCTGGGCGCGTGGATTAACTACGGCAGTCTTAAAAAGGCTCAGGGCGACTTTGAGGCCGCCGTTGACCTGTTTGAGCAGGCGATCGCGGCTGACCCGACTTTGGCAATCGCCTACTACAACCTGGGTACGGCCCAGCGAGCCAGGGGCTACCTTGATGAGGCGATCGCCGCCTACCGCAGTGCGATCGCCCTCGACCCCAACTATGCCGCAGCGCACCAAAACCTGGGCGTGGCGCTGTTTAAGCTAGGCCAGCTGCCCGAGGCGCTGCAGGCCTTCCAGCGGGCGATCGCCCTTTACGAGGCTATCGATCCGGCTGCTGCCGCCAGCCTGCGCCAGGGCGTTACCAAGCTCGGCATTCCCCCCGCCCTGCTGGCCCAGGCAGGGCTAAAGTAGGCAGAGAATGAGCCCATGCAGGGCAGTCTCTGAGCGATCGCCCTGTATAGCTCATCTAAGCTCGCTTACCTACTTTGAGTAGCGGGCATCATTCCAGTCAAAGCCGCCGTTTGAGGGCTGGTGCGACTTTTGCCATGACACGTCAGAGCCGTAGGTGCCGGGACGCCAGTAGTGGGCGTGGCTGCCGTCGGCTTTCTCGCCGCTGGTCATTTTGTCGGCAGGGCCGCCCCGATAGCGGGTGCGGTGGGAGGTATCGGTGGGCTCAGGGGGCGCGGTAGGCTGCTCACCCCGGCGACCCAGCACCGTTCGCAGGCGGGTAATAGCCCCATCCCAGGTCAGGTCGGGCTGTTTGAGAATGTCCCGCAGGGCGTTGAGCGCAACGTTGGCGGCCTCGTTGTCCTGGCCGCGCAGGGGCTCAGAGGAGCGAATGGGGTCTACCTGTACCGCCGCAAAGGCCTGCCGCACGGCGCTTTTGATCTGGTTGTGCAGCTCCCGTTTGGCCTTTTCGTACTGATGCTGCCACCCCTTCTCGCTAGAGGCATAGAGCGACGGTAGCCGATTCAGCGCGTAGGTTTCGACCTCGACCCGCTTCAGATACTTCAGCATGCGGGGGTGCATGGTTTTGACCTGCTTTTCTACCTCTTCGGCAACGAGGAGTTCCATAACATTCATGTAGCTATGTCTTGGAACTTCATGAGCGACTTTCATAACCAACCCCATTTCTATGGAATAAACTGGCGCAACTGGCCCGCCACGGCAATGCTCCTAATGGGTTACCAACGGCATCAGCCACAGACATCAGAGAACACAGGACAAGCGAACTGCGGTGGCTGGGGCAGCGACTGGCTTAACAACAGTATGCCCAGATGGATTCCGGAAACTTACGGAAATTTCTTGGGAACTGGTAACCAGCCTAACTGGTAAATATGCCGATTGGCGCATCTAACTATACTGACAAAATAATGTGGATCCTCGCAACCGTAGTCATTAAAACTTCAACGGCTTGTATTAAAGCTTAAAATCACAGAACTGTCCCTGAGGGAAGAGGGGTTCCCCTTCCCCCAGGGTTTGAGCCTACAGAGTCAGCAGTTCGGCCGGCAGTCGCTTGAACGATAGCCGCTCATTCTCGACATCGACGTAGATGGCGTCGCCTTCGCCAAACTCGCCCCGCAGAATGGATTTGGCGATTTGGGTTTCCAGCTCTCGCTGAATCGCCCGCTTGAGGGGACGCGCCCCGTAGACGGGGTCGTAGCCCACCTCGGCTAAAAAGTCGAGGGCGGCTTCGCTGAGCTTGACAGACATCTTGCGATCGGCGAGGCGCTCTTCGAGCCGAACCACCTGCAGCTTCACGATTTGGCGCAGCTGAGACTTGAGCAGCCCGTGGAAAATGATCATCTCATCGACCCGGTTGAGAAACTCAGGTCGGAAGCTGCCGCGCAGCGCCTCCATGACGCGAGATTTCATTTCGTCGTAGCGGCTGTCGTCACCCGCCACATCGAGAATGTACTGCGAGCCGATGTTGCTGGTCATGATGATGATGGTGTTCTTGAAATCCACCGTGTGGCCCTGGGCATCGGTGACCCGGCCATCGTCGAGAATTTGCAGCATGACGTTGAACACGTCGGGGTGCGCTTTCTCGATTTCGTCAAAGAGAATGACCGCAAAGGGGCGGCGACGAATCGCTTCGGTGAGCTGACCGCCCTCGTCGTAGCCGACGTAGCCCGGAGGGGCACCGATCAGGCGAGAGACGGC
The DNA here is from genome assembly GCA_003017855.1 of filamentous cyanobacterium CCT1. Taxonomy (GTDB): domain Bacteria; phylum Cyanobacteriota; class Cyanobacteriia; order Phormidesmidales; family Phormidesmidaceae; genus Nodosilinea. The sequence continues at coordinate 13,496 of PYER01000079.1, forward strand.
GTGCTTCTCCATGTATTCCGACATATCGATGCGCACCAGGGCCTCTTCGGTGTCGAACAGGTAGGCGGCTAGGGCCTTGGCCAGCTCGGTTTTGCCGACCCCGGTGGGACCAAGAAAGATGAAGCTGGCGGTTGGGCGGTTGGGGTCAGCTAGACCAGCCCGCGATCGCTGGATTGCATCAGCCACCGCCGTCACCGCTTCCTCTTGGCCAATTACCCGCTCGTGCAGTTCGTCTTCGAGCAGCAGCAGCTTCTGCATTTCTGACTGCACCAGCTTGCTGACCGGAATGCCCGTCCACTTGGAGATGATTTCGGCAATATCTTCTTCGGTCACCTCTTCGCGAAGCAGGGTTTTGCCGGTGGTTTGGGTGGCGGTGAGCTGGGTTTCGGCGGTTTCAAGCTGGCGCTGCAGCTCGGTGAGTTTACCGTACTTGAGCTCGGCGGCCCGATTCAGGTCGTAGTCGCGCTCGGCCTGCTGGATCTCAATATTGACCCGGTCGATGTCTTCTTTGATCGCCTGAATGTGGTCGATGGTGTCTTTTTCCGACTGCCATTGGGCATTGAGGGCGCTCTGCTGTTCTTTGAGGTCGGCTAGCTCGCGCTCGATGCGCTCCAGGCGCTCCAGGGAGGCGGCGTCGCTCTCTTTTTTCAGCGACAGGCGCTCCATTTCGAGCTGAAGGATCTTGCGATCGACTTCGTCTAGCTCCTCGGGTTTGGAGGTGATCTCCATTTTGAGCTTGGCGGCGGCTTCGTCGACCAGGTCGATCGCCTTGTCGGGCAGAAAGCGATCGCTGATGTAGCGGGTTGAGAGCGTGGCCGCCGCCACCAGGGCGCTGTCAGAGATTTTCACCCCGTGGTGCACCTCGTAGCGCTCTTTGAGGCCGCGCAAAATTGAGATCGTGTCGGGTACCGTGGGCTGATCGACATACACCTGCTGGAAGCGGCGCTCCAGGGCGGCGTCTTTCTCAATGTATTTGCGGTACTCATCCAGCGTTGTCGCGCCAATGCAGCGCAGCTCGCCCCGAGCCAGCATGGGCTTGAGCAGGTTGCCCGCATCCATTGCCCCCTGGGTAGCACCCGCGCCAACCACGGTGTGAATCTCGTCAATAAACAGAATGATCTGCCCTTCGGAGTCGGTGACTTCCTTGAGCACCGCTTTCAAGCGCTCCTCAAACTCGCCCCGATACTTGGCCCCGGCGATCAGCGCGCCCATGTCGAGGGCGATTAGCTGGCGGTCTTTGAGCGACTGGGGCACGTCACCGCTAACAATACGCTGGGCCAGCCCCTCGGCGATCGCGGTTTTACCCACCCCCGGCTCGCCGATCAGCACTGGGTTGTTTTTGGTACGCCGCGAGAGAATCTGGATCGTGCGGCGAATTTCGTCGTCGCGGCCAATCACCGGGTCGAGCTTGCCCCGGCGGGCGGCATCGGTGAGGTCGCGCCCGTATTTCTCTAAGGATTGATACTTGCCTTCAGGGTTTTGGTCGGTCACTTTTTGGGTGCCTCGAATGTCTTGAATCGCCTGCTTGAGCTTGGCTTCGCTCAAGCCCAAATCTTGAAACAGGGCTTTGCCAAAGCGGGTGTCGCCAGGGTAGGCCAGAATCAGGTGCTCAATGGAAATATACTCGTCGCCGTAGTCTTTTTTGTAGCGGTCGGCGCGATCGAGCAGGGCATCGAGCGATTTGCCCAGGTACACCGACGAACCGCTGCCCGACACCTTGGGCTGGCTGTTGATAAAGGCTTCGGTGCGATCGCGCAGCACCTGTCCGTTGACGCCCAGCTTGGCAAAAATACTGCTGGCCAAACCGTCTTGATCCAGCAGCGCCAGCAGCATGTGGTCGCTCTCAATTTGCTGCTGCTGGGATTGTTTGGCCACATCCTGCGATCGCACAATGGCATCCCAGGCTTTTTCAGTAAATAAATTTTGGGTGGGTTGCATAGGCTCCGCTCTCCCGGGCTACTCCATAAAATTTCGGTATGGTTGCATTGTAGAAAGACGGGACCGTTCAGCAGGGTCGGTGTTTACGATCGTTCTCAGGCGGGTTGCCGTCAGCTTAAAACGAAAGAGTGCATGGTTAGACCATGCACTCTTTCGTGGTTCCACGCAGGTTAGAACAACATCGATCTACCAGGGTCGCCAGTTGCCCCAGTCTTCGTTGAAGATCGAGGTGTTGGGGAACTTCGTTGGGTTGCCGCTGGCGTCTAGCTCGGCCCGCAGCTGGTCGAGCAGGGGCTCGCGGCTGGGCAGGTTATCCACCAGTTCGTAGGGCAGCACCCCATTGCGGAGCGAGAAATCGATGGTGTGGGCGGCGGCGGCCCCCACCGACCACTCAAAGGAATGCACCCGGTAGGCAGCGGCGGCAATGGTGCTGGCCGCAATGCTCTTGCTGGCCACCAGCATGTTGTCGACCCGCTGGGGAATCATCGCCCGCAGCGGAATTTGAGCCGGGTAGGCTTGGCCGTGGGCCTGACGCACACCGGGGCGCTCGATATTGCCGGGAGCCTCAGCCGGATACTCAGCCATGCAGGGGTGAAAGTCGATCGCATACTGAGCAATGCCCACAGTGTCGGGGTAGAGGCGCGATCGCGCCCGAATGGGGAACGTATTGGGGTCGGCATCGGGCTCAAAGGTGCTAACCGTGTCTAGCCCCGCCAGGTAGCGTCGTAGGGAAGTGTAGGTTTCCTCATCCAGGTTTTGCTGGTAGTAGTCGGAGGCGAAGTCGTTCCACGAAAAGTCGATTTCGCTAATCATGAACCCCTGTTCGTAGCCGTAGGCGGGGCGACCAATGATGCGCCGAGCCTCGCGAATATAGGGGTACTTCGACAGACCGTGGGCCGTGCCCATCGGTGAGTCTAGCCCTTGCATGTAGATGTTGTAGGGTTCGGGCTCTTTGTAGGTATCGGGAATTTGCGAGTCGGTAGTGCCCGTGGTCAGCCAGTAGAAATAGCCGATCGCATTTTCTTCACCCTTGCGCAGCGTGTCGGTACGCAGCCCCCCCAGCCAGCCGCCCGGCTCTAGCTGACCGCTGGCCTCCAGCTGGTCTTCGGAAAGAATCAGGTTGTCGCGGCTGGTGCCGGGGCGATAGTCGTTGCCCCAGGTCCAGTTCTGCATGGAAATATCGCCGACGCTGGGGCGAGACACCCCGGCAATGGTGCCCTCCGCCGGGGATGAGGCATTCCACAGCCGTCGGTAGGTAAACACAAAGTCAAAGTGGTCCTGGGCGGTTTTGAGCGAGTCGCGCTCGCGCTCCCAGCTGTAGTAGGGCTGGTAGATGCTGTAAAACTCAGGCACCTCGTAGGTCTGCGGCTCGGCGGTGCGCTCCATCGCAAAGGTATAGGTAAAGCCCTGGGTGCAGTAGGGGTCGCGCTCCACCACGGGCGACGACGGGTTCAGCGGCGACCTGGGGTCTAGCCCCAGCTCGTAGGGCACATCGGCCAGCGCGATCAGCTCGCCGGTTTCGGTAGCTTCGACTACAAACCAGTCGACCGGGCTGTCGGGGGCGTTTTCCACTCGCTCTAAATTGATGCCTGCGGGCACAAACTGAATGATTTCCTTCGCCAGCCGGGCCGAGTCGTCGTAGGTGTAGGCGTCTTCAATAATGCTTGAGAGAAAGTCGGTATTGAGGGGGGCAGTACCCGTTGCAGGGCTGTGGCGAATGGCGATCACTTCTTCAATGTGGGTGCCGTCGGCATTCAGGCTCAGGTCTTTGACAACCGTATTGGGAAACCACTTCAGCTCGCCACCGCCCTCGCGCTCGGCCTCGGCCAGCATCTCCATCAAAATGGCGTTGGCATCGGCGGGGAGAAAGCAGGTGGCGCTGACCCAGCAGTCGCCGGGGTTGAGTTCGCCGTACTTGCGCTCCACGCGATCGCGCAGCTCCTTATACCCGCGTGAGTAAAACAGCTGGTTGCGCTGCTCTCGCGACTCATCCAGCGCGGTGGTGCCCTGGCTAGAAATTTGCCCACCCACCCAGTCGGTCAGCTCGGTCATACACACGGTGTGACCCATCAGCAGGCTCTCGTAGGCCGTCGCCGTACCCGCCAAACCACCGCCGACAATCAGCAGTTCGCACTCGATTACCTGGTCGGGGGTGCGGGGCAGCTGAGCCACGCGGGGCGCCACGGACTCCTGGGCGCGAGCGTTGCCAATGGGTAGGGGCAATGAGCCAGCCACCAGGGTCGAGGCGAGCAGAGGAGCCGTGAGAGCGCGAAAGAATCGTTTCATAGAAATTCAAGAGGGGCGAATCGATTGCACCCTCCAGCTTATCGGCTGATCGTAAGGTTCTGCTATAGGTAGCGAAAGGTTGGGGAATGGGGGCGATCGCCCCACGGGTGCAGCCCAAAACCGGCACCAGGCTTTTTTCACCGGAGGAAGCCATCGAGGTAAGGCAATCGGACAGCACTTTGAAGGCGCCAAGGGAGGTTAGTCAACGCAGGCACGATAGGCAGGCAGTGGACGGGGGAAGCCCGCCGCCAGGTCGTCTCTGTCAATTGAGATAGCCGTCGACGTAAATCGTGCGCTGATTCTAAATAGGAGGTCTAGCGCTATATGGCAGCGGACAAGGGGGTGCCGTACAGCGTCATGAACGCTTTTCTTCAATAAATTATGGTAAACACAGACCACGACGCATCTCTTGGGACATGCTGTAGCCCAACGATGTAAGGCGTAAAAACCTTCATTACGGCAGTCGTCTGAATAGTCGTTTCTAGTTGACGGCTGTACGTATTGAACTTCAATCTTCTTAATATTTCTCCCCTTGGGATAGGCTGAAATAGTCTTATTTAGCGTTAATGAACCGGCAAAATTGATGCAATCTGTAACTTAAGTCGCCTTGACGCCCCTTGAAAGTTACGCGAAACTACATCTAATGGATGTGACCACTCACGAAATCAATGCGGTACATTGACTTTCGTAATGAACGGTAGCAAGCTACAGCTTAATTATGATTTAGGTTAGTTATCTTGCTGCCCCCTGAGCATGACACCGATCAGGGATGACGTCAGTCACCATTGCCCAGAGCCAGCCTCACCCGTGTTGATACCCATACCCCTATGGAAACGCTAGAGTTCATTATTTACCCCGATGGGCGAGTTAAAGAGACGGTAACCGGCATTGTGGGTGCCTCCTGTGCCGAGGTTACAGCGGCCATCGAGGCCCAGCTCGGTATCGTACTGGCCCAGCAGACCACCTCCGAGTACTTTGCCCAGAATAATGAGCAATCGGCAGCGGAGACTGTAGCCGCCAAGACCGCCTACAGCCAATGGTAAGCTTTCGTTTTTTTCATAGTCCTCATACCCCCGCAGAAAATGTCACACTTTAGCCAAATCAAAACCAAAATCCGCAACTTAGACTCCCTCAAGCTGGCATTGAACGATCTGGGTGCCGACTGGAAGGCTGGCCCCTGCGACGTACGCGGCTATCAGGGCCTAACCGAAACCGCTGATGTGGTGATTGCCCAAGACAACGGCTACGACATTGGTTTTCGCCGCAACCCTGAAACCAGCGACTACGAGCTGGTAGCTGACCTGCAGTACTGGCAGCAGCCGCTGACGGTAGAAGGCTTTTTGCGCCAGGTGACCCAGCGCTACGCCTACAACACCGTACTGTCTGAAACCTCGCGTCAAGGGTTTCAGCTCTCTGAGGAGCAAGTGCGCGAAGATGGCTCTGTGCGGCTGGTGGTACAGCGCTGGAATGGCTAAAGCGTTAACCTTTTGAAACTTGGAGAGGGGCTGCTTTGGCCCCTTTCTTTGTTTTGGCCCCTAGGGGCTGTCATCAATTAGCCTTTGAAGGCTCTAGAATCAACGGTTACAGCCCCTAGCCTGTTTTGTTTGGTCGGGCGTGGCACCGCTGATATTAAAGGATTTTTGGCCAGAATTGATAACACGCCCTAGGGCGTTTTGAAGCACGAACGGCATAACACAATGACACATTTTGACGGCCAGCCCCACGTGAACGGCCCCGATGCGACTGGCCTGGAGCCAGAGCTAGGCGGAACCCTGCGTCAGACCAGCGATCGCACCGGCCTAGAGCCCGAACTGGGTGGTCAGCTACGCCAGCGGGGGGTCTATGTGGACGAAATTACCTGCATTGGCTGCAAGCACTGCGCCCACGTGGCCCGCAACACTTTCTATATCGAGCCTGATTACGGCAGGTCGCGGGTCTACCGCCAGGACGGCGACTCTGAGGAGATCATCCAAGAGGCGATCGACACCTGCCCGGTCGACTGCATTCACTGGGTCGACTACACCGAACTGAAGCAGCTGGAGGGCGATCGCAAGCACCAGGTCATGCCGGTGGTTGGTTTTCCCGCAGACAAAGCCATATCGGTGTCGCGCATGCGCAGGGCCAAGCGCAAGAGCGAGCGATCGCAGTCGTCTTAACGCCCCGGCGGCACCACTACGACTTCCCCTGTCGGCAAAAACTGCACCTCTACCGTCGAGGGCTGATCCCTTACCACACCGGGAATTTTGGTGCCGGGCTGGGGCAGCGTCCGAGTATTGCGGTAGGTCGCAGAAAAGTCATTGAGAGGTTCCAGCGCCGTAACGGTGCCATCGGGCTCAAGGGTGAGGCTGTAGCGCAGGGTCGCGGCCAAGTTCGCAGGCGGTCGCCACTGCTGCCGCAGGGCAAGCGTAAGCGCGCTAATCCACTCCAGAGCCGGGCTGGGAGCAGCAGTGATGGCCTGGTCTGGGCTAGCGTCAAACGTTTCAGGCCCGCTGCGCGCCGACTGCAGCGCCTCGGGATTGGCCGGAGCCGACTCTGCTGTCACGCCCGCGTCCTCCGGGCCGGCCGTCTGTGCCTCCGCGCCTGACTCAGCCTGGGAAGAGGCGGCGATGTTAGGTTCAGCGGGGGCTGGGCTAGCTGGAGCTGGGCTGTTGGCGGGGGCTGGGCTGGCCGCAGAGGGCGGCGGTACCACCTCAGGGGCGGCGCTTGTTGAGCCATTGGCTGGAGCGACCGGGGCAGATGGGGCGACCGGGGCTGTCGTCGCTGGCGCAGGGAGCGCTTCGCCAGCGGTGGGAGGAGTCTCTACAGATTCGGCAGCCGGGGCGTCAGCGGCGGGGGCACCACCTACGGAAGATTCGTCACTGGGCGGTAGCTGCCGTGCCGTTTCGTTGGTTGTTTGAGAATCGGGTGACAGCACCACCGGGCCAGGGGAGGTCGTCAGCAGCTGGTTACCCAGCAGGGCCGCGATGCCTACCGCTGCCACAGAGCCAACCCAGAGCGGCAGGCGAGGGCGTACCCGGCGAGTCTTGACCGCTGCCGCATCAGGCAAAATCTGAAGGTTGCCCTCGGCCTGCTCCAGGGCGTCGGCCAGGTCAGCCAGCTGTAGAGTCGAGAGTTCAACGATTTTGGGTGGCTCTGGAGGTATGGCCAAAGTCAGCCGGTGGCGGGTAAGCCCTACAGGCTGAAGCGCACTGTTGCCCTGAGATACAGCGCCTCCGGCAGTGAGCGCGGTGGCGTTGAGATGGCGCTGCACGTAGGTCTGCACCAGCCCCGCCAGGGCCGAAAACTGCGGCTCTCGTCCGCTGACCTCAAAGATAATGGCTTGGTTAGTCGCCGCTTCAGACGCGGCATCAGCTTCTTCATCGACCATCTGCAGAGAAAAGCGCGATCGCCCCAGCACTGGGCGGCCCGTGACCTGGCTCAGGGGCGAAAGCTCTCCCACCAGCCGTAGGGTACAGGTGCCCGCTGCATATTCGTAGGAGGTGACAGTGGCGGTCTGAGCCATGGACTTTGGGCGGGGTTGAAAGTTCAAAATTCAAAAGGCAAAGTTCAAAAAGTTGTGCAGGGGATAGCTAAAAAATTTCCTTTCAAAGTGGTCCTCTCAAATGGTGGGCAATGCCCACCTACGGCGGCTCAAATCCAAAATCGCAAATAGTTCGACAAGCTCACTACAAGTCCAAAATTCAAATTTCCTCTCACTTTTCCGCTCGCTCCAGCAGCGCCACCCACAGCTTACGGCTGCCGCCGGAGCTACTGTAGAACAGCAGATCGACCAGCAGCTTTAGCCCCAGGGTCGTGATCTCATCGGTGGTAGCGGCTTGGTCGCCCTCCATGCGGTCCTGGTAGGCATTGCTGAAGGCGTCGAGGTAGTCGCCTAGCTGCGCGGTGCGGTGGGGCGGCTGCCCCTGGGCGAGGGCCTTCTCTAGCCGCGACACGGCCTGACGAATGGGGTCGCGATGGGCGATCGCCAGATGACAACTCACTAGCACCAGGGCGCGGGCTTCGTCGACATCGAGCTTTTTGCGGCCCTGCCCCTTGCGCAGAGGACTGGCCTGCCGCAAGCGCCACAGGTTGACGCGATCGCTCAGCAAATCCGACACTCCCAGATTCTCTGCCGCCGCCAGCATGGCATCGGACCCCAGGCCGGTGAGGGCTTCTAGGGCCAGCAGCACCAGGTCGAGCTGAGCCTTGATGCTGTGCAACTGACGCGGGGTCGGCGCTGGCTGGGCCGGATTGTGCTCACTGAGGGAAGACGGTTCCACCGGGCTGCCCTGTTACTAACGTAGAGGATTGGGCTCATTGTGGCACGGGGGTTGCAGTTCTTGAAACGGGTTTGCGGATAGGCGATAAGCACAACCGTTCTGTCAGTCGCTAATCTGTCAGGTCCGAAGGGCAGCCTTGTTATGTACTCTGTCATACTAGATATCAACGCCGTTAGCTCTGGATGGCTCGCTATGGCCGTGACCCTGACGCGCTGGACGCTGGACGACTATCACCGCATGATTGAGGCTGGGTTGTTTGTTGACCGGCGAGTAGAGCTTTTAAACGGGCTAGTTGTTGAAATGGCTCCCGAAGGCCCCGATCATGTTGACCTTTCAACTGATGCCGATGAGCTGTTCGTAGAGCAGGCGCGAGGGCGGTACCGAGTCCGCGTTGCCAAGCCCATGAGTATAGCCGCAACGGGCAGCGAGCCTGAACCTGATATTGCCTTGGTTAAGCGCAAATCTTACCGCCAGGGGCACCCAGAGCCTGCGGATATATACCTTATTATCGAATTCTCAAATACAACGCTAGCCAAAGACACCAACGAAAAGCGCCAGGCCTACGCCGCAGCGGGTATCCAGGATTATTGGGTCGCCAATCTCAAGGACAAAGAACTGATCGTTTATCGTCAGCCTGTCGATGGCGATTATCAAATTGAGCAGCACCTGCGTCAGGGGACAGTAACGCCGCTGGCTTTTCCCGATATTGCGGTAGCGGTTGAATCGCTGATTTAGAGCTGTCCCAACCCTAAAAACTCCTGCGTGTGCTGCCAGATGTCAGCTTCTACATTTATCAGGGCGTGGTCGCTGGCGAGTTCGACGAGGCGCACCCAGGGGCGTGAGGCTGCATAGGCGCGGCTGGCCCCGATCGCGATGGTCTCATCCTCAAGGCCGTGAAGAATGAGCGTGGGAATGTTGGCGTTTAGGGCGTCGTCGTCATAGCGCTGGGCATCGGTAATGAACTCGTAATGGAGCGGTACAAAACGCTGCTCGGTGTAGTGGTAGATGGGGAAGGTACCCTCAGTGCCCCAGGCCGCGAGCTGATTGGGGCCGAGGCGAGGCAGCCACTGCTTGAGAAAGTCAAAGGCGGGGGCTAGCAGCACCAGTTTTTCGATGCGTTCTGTAATGACGGGCTGTTGGGCAACCCAGGCGGCGGTGAGGCCCCCCAGGCTAGAGCCGATCAGCACAGTGGAGTCGGCCTGAGACTCGATTAAAGAACTGACCTGCTGGATCTGGCGGCTGAGGGTGAGGCGGGTAAAGTCGCCCTGGTTGAGGTCGGGGATAATCAGGGGAATTCCCAGGGTGGCGAAGCGGGCTTTCATCGCCTGGGCTTTGGCGGAGCGGGGGCTGGAGGCGAAGCCGTGGAGGTAGAGGTATTGGGGCATGAGTGGGTGGATGGGTGGATGGGTAGGCGGGTAGATGGGTGACGATCCCTGAGCGAAGTCGAAGGGGGTGGATGGG
>PYER01000007.1 GCA_003017855.1 filamentous cyanobacterium CCT1
AATCGCCAAGTCAGAAAGAAACTGGCAGATAGGGAAGAGTCCATCTTTTCCTCTGTCCTTTACTAAAATGTACTACCTGCTCCCGAATGTCGCTTTATTCTATTATCCAGTGCTGCAGTCTATGGTAATCCAGCTTCAATTCCCATTAGCGAAAGACTGATAACATCTCCTATCTCTCCCTACGGGTTCCACAAATTGCAATGTGAGCAAATCTGTTTGGAGTTTACCAAGCTCTATCAAGTGCCTACTGCCTCCGTGCGCATTTTTTCAGCCTATGGGCCTGGGTTGCGCCGTCAGGTACTCTGGGACATTTGCCAAAAAGCCATCGCCCATGATTCTGTTTTGCTTCAAGGCACTGGAGAGGAGAGCCGGGACTTTATTCACGCCTTAGACATTGCCAAAGCGTTGGTTACAATCGTCAAGGCTGCCCCTCTGGAGGGCGAAGCTTATAACTTAGCAGCAGGCAGAGAAGTGACCATTGCCGAACTCGCCGGGTTGGTGCTAAAACCCTGGAATTTGAGGGGAAATTGGAATTTGATGGCAACGTTCCAATCGGGAATCCCTTGCATTGGAAAGCAGACATCTCAAAACTGCAAACCCTAAGGTTCACTCCTTCTGTTGCATTAGAAAGGGGCGTGCAAACCTTCACAAACTGGTGTCGCGCGGAGTTGGTTGGCGTATGAGTAAGCCTCTAAAGATTTGCCTCATAATGCAAGGCGGGCGTGATTGGATTGGTGGTAGCGAATATATCAAAAACATTATCTTAGCAATGGGAAGCTTGCCAGCCGAAACTCAAACAACCTTTGAATTAAATCTATTGTGTGATGATAAGTTAGAGGAAGAAATTAAAGGCCAGATTTATCCATACTTAGCTAGAATTTATACTCAGAAAGATCTTCAGCCTATAACATTATCGAATAGAATTCGTTGGAAACTTTCTCGCAGCCTCGCCAAAATCGATAATCCACGACTGGAATCTTTCTTTGATAACAATCAAATTGATTTTGTATATCCTTACTCTAGTCGAACTGCTAGGAAAAGGTCGTATCGTTCAGCTGCGTGGATTTGTGACTTCCAACACAAACATCTACCGCACTTTTTTACGAGTGAGATGATTAATCATAGGAATAAAATATTCGCCGATACTGCCAAATATTCACCTACTGTAGTCTTAAGCAGCAAAACCGCTGAATCTGACGCACATAGATTTTTTCCGGAAACAATTAATAAAACCATTACTCTCCCTTTTAAGACTTCCCTTCGTTCTGAATATTATGCACATGATCCTTTGCAAATACAGAGAAAATACTGTTTGCCTGACCGATTTTTCATTGTTAGCAACCAGTTTTGGCAGCATAAAAACCACCTGATCATTTTCGAGGCGTTAAATCTGCTAAAGGAAAAACTGATTTGTCCAGTCGTTGTTTGTACAGGCCATGTTTACGATAATCGACAGCCTGCTTATTCAGATACTATTCTGCAAACAATTCATAAATGGGGATTGGCTCAGCAAGTACTTCTGCTAGGGTTAATCCCAAAAAACGATCAAATGCAACTTATGCGGCGTGCGCTGGCAGTAGTTCAGCCCTCTTTATTTGAAGGATGGAGCACCTTAATTGAAGACGCGAAATGTCTTGGAAAACATCTGATTCTATCAGATTTACCTGTCAATAAAGAACAAAACCCACCTCACAGCGTTTTCTTTAAGCGGAACTCTGCAGAGCACTTAGCAACTTTCCTCGCAAACTGTTGGCAACATTTGATGCCCGGACCGAGTCCAGAAGATGAGGCAATGGCAAAAGCCAATAATCTAAAGGAAATCAAAATATTTGGTGAGACTTTTCTAGAGATTGCTCAAACACTTGGGTGATTTCAAAAAAGGAGGAATGATATCGCGCAGTTACATCTATGCCACAAATAACAAAAGCTCTTACTCTCAATGACTTGCCTGCCCCTCCCCCCGGCAAAACCGGGTGGCCTTGGACTGAGCAAAGTGAACTCGTAGACGAGCAGGTGTTAGATGGCTCAGAATATCTGCGTATTAGCATTGTGACACCCAGCTACAATCAGGGACAGTTTATAGAAGAGGCGATTCGGTCAGTTTTATTACAGGGCTATCCTAATCTTGAGTACATCATTATTGATGGTGGAAGCACTGACAATACAATTGAAATCATCAAGAAATATGAGGGCTTTTTGGCTTATTGGGTTAGTGAAAAAGATGAAGGACAAAGTCATGGCATTAATAAAGGATTTCATCGTGCCACCGGTGATTTAGTGGGATGGCAAAATTCAGATGACTTCTATTACCCTAGCGTGTTTTTTAAGGCCGCAGTTAAGTCTAAACATTTTTCAGACTACGCTGTATTTTACGGCACTAAAACATATTTGAATTTAGAGGATCAAGGGGCCTTTACTGAAGACATTAATATGTCTGACTTTGATCTACTAAAGATGATTCCACATAGCAATATGTCCAACCAGTCAATGTTTTTTAGGCGAAAAGTTTTTCAAGAAGGAAACTTCTTAGATCAATCGTTTAACCATTGTATGGATATAGAGTTTTTCTGGAGGCTGATAGAAAGAGGATATAAATTTAAGTTTGTGCCCGAGTTGAAAGGGTGTTACCGTCTGCACGAAAATTGTAAGGGGCAATCCGATAATAATAGTTATCTCTCTGATATCCTGAAAATACACGAAAGGATTTATTTAAATAAGAACTTCAAGCCTGCGGTTAGAAAGAAGGCCTGGCAATCTCTTAGAGCTTCTTGCCTAAATCTCTATGCTAAGTCACGGCTTCCAGAGTTTAGGAAGCGTTGCAAAAGACTCTGGGAATTGAGCGACTTTGACGCTAATAATTTGATGCTGCTCGATTTTGAAATCATTGGCAAGTATTTATTGTCTCTTTGTGGAAACTCTTTCTTGCAGCAAATCAGACACTACAAATCTACTCTGCTGACTCAACGTAAGTCATAGAAAAGGGTATGAATAAAGCAATTGCAACTCTGATTATCGGAAAAAAATATCAAGAGAGATGGCAAGCAACCTGCAAAGAGAATTGGTCGCGATATGCTGAAAACCACAGCTATGATATTATTTGCATTTCTGAATCCTTAGATGAGTCGAACCGAGCTTTAGCTCGGTCTCCTGCTTGGCAGAAGTGCCTGATTTTAGGCCATGAGAAAGTTAAGCAATATCATCAGATTGTATGGATAGATTCAGATGTACTGATAAATCCTTATGCTCCTTGTATAGCCTCTCAAGTTAGAGAGCCGCAAAAGGTAGGGGCGGTTGAGATGTTTTCTGGCCCTCTAGGTGAAACTTTTCCCAGTCCTTCTGCAAAGCTTGAGTCGTTAGCAGATAGGTCTAAATCACTTTGGAACTGGCCATTTAGCACAGGAAAAGAATTTTATAAAAATGTAAGCTTATCAGACAATTTTTCAGAGGTAGTTCAGACAGGTGTAATGGTTTTGTCTCCTAAACTCCATCGCGACATCCTCGAGTACGTGTACCATACGTATGAACATCGAAATGGCCAAGCCTTTGAGATGGAATGTCTCTCGTATGAACTAGTTAAGGCCGACTTAGTTGATTGGCTTGACTATCGATTCAATCGATTATGGATTGAGTGCATTTTACGAGATTATCCGTTTTTGCTCCCTTCAGAACCAAGTAAAAATAAAATCATACGACATGGGCAGAAATACTTGAATCATATTTCCAAGCTTTCTAAGAAAAAATTGACTGATCGTTGTATTAACACTGCTCTAATAAATAATTATTTTTTGCATTTTGCAGGTATGGCTCAGTTCATGAATGATTTTGAGCCTTATGCTTCTTCTTGGCAGCAATTAAGAGGTAGTCTATGAGCCCAACTCTAAGCTTAAAAACTGCTTGCTAGTGCAGGAGAAATTGACTTAAATGGATCTGTTGCAGGATGAAGGTAGCAAACGCTCCTATGATTCTACCAAGTCATTGGTTCTATCTGTAGGATGTGGTAAACGCGACCCTGAACCAGGGGTTGTTAGGCTTGATGTATCTAAAGACGTTTCGCCAGACTATGTCTGGGATTTAGACAATACTCCTTATCCTTTTGAGGATAAAATATTTTCAAAAATTGAATGCTTCGATGTTATTGAACATCTTACTAATATTCCTAAGACACTTGAAGAATTTCATCGGATTTTGAAAACTGGAGGTGTCTTAATTATCACAACACCTCACTTTAGTTGTGCAAACTCATATATTGATCCAACTCACAAATATCATTTAAGCTATTTTTCCTTTGACTATTTTTGTGATGGTCATGAACTAGCTTATTACTCTAATGCACGATTTGAACTTCAATATCGCTTTTTGATGTTTCAAGGGGGGCGATTTAATCGGTCAATTGTTTCCCATTTGGCAAATCGTTTTCCTAAATCCTATGAAGAACGATGGGCTTGGATTATTCCGGCCTGGTTTCTCTATTTTGAGCTGAAATCTATTGCGAAGGTTGATTGATGCGTGTTGCTCACATTACCCCCACTTATTTTGACAACGATTCAGTCATCGGTGGCGGAGAGCGATACCCAACTGAATTAGCTATATGGATGGCAAAACGTACCCCCGCTACACTAGTCAGTTTTGCTCCCAGTCGCCAGACTCACTATGTTGGTAGTCTCCGAGTTGAAACCTATCCGGTCAAGCACTTTATCTACGGAAACCGCATTAACCCTATCAGTCTTCGCTACCTTACGTCAGTGATTGACGCTGATATTGTCCATATTCACAACATCAATACCGTTGTATCGGATGTGGCTTGTTTGGTAGGTCGGTTGCTTGGTAAAAAGATATTTGCAACTGACTATGGGGGCGGTGGCAATTTAGTGCTCAACCGCAAACTTCCAGTATTTCAGGGATACCGAGCAGCCATAGCTTACTCCCAGTTCGGAATTGGCTTTATTCCTGAACCACTGCAGCAAAAAGCGACATTAATCAAAGGCGGCATTGACATCGATAAATTTTGCCCCGATCCTTCCTTGCCGAAGGAAAACAAAATTCTCTATGTAGGACGTCTATTGCCTCACAAGGGCATTAATTACCTAGTCAATGCCATGCGCTTACTCCGGGAAACGGGTTATCGCCTAGTCATCATCGGCAGAGCTTATCATGACCAGTTCTACAGCGACTTGAAAGAGCAGGCAGAGGGATTACCTATTGAGTTTATTCATGATGCTGATGATCAGCGCCTTATCGGCGAATATCGGACGGCAAAGGTAACTGTATTGCCTTCTGTACATACTACTTGTTATGGCAACTATACTCCCTTCCCAGAACTTATGGGCTTTACGTTGCTAGAGTCACAAGCTTGTGGAACTCCAGCCATTTGCACCGATGCGGGGGCAATGCAGGAGTTTGTAGAGCATGGGCAGACGGGATGGGTAGTTGAGCAAAACTCAGGAGAGGCGATCGCTCAAGCTATCCGCAAAATCATTAATTTATCTCCAGAAGAGTATGAGCATTGGCAAACCCATTCTCGTCAATGGGTAACGGATCTAAACTGGGAAAACGTTGTAGAGCAGCATCTAGAGCTTTATGCAAATTCCTAGTTTACACCAGGACATGAACAAAAAAAATGAAAAACGGTCTCTCCGGATTCTGATAGCAACCCATGCACCGTTATTCCCTGAGTATGGAGCTGCTCAGATGGCAATTAATCTGGGTCAGGCCTTTAAAGACCTGGGGCATAGCGTTACTCTCTGGTCTCCCACACCAGTTCCAACTTCAGTTCGCAGTTGGAATCGTTATTCTTATATGCAAAAAAGTTTCCGGACTTATCTTGAAACGCAATCGGGCTTTGATGTAATTGATTGCCCACCTTTTTTGATTACTAATTCAATTAAAAGCAGAGCACTGATTGTCTGCCGCGATGTACAGCCCGATCTGCTTTACTTACTCAGCAGTCTAAGCATAGATATAGAGCAAGGCTGGAGAAACGTGCTACGGTTTCCTCTCCATTGTATAAACACTGGCTTACATACTATAGATGTTATACGTGGATGGTCAGGTGCTGACCAAATATATTGCTTGGGAACTCATGAACTTAAGTGGATGGAAAAGTACTTCCCTTTTTGGAAAAAGAAATTAGCTGTTTACTACAATGCTATTTCTGCAAGTGATCAAGAAAAGTTAGAGCATATCAGAACAAAACGTTTGCAACCAGAAGCAAAGCCAATCAAATTTTTATGGATTGGGCGTTGGGTTCATCACAAAGGAACTACTGAACTCAGCCATTTTATCCGAAATTGGCTGGTTATGAACCCCCAGGACAGTTTTACAATTGCCGGATGTGGCGATTGTCGATTTTCTAAGTCGCTCTCCAAATTGAGTCAGAATTGTCACGTGAATATTATTCCAAAGTTCAGTAGAGCAGAGCTTTTTGGCCTACTAGCCAATCACCACGTAGGACTGTTTAGTAGTCGTGTAGAAGGGTGGGGGCTTTGCCTCAATGAAATGTTGGAATCAGGTATGCCCGTTTTTGCAACGACAGCAGGTGGTGTAGAGGACTTGCGCCCGTTACTGGGCAGTCAATTGAAACCCTTTCCTCCAACACTTGAAACGCTTGCTAACATTTCTGATCTGGCTCCTTGGCCAACCGATTATTATCAGCACTTCTCCTGGGAATCGATCGCTGAAAGATATTTAAGGGAATTGGTGACTTAATCAGGCTTAGAAGGCTCTTCCGAATCTAGGATAATAGTTGTATGATGAGTTACACTTACGGATATTGGTGGTATAGATGTCTACATAAATACGTTACCCAATTTCCCAGATGCAACGGTTAAGTAGTGCATTCAGAAAGCTGAAGATGTAGTTCTGACACCGCGATTACTCAACGATGTAGATGATTATTCTAGTTGTGAGCGATCTAGTGGAGAATTTTCCCAGAGCTAATCAGTCTTATGGCGTGATTTATCCATTTTAGAGGAGCTAAATTGCCTGCTCATCAAAGATGAATCATTGGTAAGTGGGCCTAATATAAAGCTGAAGAAACTACAGCTTTATATATTTATCAAATTAAGACAGTTGGATAAGGGCTGTTTGAGTGCAGTACTTAACTCTCCCAACAAAACACCACGTAAGGTTATATAAGAGCACAATCAAATAAATTTAGAACTTGAAAGGGTAGGAAATTTTTTTTCAAAAGATTACCTTTTATAGGTTTGTACTACTCATAGAAATACGTCATTATTTGTGAACCAAACTACTATACTTTTCACCCACATACCAAAAACTGGTGGTACATCAATCAAGAAAAGCTTGATCGTAAGTCAAGATATTGAAAAATATAGGTTCAAGGGTTTTGCAAGCATTTTCCTAAAGGATTTTGGCAATATCGCCTTCTTGGAAGGCCATTATCCCTATGGAGTCCATCATTTTTTGAGGAATAGTAACAGAAAATATTATTTTGTAATTTTAAGAGAACCTCTAGAGCGGGCAGTTTCATACTATCACTTCGTGCGGCAATGCGATACACTACACTATCGACATCCAAATCTAGAAGATGTAAAAAGATACTCTATCGGCGAATTTTATAAACATGAAAAATATAAAAACATCCAAACAAAGTTTATTGCAGGCTTTCCTTGTAACAAAATTTCAAAAATTTTACCAAGAAAGACTGCAGAAAGAACTATTCTCAAATATGCCAAAAAGAATCTCAAGTTTAATTACAACTTTTTTGGTTTATTAGAGAACATAGACTTTTGCCAAGCCATCCTGTCAAAGGAGTTAAACCTTTCGAACTTTAAAGTTAAAGATCTTTCGAAAGTTACTCAAAATCGGCCTAAACTAGAGGATTTAGATCAAAAGAGTAGGGATGTTATTTTAGAGGCAAACTTACTGGACTTTGAGTTGTATAATTACGCAAAAAAAGTTTTTTGCAAACGCTATAAAACAGAACTCTTTCCCAGCATAGAAAAAACTCTGAACCAGAATTTTTAATCAAGACAAACTTTATTTTGGCTATTAATGATCTTGAGAAGCAGTGGCAAAGATTGATAGATATGAGTTTAAACTATGCTGCTGTATTAGGATGTCCGCGATCGGGAACCACCTTTTTGATGAGTTGCTTGAATGCGCTTCCTTATACCGAATGTTTGTCAGGTATATCTTTTCCAGTTCCTGTTATTCACCTTATTGCCACTCAGAAGTTCACTAACATCAGCCAAAAGTGTATGGACTATGCTTTAGAATCTACTCTAAACGTCTATCTTGATGCTTATTCAGGATCTCGAGCAAAAGCAATACAACATTTTGTCTGCGGCTCTTTAACCTTGAAGGAGTTAAGAGAGATCTTTCAACGCAATCACCAGATCAAAAGAATTGTTTATAAGGAACCCTTTTTTAGTTTTACCCCCGAATTTGTTTATAGAGCACTTCCCGAGTGTAAAATCATATATTTAATTCGTGATGGTCGAGATTGTGCTAATTCTTTAGTTAAGAGCTATGGTTCATTAACTGACGAAAAATTAGGTAGCCATCGCACATCAGAATCACCACTGGGCTACTTTTGCAAAGATCGATATATACCTTGGTGGGTCGATTCAAATGAAGCTGATGAATTTATTCAAGCTTCAGAGTATGTGCGCTCAATTTGGATGTGGAAAGAAATGGTCAAACGCTGTGATGATTTCTTTTCTAAAAGGGATGTGACTCTCGGCAGTCGGGTTCTACAGATAAAATATGAAGAGTTAGTAACTCAGCCTATAGTCACTGGCCAAAAAATAACCGATTTTTTAGATGTAGATTTTGATAAACGTTTCATTAAAAGGTTGCAGAAAGCATCGCCTAGCTCAATTGGAAAATATAAAAGTCGAGATCAATCGGAAATAGATTCAGCAGAAAAAGTAGCACGTAGTGAATTAAAAACGTATGGTTATATCAATTAGATCGCAGGCGGTTGTAAGGGCATATACTGAAGGCGTGGAATAAAGCTAAATATTACTCTTCATTCTTATTCAGTGGCCTATTCCATCTAATCCTTAAAAACCTTAAATTATAGTGCGACTGGCTAAAACGAGAAAAGCATGGCGAGTTATTTCCATAATTCCACGTCTTTCTCCCTCTATTGATGGGGTGGGTGATTACGCCCTTGCCCTAGCTCGTCAACTTCGGTCGGATTTTAGTGTTGAAACTCATTTTGTGGTTGGAGATCCCACCTGGGTTGGCGATAATCAACTAGAAGGGTTTCACACCACCAAGGTTACGGAACGGTCAGCAAAAGAATTATGTACTCAGTTAGTGCAAGTTCGCTGTGTAAAGACTGTACTGTTGCACTACGTAGGCTACGGCTATGCTAAGCGAGGCTGCCCTAAATGGCTAGTCGATGGTTTGCTCCATTGGAAAGCTAGCTATCCAAAAGCGTGCTTGATCACGATGTTTCATGAGGTAGCAGCATCAGGTCTCCCCTGGACGAGTGCCTTTTGGCTCTCAGGTTCGCAGCATCAACTAGCGAAACGATTGGTTTTGTTGAGCGATCGTATCCTCACTAGCAAGCATTCTTACGCAGAGCTACTTCAGAACTATGCGCCAGAACGGTTTGCGACTATTCCAACACTTCCTGTCTTTTCAACCGTAGGCGAGCTACAAAACCCTTCCAGCTTGTCTGAACGTATACGCCGTCTCGTCATTTTTGGAGGACGCAGCAAACGCACCAAAGTCTACGAAGATTCATTAGAGCAGTTGCGCCAAATTTGCCAATACCTAGATGTACAAAAGATCTTTGATATTGGTCCTCCCCTTAGCTCACTTCCCGCCAATATAGGTACTGTACCGGTTACCGCTATGGGTTGCCTTCCGAGTGAAGAGATTTCTGTCATTCTCTCCGGCTCCATAGCAGGTTTTTTCAACTACAGTCCTGCATTTCTTGGTAAATCCACAATTTTCGCAGCGTACTGTGCTCACCGAGTCATACCCATTAGCGCCAATATGTCTAATCTCCATGAAGAGGGGTTGCAACCTGGCAAGCATTACGCTCTTTCAGCACAGTACAACACCGAAAAAAAGGATCTGGCATTGATGCAGTCGATCGCAGATAATGCCTATTCTTGGTATCAGGTCCATAATTTAAGGGCTCAGGCTCAGGCATACAATGCTCTTTTCTATAGTTTAAATGCAACTTAGCTATGGATCAATGATCATTAACCCCAATAACCTTACAGCAGCAGAGAAAATTTTGGCTGATTTCAGTGCTGGCATTAGCAATTCAGTCGTCTATGCTCGCTCTGAAAATTTTCTCAAAGAGCATTCTGCATCAGGAGCAGCTTTTGACTGGGGGGCAGGACAAGGATTACTAACTCGCCGACTGCTAGATTTAACCCTTTCTGAATTTATCATATTAGTAGATATTCAAACTAAAACTACAACCTCTTGATCTCGCTGTTATATGGATGCAGCCAGGTCTAAGCAACCCCTTAGATCTAAAAAACGAAATATTTGACACCATTGTTTTAGCAAAGGTTATTGAACATCTTAAAAATCTTAGGGCGACTGTTCGGGAATGGTTTGGGCTGCTTAAGCCTAGCAGGCTCTTAAGTTTTTAGTACCCTTAATAATGAAAGCTAGCGTTCGATCCTTGCTCTAGTCATCTGTAATCATCTTGCTGATTTTGGTGAATTATCATACCTTACCTACATCACTGCGTTAGTTCTTCAAGATATTTCTCAAATCCTCAAAGAATCAAGACTTCTTAAATCCCGAGCTTTTGAATAAAAATTCGGGGAGAACTCCAAAGTTTTCTTAATATCATTGGCAAAAAATCCATTGGCTCATTCTGGGGTCGACGGTTTAGTGCTAATATTCTAGCAATTGTTAGAAAGCCGAGAAATAGCAGCCTATGAACCATGTATTGACTGAATTCACCATGGTTAAAGGACTCCATGAGTCCTTAGCTCTTGCCGTTGAGGCTAGATTTGACAAGAACTCAAACATTCTTGATCTTGGTGCAGGGGCAGGTGCCTGGTTAGAGCGATTAGGAAATTCTGGCTATCACAACCTGTACGGTGTAGATAAGGATGTAGAGCGATTCCAGGCATCAAAAGGTAAATTTATTGTGGCCGATCTCGATTATGGCACTATTGGACTTGAAGGACAAACCTTCGATCTAATTACTTCCATTGAGGTAATTGAGCATCTAGAAAATCCAGGTCGGTTTTTGCGTCATGTTGCCGAGTTTCTTAACCATGACGGCTACTTTCTATTGACGACTCCTAATTTACATTCTGTTCTATGTCGTATACGCTTGCTTTTGACCGGTAATCTTCGACAGTTTGATACTAAGGGTGAACCCACTCACATCTATCCTGTTTTTCTAGAGCCTCTTAAGCGTCTACTAACGCTCCATGAGCTTGAAATTATCGAATCGTGGACATTTCCGAAGTCTACATCAGTAACGTCACGTCCTAGCCTTAAATTACTCTCGTCACTGGCTACGGTTTTTCTAAGGGATGATTTGCCAGGAGATATTTTGTGTCTTTGGATTCGAAGAAAGCCTTAATCTAATGGCTCATGAATATTTTGATTTCGTCTCGTTTTTTCTACCCTAGTTTAGGTGGCAGCGAGACAAATGCTGAGATTCTGGCCCGTGAATTTATTCGACTAGGGCATCAAGTCAAGCTAATCACTCATACTCTCGTTGTATCAGAAAATGGTAAGGAAAAGCAGTTTCCTTTTCCAGTTATTCGACGTCCTAGTCCAACTCAGCTGCTAGCGCTAACACTCTGGTGTGATGTCTGCCTCCAAAACGGTATGCTTCTGAAACAGGCTTGGGCCATCTTATTGACTCAAACCCCTTGGGTTATTCGTCACCAAACCTGGCTCCAACATCCCAGTCAGCAGTCTACCTGGCTGACGAAATTAAAGCTTTTTATGGTGAGATTTTCCACTTCAATTGCTATTAGTCAACCCATCGCTGATCATCTCAAACACCCCTCAATCCTGATTCCTAATCCTTACCGAGATAGCCTATTTTATTGTTTAACAGACGTACCGCGTACCAAGGAATTAGTTTTTCTAGGGCGCTTAGTCTCCGATAAAGGTTTAGACTTGCTGCTAAGCGCGATCGCAGACCTTAAAAAAAAGAATCTCTTTCCTCGGCTTACGGTCATTGGTACAGGCGAAAATGATGTGGTCCTACGGCAGCAGGCTCAAGACTTAGGAATAGACATTCAGGTTACTTTTATTGGCCCAAAAGTCGGTGATGAGCTAGTTCGCTTACTCAACGAGCACCAAATTTTAGTCGTTCCATCGCGTTGGCATGAACCCTTTGGCGTGGTAGCGTTAGAAGGCATTGCTTGCGGTTGTGTGGTTGTTGGCTCATCAGGGGGCGGACTTAAGGAGGCTATTGGCAATTGTGGCCCTACGTTTCCTAATGGCGATCAGTCGGCTTTAGCTCAAACGCTAGAGCAATTGCTAACTCAGCCTACTTTACTTGCTCGGTATCGAGAAAGCGCTTCTAGTCATCTGCGAAAACATCATCAGGCTACCGTAGCTAAAGCCTATCTCCAAGTTTTAGATGAGGCGCTTTCATGAGCAATATACTTTTAGCTTCTGTTGCTCTTAGCTTAGTGATCCTAATTGCTGCCCATGACTGGCGTCGTTCTGTCAAAGCTATTTTAATCTTGGTCGTGCTGGAGGGGGCTTTACGCAAATGGGTGCTTCCCCAAGCGAGTCAGTTTATTTATTTCCTTAAAGATTTTGTTTTAATTGGTGCTTATTTACGTTACTTCTTACTTTCTCAGAGTCAAAATCGGATTTTCACTAAAACCCCAATCGTTCTGATGTTATTAGCTTGTGTAGCGGTTTGGGGAAGTCTGCAAGCTTTTAACCCTAGTCTGGGTTCAATAGTTATTGGCCTTTTTGGCCTCAAAAATTATTTTCTCTATATACCTCTCATTTGGCTGGTACCTCAAATATTTGAAACTGAGGAGGAGCTATACCAGTTTATCCGTAACTACTTACTCCTGCTTATTCCGGTGGGTATATTGGCAATTTCTCAATTCTTTAGCCCGCCAACTAGTCCTTTGAATGTTTATGCCTGGAGCGATGAAGCCCCAGGCATAGCTGTCTCTGGCTTAGGTACTGTCCGGGTAACAGGTACATTCTCTTATTTGTCAGGTTACACAACATACCTCTTGGCTTGCCTATGTCTGTTGCTGCCTATGCTGGCGCGCCCTCAACCCCGACTATGGCAAATGCTAACTCTAGTTGAGGTAGTCTTCCTTGCCGTTACTTCGTTTATGACATTGTCACGAGGTGTTATTCTTGGATCTGTCTTAATGATTTTAAGTTATTTTGGCATCCAGGCAATAACTAACTTCTCCGGTTTTTCCCGGAGTGTTCGTAACATATTTTTGCCAGCACTTATTGGCTTTATTGTTCTTTCTCAAAGCTTTCGTTACGCCTTCGATTCGTTTTTCACACGTGCGACAACAAATGAAGATGTACCGAAACGAATAACTGGTAGCTTTATCGAACCCATCACAAATTCTGAATTTAAAGGACTCGATGGCTATGGCTTAGGGGCTACTTTTCAGGGCAACTCCATGCTGCGTAAGACGTTTCACCTTTCCCCAGGAGAAGTGATTCCAGTTTACTACGAGAGCGAAATGGGACGTATTATGCTAGAGGTCGGTCCGGTTGGATTCTGCCTATGGTACGGATTGCGGCTCGTGCTGCTCTATTCCCTGTTTAAGGTTTACCTTAAGCTTAGTCATCCATTTTTGCGTCAGTTGGCCCTTAGCGCTTTTGTCTATCAAGGCGTAACATTTATTTCTCAAATGGTTTACAACCATACTGCTAATGTTTACCACTGGTTTTTCTACGGCTTTATTCTTTTGCTGCCTCACCTACAGCGTGTAGACCAGTGGCAAAAAGCTCAACAACCAGGTCTTTTTTATGGGTATTCGACGTATATCCCTGGTGCATCACACCACTAACCCTTTTGCTCGTAATGCCGCGATCGCACTAGCCGAAGCAGGACTGTTACACGAGGTAGTTACAACAATTGCCTATAATCCTAAAGGTCAGTTAGCTCGAGCCATTCAACTACTGCCTAATTCGATAGAGCGATCGCTAAGTCGGGAGCTAGAACGACGCGCTTGGGTTGCCCCTGAGCGTGCAGTCCTACGGACTCATACTTGGAAAGAAGCCCTGAGAGTGTCCTTAGTAAAGTCAGGCATCAGTGCTTACCTGGGCCTAGGGAAATGTGGGCCTATAGACTGGGTTTATACCGCACTAGATGACCACGTAGCAAAGCACCATCTCACTCATGTCGATGCTATTTATGCCTATGAGGATAGTGCAGCCTCTACATTTCAAGTGGCTAAACAGCGAGGTATAGCGTGTTTCTATGAATTACCGATTGTGTTTCACTGCACAAGTCGCCAGATTCAACAAGACGAAGCCAATCTTTTTCCAGAACTTGCTTCGTCTTTACAAGCTGTACATGAGCCAGCATGGAAGCTTGAGCGCAAAGATCAAGAAATTAACTTAGCCGATCACATCTTTGTACCTTCTTCTATGACGCAGCAGTCGCTCTTGGAGGTAGGGGTAGCACCAGAGCGCATCTCAGTAATCCCTTATGGTGCGCCGGTTGATTATTTTCGACCTCAGCCCAAGCGCGACACAACATTTCGTGCGCTATTTGTAGGTCGAGTTGGTCCCCGAAAAGGCATCCACTATTTATTGCAAGCCTGGAAAAACCTTCAACTCAGCGATGCCGAACTGAAGTTACTTGGGATTAACGAATTTCCTCAAGGGTGGCTAGAAACCTATCAAGATCACATTCACTATCTACCTAGCGTTCCCCATGCTAGCCTAAGTCAACATTACTGTGGTGCTAGCGTATTCGTGTTGCCATCTTTGGTCGAAGGTTTAAGTCTTGTGCAGCTTGAAGCTATGGCCTGTGGAGTTCCTATAATCACTACCCCCAACGCCGCTGGACCTGAGATTATTACTGATGGAGTCGAAGGCTTTATTGTCCCTATTCGCGATGCTGACGCACTTCAGGAAAAGCTGGAGTGGTGTTACCAAAATCCTGAAAAGTTAGCATCTATGGGGGTTGCTGCTAGACGCCGTGCAGAACGCCTTACTTGGGAGAATTATCGGCGGAAATTTTTGGGAGAAGTTTCAAAATTGCTCGATGGTGGATTCTAAAACTCGTTTATCATTTGCTCTTAATCATCTTCTCCATGGATAAATCTGTTCAAGACCATCTGGCACCTCTCAATCCTACTTCAAAAGGTATCTTACATCTATGGATACCCAATGTGTTTGAGTTTAAGGGCGGAATACAGGTATATTCTGACTTCCTGTTACGGGTTATTCAATCCACTGCTATCTTTAAACATTCTGAGGTCTTTATCAAGCACGATCGTCAGGCAGTCTTGAGCACTGAAATGTGGCCAAATTTACGTTTTCACTGTTTCGGAGGCTGGCCTAAGGCTATGCGAACAGTTGCTTATGCAATTAGTCTCTTGCTTTGGGGCTGTTTGAAGCGGCCTCAACTAATTTTCACTACACATCTTAATTTCACTCCTGTAGCCTACGGGCTGAAGCGATTTCTTGGCATACCCTATTGGACTGTAGCCCATGGAGTGGATGCTTGGAATATTCAAGATCCTTTGTTGAAGACATCATTGCATCATGCCAATCTTATCCTTGCGGTTAGCCATTACACTCGCAACCGGCTTTTAAGTGAACAAGATCTGGACGAAAATCAAGTTATTGTTTTGCCCAACACTTTTGAAACAAAGCGATTTAAAATTGCCGCCAAATCACCAGCATTACTTGAGCGTTATAACTTGCATGCTGAGCAGCCTGTTATCTTAACGGTATCCCGACTTAGCAGCAGCGAACGCTATAAGGGGTATGATCAAATAATAAAGGCTTTACCGGAGATTCGTCGATTTTTGCCCACGGTTCACTATATCTTGGTCGGCCAAGGCAGCGATCGCCCACGTATTGAACAGATGATTGCCGAGTTAGATCTTCAAGACTGCGTGACCTTAACCGGTTTTGTGTCTGACAATGAGTTGTGTGACCATTACAACCTCTGCGATGTCTTCGCTATGCCCAGCAAAAGCGAAGGCTTTGGCATTGTTTACCTTGAAGCCTTAGCTTGCGGTAAACCTACGGTCGGGGGCGACCAAGATGGTGCTATCGATGCGCTATGTAACGGCGAATTGGGGGTTTTAGTTGATCCTGACAGTGTGGAAGAAATTGCCCATACTTTGATAGACATTCTTCAGGGTAAGTCACCACACCCTATTCTCTATAAACCAGAGGTTTTGCGAGAAAAGGTAGATACAATTTATGGATTCCCTAAATTTCAGGCTAACTTGTTAGCTTTACTCAAAGAATTTGATTTTGCAGCACCGTAATATGAAAGTTCTTCATGTGCTACCGTCGCTGAGCTACAAGTTAGGGGGACCAACTCAGGCAGCCCTTAATACGGTTCGTGCCCTGCGAGATCTTGGCATAGATGCTGAAATAGCTACCACCAATGACGATGAAGCTGGTTTGCTAAGTGTGCCAACTGGTTGCCAGGTTGACTATAACGGTATCCCAGTTTGGTTTTTCTCTCGATTGGCTCGGTTTAAGGAGTTTATTCCGTCCGCTGAGCTAACTCAGTGGTTTATTGCGCATCTGAGTGAATATGACATCATCCACACCCACTATCTTTTTTGCTATGCTCCAACTATAGCGGCAAAATTAGCCTATCACTATCATATTCCGTACATCACTCGAACTATTGGCCAGCTTTCTCCCTGGGCACTCCAGCAAAGCCAGCGCAAGAAACAAATTTATAGTCGATTAATAGAGCGACCTACCCTAAATCGGGCTGCTGCGATTCATTGCACAACCTCAGCTGAAGCAGAGGATGCTCATCGTTTTGGAGTTCTCGCCCCTACTATAGTCTCACCCTTGGGGGTCAAGGCTACACCCGTTGTCGCTAATGCATCACAACAGTTGCGCGATCGCTACCATCTACCACCCGACTGCAAGGTCATTCTATTCTTGTCGCGTTTACATGAGAAAAAACGCCCTGATTTTTTGCTAAACGTCTTTGCCCGACTCCATCCAAAAATCCATAATTATCACCTTTTTCTAGCAGGTGACGGAGACACTGGATACTGCGATCGTCTCAAAGCCTTAGCCCACACCTCGAAAATTTCCAAAAATGTTACCTTTACTGGGTTCATCTCTGGCATAGACAAAGATATCCTGCTTCAAGGTTCTGACCTATTTGCGTTACCGTCCCATTCAGAAAACTTTGGCGTTGCTGTAGCTGAAGCTCTGGCGGCTGGCTTACCCGTAGTGATTACCCCAGATGTACAGATCTCCCCAGCAATTCAAGAGGCAACTGCTGGTTTAGTTGTGCCAGGCTACTCTAGCGGTTGGGTTTCTGCCCTAGGTAAATTGTTGACCTCATCAAAGCTGAGGCAGAAAATGGGGCAGAACGCTCAAAAACTAGCTCAAGAACAATACAACTGGCCTCAAATTTCTCTGAGGCTAGCTCAGACCTATCAAGAAGTTTTATCTAAAAAACCTCTTTCTTTAGAATATTCAAAGTCTCAACAAAACAACAAACCTAATAAGTAATCAATCTAATCAACCTGAGTTCGGGTTAAGCCGAAGGCGGAAGAGCGAAGTCAAGATTGAGCGAGGGCTTCTTGGGCTGATGGCAGTAGGCAATCAAGCCACAGATAACATTGACCATGAAGTTAGCGGGGCTGCGATGCCTGGAATGCTCAATCTGGGAGATGTTCTTGAGCTGGTCAATAACGGTTTCGACAATGGCACGCTTGCGGGCTAGTAACTTGTCGGTGAGCCGCATCAAGTGGTTTTTCATGTTGCGCCTGGGTTTGGCAAAGAACTCGATGCCACAGGTCTCAAAGAGCCGTTCTGCAAGTGCTTTGGAGACATAGCCCCGGTCAGCAAAGACCTTGCCATAGAGGCCTTGAAGCAAGTCCTCGACGGGCTTGCGGTCGTCGGTATTGCCCGGCGTGATTTGGATGTTGAGCAACTCCCCTTGGTCATTGACGACCAGGTGGAGTTTGAATCCAAAGAACCAGTCAACGGAGGTTTTGCCACGGGCCGCCAGGCCGCGAAACACCTTGTGGCGCCGAATCCGACGGTTGTGGCACACCTTGAGACTGCTGCTATCGATAAAGCTGATGCCTGTGCAGGCCCCAAAACAGTGCTTGAGGTACACGCATAAGGGCAGCAGGGCTGAGGGCATCCATTCCACAAAGCGGTTGTAGCTGACCAGTCCGGGAAAGGCCTCTCGCCAGTGAACACAGACATGTTTGCAGTAGAACGCCTTGAAGTTGCGATAGTGCTGCTGATGGAAGCACACCAGGATTGTCATCACCTCGCTCAAGCTCAGCGATCGCTGGCGCTGACGCTGCTGAACGCCTTCACCCAGCAGCAAGGAGTGCCATTTCGGCTCGAACTGCTGGCAGAAATCATCGATATGGCAAAACAGCTCTTCTAGACTGTCCATAGGGGGGCCTGCTGAATCGTTTAGGTGATTTCAGCTTACAGAGCCCCTCCTTTCCTTATCCCGAACTGAGGTTAATCAGCATTTGGCAGCATAAGTTGACCAACGTGCTTTGAATAGAACAAGCAGCCTAACCCCCTTGTCTATCATTGATCAACTTTTTATTACGCAGTACTGGTCCCTTTAAACTTGAAAAGATTGCATCGGCTAGTACTTTTTGGCCAGCCTCGGTTGTGTGAATTTCATCTCTATAGATGTTGATGCCACGGCTGATAGACTCTCGGTAGAATGGCTCTGAGGAAATTGCTGAAATACCCAATTGCTCACATAATTCGATAATCTTGTAATGTCCCTCTTTGAACTGTCCTAATTCCAGTTCCTGTTTCTCTAAGTGCAAAAAAACTATTACTGTTTGAGATTCGGTCCTAGCTAAGGTTAGAAAGTCCTTCAAATCTTGTAACCCTTGCTCAATGTCCTCTGAACTAGCCTTCTGGGTTGCAGCCTGGCTTTCATCGTGGTTTTCATTTCTTCTAACTACCCACTTATTCCAAAACATGGGTAAATAACGGCTTAGAGCTTCTGTGAGTGCAGATTTAGGACGACGGACTGGGTGAGTATTCAAGTTAAGGGGGGCAAAGGAAGGGTTGTCGGCATAATCATCACTAGATAGTACTAGCAGGACAATATTGGCATCAAAGAAACCATACTCCTTTGCGTAGGCTAACCAATTACCTGGCCCCCAGCTTCCTGCCGATATGTTACCAACGGTTACCTGCCTATTTTGGCTCTGGGCTATCTGCTGCGAAAGCAGCGTTGTCGCTAAATTTTCATGACCGATTTGGCTGCCCCCGTTTAAAACTGAGTCCCCAAACACCATAACTCTGATCTCATCAGAACCTGAGTACTTAGCAGGAAAATCTTCTGATCGCATTCCATACTGGTTGATGAGAATATGATTGCCAAAACGGTAGACATCCTGCCCAGGCCTAAACATATACTCGATGGTAGGATGCTTAATTGTCAAAGGCGGTGTGCCTAGCCCGAGGGCAAAGCGGACAAAAAGTTCTCCTGCCAAAATTACAGCTAGCGACACGCTAAAGATGAGTGCGATCTTACCAAGTTTTATTGGCATCATAATGCCTACTTTATTTTAGAGCTATGTTTCTCAGTCAATAGAAGATAGCTCAGAAGTATAGTTTTGACACGGTAGCAAACTAAGGCAGCTAATGAATTGCCAAATCACAAATTAGCTGCCGAATCGCAACTTCATTCGAGGACGCAGTCGATTCATTTGGATTCACGACATAGGGGCGGCAGTCATAGTATTTTGTGGGCTGCTGCCCACCGTCAATGCTAACAATAGCTCGATATTGCCAGACATATTTCGTGCTGCGTTTAATGGTTTCAAGGCATATCTGTTGACTCACTAGATCTCGACAGAAGATGCTGGCGCTGGCATCAGCACTACAGGCCGGTAATCCTAATATCCAAATCAACCCGGCGATTGCCAAAATAAACGCTTTCACCACTGCTTTACCTTTGGCTCAATTTACCTCAAGTCATAGCCAAACAAATTCGGGTCCACTTCGCCTAAGTTCAAATCGCTCAAGCCATACTCCGCCCAGCGGCTGTCCACCAGCGTTGCTGTCTCTGGGTCGGGGGTCAGCTCCTCACTCCAAGGCCGATCGGTTTCGGGATAGACCTTCGTCGTCGCATCAATACCCATACGGCTGCCCAGACCTGGCCTCTCCGTGGCAAAATCCAGCCGATCGAAAGGGTTATTGGGCAAGATGAACACATCGCGTACGGGGTCCACTTTCGAGGTCACCGCCCACATCACCTGACGGGGGTCACGAATGTTGATCGCCTTATCGACCACAATCACAAACTTGGTATAGCTAAACTGGGGCAGCGCTGACCAGAAGGCTAGGGCCGCCCGCTTCGCCTGGCCCGGATACGACTTTTCGATCGAGAGCACCGCTGCTTTGTAGCTCAGGCCTTCCA
Source organism: filamentous cyanobacterium CCT1 (assembly GCA_003017855.1). Taxonomy (GTDB): domain Bacteria; phylum Cyanobacteriota; class Cyanobacteriia; order Phormidesmidales; family Phormidesmidaceae; genus Nodosilinea. Next base: position 20,552 of record PYER01000007.1, read on the forward strand.
TCGGCAAAAAGAAGTCCTGAATTTCGGGTACCTGCTGGCGCAGGATGGGGTTGTAAATGCGGTTGAGGGCGATCGCCATCATGGCGTCTTCCTTCGGCGGGCGACCGCTAAAGGTGGTCATGTAGATCGGGTTTTTGCGGTGGGTCATACAGTGGAACCGCAGCAGAGGCGCGGCTTCGTTGACGCCGCCATAGTAGCCAATGTGGTCGCCAGCGGGGCCATCGACGGCGGTTTCGCCAGGGGTGATGGTGCCCTCTAGCACGATTTCAGAGGCGGCAGGCACCTCAAGATCGACAGTTTTGCATTTGGCCAGACTCAGCCCCTTGCCCGCATACAGCCCGGCAAACAGCCATTCCGACAGGTCAATGGGCAGCGGCGTGGCGGCGGCGAGAATGACCAGCGGATGTACTCCGATCGCGATCGCCACCTCCAATTTTTTGCCCATCTCGGCGGCTTTGCGCAGGTGGCGGCTACAGCCCCGCACCGACAGCCACTGCACCGTCGCGGTATTTTTCGACTGCTGCTGAAGCCGGTAGACACCCACGTTAGGAATCTTGGTCTCCGGATCTTTGGTAATCATCAGCCCCAGGGTAATCACCTGGCCGGCATCGCCGGGGTAGACCCGCAGCAGAGGCATTTGGTTGAGATCCACCGCATCATCCTTAAGCACCACCTGCTGGCAGGGCGGCAGCAGATCGCGCACGGGCTTGGCCTTGACCACATCGAAAAGGGCTTTTCCCAAGTCAATCGCCTGGGAAAACTGCTTGGGGGGGCGGGGTTGGTAGAGCAGCGCTAGCTTTTCGCCCAGGGTTTCCAGCTCCGCCGGATGCTCCATACCCATGGCCCAGCACACCCGCTCGACGGTACCCAGCACGTTGATGGCCAGCGGCATAGTCGCCCCCTGCACATTCTCAAACAGCAGCGCGGGGCCGCCGCCGAGCAGTAGGCGATTGGCGATTTCAGCAATTTCAAGATCGGGGCTAACGGGGGCCGCAATGCGGCGCAGCTGCCCGCGCTGCTCCAGCAGGGTCAAAAATTGCTGTAGGTCTTTTGCCATGGTGCCGAAATAGTTGTAAACGAGTGTTAAGAGCTATCTTCATTATGGTGGAGATTGGGAGCAGTCCGGCAAAAATCGCGCCCTTACGTTGCGGCTGAAGGTAGTAGAGACAGCATGCGCAAGAACGCCATTGCTGCCACAATCGAGTATTACTATGGTCAATACCCGATTCAAATCTTTCAAATTTAAGGATTTACTGGCTCGATGGACAGGCGCAACCCAACCTTTCGCGTAATGCTCTCAAAATCCTTGCTGGGGCTGCTGGGGCTGGGAACCCTGGGCCTGACCGCCTGCAGCAATCGCCTCAACACCGCCGACATTGAAGCCAACATTCAGGCTGATATCGAACGTCAGGGACGGCGGTTGACCTTGCGCGAGGTGCGCTGCCCCGATGATGTCAGCCGTCAGGCGGGGGCCTATTTCCGCTGCGTGGGGGAGCTAGACCCCGAAGGTACATTCACGATCAATGTGACTCAGCAGGACGACCAGGGTAACGTCACCTGGGAGATACCCAACTCAACGGTCATGCTCAACCTGCCCACGGTCGAAGACACGATTCAACAGGGGCTGTCTCAGGCCTTTGGCAAGCGGGCCTTAGTCGACTGCGGCACCGCTATTTACCGGATCAATCAGCCGGGCGATCGCTTTCAGTGTCAGGTCGTGGGCGGTCTTGAAACCGGGGCTAGCACCATCGACTCGGTGCTGGTCAGAATTGACCCCGATGGTAATCTAAGTTGGCAAGAACTCCAGTCCGCCTCCACGGCGATGGTGCCCGTAGCGCTCAGCGGTGCCTCAACCGCCGCGGCGGTTGAAGCCCAGGCATCCTCTGCTCCCCCGGTCGATGGTGCCAGTCCGCAGGCCGCTCCGGCTGTCAAGACAACTACCGTGACTGGTCCTACGGGCCGGGTGATTAACCGTCCTTATCTACCAGGCGACAGTGACTAATATGGGAATAATAGAGATGCGAGCTCAATCTGTTTTGTTTAATCTGTTCTTAAAGCGCTAAATCCCATCCGTTAATGTGTGAGGCAGTGGCTTTCGATAGGCTTATCGTGGTGGACGCACCTGCTAGCACAACCAACTCCAACCTTAGTTCTGGGCTATGACAACTGTTCTTGATTTTTTGGCAAAGGGTGGGCCGGTCATGGTGCCCATTGTGGGTTGCTCGGTGCTGACCATCGCCACCGCCCTGGAGCGCGCCCTGTTTTGGACTAAGCTGCTGCGTCGCGAAGACCAGGTGGTCAGCGAGGTGCTCGATGCCTCCCGCCGTGACCTCACCGAGGCTGCCGCGATCGCGGCCCAGGCCCAGGACCTGCCGATTGGGCGGTTTTTGCTCGCGCCCCTGCGGCTCAAGCAGCCCTCCCCCGACACCTTTCGGCTGGCGATGGAAACAACGGGCGATCGCGAGTTCGTCAAAATGCGCAAGGGCGACAAACTGCTCGAAACCATTGTGGCTGTAGCTCCCCTGCTGGGTCTGCTGGGCACAGTAACCGGCCTGATTGCCACCTTTGGCAACCTCAACATTGGCGGCGGCGGTACGGGGGACCAGGCAACAGCGGCAGCGGCGGGCATTGGTGAAGCGTTGATTACCCCCGCCGCGGGCATGATTGTCGCCATCATGGCGCTGCTGATCTTTCGCGTGCTGGTCAGCCTCCAGGCCCAGCAAATCGACTACTTTTCCGATGCTGGCAACGAGCTAGAGCTGATCTACCGCCAGTACTGGTACGAGCCTGCCACTCTGGCCCCCGACAGTACCCGCCACGGCGACTTTGTCGGCACCCCAGAGCGAATGTAGTAGCCTCCCATGCGCTTCAAGTCCAAACTCAGCCCCAACCCGCCCCAGGTCGATCTGGTGCCCATGTTGACAGTCATGATGGGCATCCTGGCCTTCTTCGTCACTATCACCATGACCCTGGGCAGCGAAAGCCTCATTGAAGTCCAGCTGCCTGCCGAGCAGCAGGACAGTACCCCGCCACCCTTGCCCGCCGACCCGTTCATTGTGGAGCTAGTCGGCGAAAACCAGGTGCAGCTCAACGGACAGCCCATTGAGGTTGACGCCCTCAAGGGTCAGGTTGAGGCCTACCTGGGCCGCAATCCCGAAAACATCGTCTTTTTGCTGCCCAGTCAAGACCTTCCCTACGAGCAGGTCATGCAGTTTTTGGGCGAAATGCGCTCGGTGGGGGGCGATCGAGTCTCTTTAGCAATTGAAGAATAGGCGTAGGAGGGTAAGCGACCGCCTGGGCCAAGGGAAATAGCGATCGCTCACCAACCTACTTCTGCACCGGCTGTAGCGCCAGCACCACCTCCCCATCCAGCGGCTGCCGCTGAGGCGCAGTCAGCGCGTAGAACAGGGCCTCATAGCGGTCGATCGCGCGCTTAGCCGAGTAGTGCTCCAGCGCATACTGACGCCCCTGACGGGCCAACGCTTGGGCCTTTTCGGGCTGGTGATACAGGTCAAGAATTCCCCTGGCCAGAGCCGTCGGGTTCTCAGGTTCAACGACAATGCCGCCGCCGCTGGCCATTATCGCCTGAGCCGCCGTGCCGTGGGCCGGTACCGAAGCTAAGATGGGTCGACCGCTGGCCAGTAGCACCTGAGTTTTAGACGGCATGTTGAAGCCCACCACGCCCTGCTTCTGCAAAATTAGCCCCACATCGGCGGCGGCTAACATATCGGGCAGCTCGGTTCGGGGCACAAAGGGCAACAGCAAAACGTTGGTCAGCCCCAGCTGCTGGCAAAATCGTTCGAGCACCGCCAGCTGTTTTCCTTCCCCCACAATCACCATGCGAATATCGGGGTAGGCGGCTAACGCCTGAGCGGCGCGAATAGCCGTTCTAATTCCCTGAGTTTCGGCAATATTGCCCGTGTAGAGCACCACAAACTTGTCCTGCAGCTGGTGGCGGCGGCGAAACTCGCTGCTAGCCTGGGGACGAGGCGTAATAAAATCGACATCGACCCAGTTCGAGATGGACACCATTTTGGCATCGGGTACCCCTTTGGCCAGCAGGTTATCGCGGAAGCCCTGGGCAATCACGCTGACGCGGGTGGCGCTATGGTAGGCAAATGACTCCAATAGCTCAAACAGGCGAATAGCCCAGGGGTTGCGGAGCAAGCCGGTTTGGACGGCAGCCTCAGGCAAAATATCCTGCAGGTTGAGTACGCTGGGGCACTGAAACAGCGTCTTGAGAATGGCGACGGGCAGACAGGCCGGCAGCGATGGACTGGTGTTGAGAATAACGTCGGGACGCCAGCCCCCCAGAGCTGAAACCAGCGCTGGCCACAGGCTCAGGGTAATGAAGCTCGACTCCAGCAGCAGTCGACCCACCAGCCCGCGTTTCTGGCAGGTCAGCACAAAGCAGCGTTGAATCGTAACGCCCTTGCGCTTTTCGGTCGCATAGAGACGGCCGCGATACTGAGGATAAATACTGCGCTCAGGATAGTTGGGCATGGCGGTTATAACCCGCACCTGGTGGCCCCGAGCGGCCAGCCCCTCAGCCAGCTCAGTCATCAGTGGCGCAATACCAATAGGTTCAGGGTGGTAGTTATAAGAATAAATTAGAATTCGCATGGACAACGCCTGCTTTAGAAACCACGTGCAAGATGTCTGTAGGGGGCGGTTTGGGGCTAGGGGGCTGTTGGGGCTTTAACTAGCCCAGATGGCTTTTGGCTCGCATTAAGGTCGGTACCTGGGTGCAGCGCCTGAGCGCCTGGTGGTTGATTTTGCTTAGCTTGCTTCTACTAAACTGAAGGCTCAGGGGGCAATCAGGAAGCCTTTGGGCGTCGTTTATAGAAGATTGATGCATTACCTCGGTTAACCTCACAAAAGCTTTAGCCTCGGGAGGTAGCTGAAGGACTCGGCCAACATCCAGGTGCTCTAGCGATCGCTAAGGGAGTCATCAGCGCCACAAATCATCGATAAATTCAGCATACCCAGGCCCAATCGTTGGGTTAATGAGTAAATTCACAGAAAAACGTCTCGGTTGTGGTCGCCTCGCCTGGCCATATCTCCATGGCATCCGAGATTTTGCTGTAAGCTAAACTTCATTCAAGTTCAGAAGTGAAGTTCTACCTGTGGGAAAACTACAGATCCCGAGCTGAACTTGGTATATCACTATGGTTTGGAACCCTCTACGGCTGCTTAAAACACTGGCTCACTTCGATGTGGCCGGGCCTTTATCTCCAGTATTGAGAGGGTTGTCTGGGCTAGCTGATCCAGGTACCGCAATGACTCAGCCCCTCAACCCCGCCAGTCTAATACCGACCCCAGCCCAGCCGGGCGTATATCTGTTAGGCGCGACGACCGCCTGGGCCAATAGCCTAAACGAACCTTTGGGTTCACTGGGGTACAGGGTTGAGGCCCCGGGCCAGGACTCTGTACCGGCTGGTATGACGAATGCTGCGCTGGTTGTTTGGTCAGCCGCTGGCCCTGAAGATAGCCTTCAGCCTTGGCTGGAGCAATTGGCGCAAACGACGACAGATCAGGAGGCCACCCTGATCCATTTTCGGCAGCCTGACCCAGCGATTGCAGCCCTGTGGGGCAGCCTGGACGATGGGGTGATGGGAGGCGTCAGCAGCAGCCAGGTGCAGTGGCAGGAAGGTCTGCGGTTTGGGGGGCAGGTTTCTACGGCCAACAGCGGCGGGTTTGCCTCAATTCGCACTCGTAATCTCGAGCCGCCGCTCAGTTTGGGGCAGTGGCAGGGCACGGTGCTCTATGCCCAGGGCGATGGCCAACGCTACAAATGGATTCTGCGCGATAACCCCGGCTGGGATAGCCTGGCCTACTGCCATTCGTTTGATACCCAAGCCAACCAGCTAACCGTGGTCAAAATTCCGTTTTTAGAGATGGTGGCTACTCGCCGCGCCCGCACAGTGCCCGATGCCACCCCACTCAACCCGGCCCAGCTCCACTCAATGCAGCTGATGCTGAGCAAGTTTGAGTACGACGGCGAGCTAAATCCAGCCTTTCAACCTGGTTCTTTTGGGCTAACGCTGCAGCGCCTGGGGGTGTACCGTCAGGCGCCAAAGCCGCTGGTGGTGCTGCCTCAGCAAGGGTCTGAGGTCGCCCCACAGCTGACGGCGACCGGGCTGACGGGAGTGATTCCTCAAGGTACTGGGTTTGCGGTCATTGGTGCCAGCAGCAAATTGCCGCCGGAGATTAAACCTGCGGTGGTAGAGGCGATATTTCAGGCGGTGAATCAGCCCACCTAGGATAAAGGAGGGACCGGGTGTCTGCGCCTAAGCCTAGATCTATGTATTAGGACAGGCGCCCAGTCCCTAAGTAGCTATGAGTTCTAATAAGCCGATCGCATGTCGCCCCGTTCGGCGCGGGCGCTTTCTTTGGCTTTGGCGGCGCTCTTCTTGAGTGCTTCTAGACGTTTGATGTAGCGGTCGCGCTGGCGCTTCTTGGGGGTTTGCTCAATCAGGGTTTTGAGAGCGCTGCCCAGGCTCTTGTAAGCATTGGGCAGGGTGTAGCCAAAGCGAGTGGCAATGGCGATCGCACGCTCGTCGGCGCTGATGCTCTCCTGCAGCGTTTTTTGGTTGTTGTTGCGCTTGTAGAGCCGCCAGCTAGAGAAGCCGCACAGGCTCAGGGCCAGCATGAGCAGCAGCCCGTCTTGCACCCACAGTTCGCCCACGGCACCGCCGAGGCCAATGGCCAGCGCCGCCATCTCCCAGCCATCGCGAGGAATGGTGTCGTTTTGGATGCGGCCCACCTCGTGCCAAAACAGCAGGTTGCGTTGATCGAGGGCCAGCTGCTCCCATTTGATCAGATCGACCTGAATTTCGACCTGGTCTTTGCCCAGTTCTTCACAGGTGATCAGCGGCGGGGTGACATCAATGGCTGACTCCACCGTCACCCAGCTTTGCAGCTCGGGGGGCAGTAGGCTTCTCAGACGGCGAAGCTCACCCATATCGGCGCGGGCAGTGGCGGTGGCGTACGAGGTCATGGAGATTACGGGGAGGAAACTGCAAATTAAATTTATTAATAGATCCTACCTTAAAGCCCATTAGTCAAGGGGCGGTTATCCGACGGGTAGAACTTCATGACGGTTAACCGGCCAGGACGGAGGACGTTCGATCGCTGCGATCGCATTATCTAGCTCAGCGATCGCGCCATCGAGCAGGGCGTATCCGGCTTCAACCGTATCGATCTGGCAGAGCCGCTGACGCAGGGGAGCAGCTCCCTCAAAGCCTTTGACATACCAGGCCATGTGCTTGCGGGCCTGGTAGATACCCTTTTGCCCCTTGTACTGCCACAGCAGGCCGAGGTGCTCGCGGGCGCAGCGCAGCTTATCGATGGGTGTGGGCGCTGGCGGCACGGTGCCAGTTTTGAGAAACGTATCAATTTCACCGACCAGAAAGGGATAGCCCAGGGTGCCCCGTGAGCACATGACGCCGTCGGCCCCGGTCTGCTCCAAACAGCGCACCGCCGACTCTACTGAGACAATGTCGCCATTGGCGATGACCGGAATGCTCAGCGCTGCCTTGACCTGGGCGATCCACTTCCACCGGGCGGGGCCGTGGTAGCCCTGGTGGCGGGTGCGGCCGTGGAGAGTGAGCATTTGCGCCCCGGCGGCCTCCATGCGGCGGGCAAAGTCAATGGCATTAATGGAGTCGTCATCCCAGCCAATGCGGGTTTTGACGGTAACAGGCACCGGCACCGCCGCCGCAACGGTGCGCACGATCGCCTCGGCCACATCGGGCTGGCGCAGCAGCGACGAGCCGCCCCCTTTTTTTGTGATCTTATTCACCGGGCAGCCCATGTTGATGTCGATGGTTTTCGCCCCTTCGGCGACGGCTTTAGCGGCGGCGGCGGCCATAAAGTCAGGCCGACAGTCAAACAGCTGAATGCTGATCGGCTGCTCGCTGGCGTCAATATCCATGATTTTTTCGAGCTGTTGGGCGTGACAGAGGCCCGTGGCCTGCACCATTTCGGTGTAGAGCATGGAGTCGGGGGCGTAGCGGCGCACCAGCTGGCGAAAGGCGCGATCGGTGACGCCGGAGAGGGGCGACTGCAACACCCGGCTATGCAAGGTTACAGCGCCGATCGCTAGAGGCGATCGCAGCCGCTGCTGCAGGGTGGGAGACAGGCTGACCATGGTTTAAATCAGGCGTTGATGAACCGAGGGGGGGTAACGGAAAGGTCAATCGGTCGCTTTAGCTGGCAGGTTTTAGCTAATAGGCTGTGACCCGTGCCAATTACTTTAGGCTTTGGGGCTCTAGTCTTTGAGGCTCTGGCCTTTGGGGCCTCGGCTAACTCAACTGATGCAATCCCCTAAGCCGATTGTATCCTCTCAGACCAGAGGCAGTAGCTATTGCGACCGCTCTCCTTGGCGGCGTAGAGGGCCTGATCAGCCCGCTGGATCAGGAGTTCGGTCGATAGGGTCGGGACCGGCGTTAGAACGGCAATCCCAAAACTGACGGTGACCTGCCCGTACAGGGGCGAGGCTGCGTTGGGAATGGCCAGGCGAGTCAAATAGGTTTTGGCTTCTGTGGCCAGGGCGATCGCCCCAGCCGAATTTGTATTGGGCAAAACCAGAGCAAATTCCTCCCCACCGTAGCGAGCGGCTAAGTCGGCAGGGCGTTTGGTCACCTGGTCTAGCAGTCGGGCGATCGATCGCAGGCAGTCGTCACCAGCCAGGTGGCCGTAGGTATCGTTGTAGCCTTTGAAGTGGTCAACGTCGGCCAAAACCAGGGCTAGGCTGCCCTGTTCGCGCTGCAGCCGCTGCCACTCCTGAGCTAGGTAGCGGTCGAACTCGCGACGGTTGGCAATCTGAGTCAGCCCGTCGAGGTGGGCCAGCCGCCGGAGTTCATCATTGGCCGCCTGGAGCTGCTGGTACAGGGCCGCCTGCTGTAGCGCCTGACTCAGCTGCATGGCCACCTCTTCTACCAGGCTCAGGTCGCTGTGCTCCCACTTGCTAGTTTTGTCAATGCTGCTCAGGTGATTGGGGGCGGGGCAGGCCCACAGCACCCCCTGCACCTGGTTATCAATACGAATGGCCGTAGCCAGGTAGGTGTTTTCGCCCTGAACCACGAGCTGAGCCGCGTTGGAGCGCATCTGTAGTGGGTTGACCCGATAGGGCAGCACAATCAGGTCGTTGTCGAGCATGAGCTGCTGCCGCAGCGCTTCAGTAATCTCTAGAGGGGTGACAGGCTCACTCAGGGCTGGAGCCTGCACCGTCACCACAAACGGCGTGGGTAGGCCGGTCAGGTTGTGGCGCAGCAGCGTGATACCGCACTGGCGCAGGTTAAGGGCGGTGCCCAGGTGCTCTACAGTGCAGGTGAGAATGTGCTGCACATCCAGGCTGGCGCGGATTTCATCCAGAATGTGGTTGAGCAACATCTCCTGGCGAGCCTGGTGCCGCACCTGCTCAAACAGGCGGCTCTGCTGAATGGCGATCGCCAGGTGGGCCGATATTTCCTGCAGTAGCTCAACCTCATCGGTCTGCCACCGCCGGGGCTGGTAGCACTGATGCACAATCATTAATCCCCACAGGTAGCGGTTCTGCCCCGGCAGGGTGTGAATGATAGGTGCCACCAGGTTGGCCCGAATGTCAAAGCTCAGCAGCATGTCGCGGTAGCACTGGCTAACGTTGCCCAAAGCCTCTACATCGCCGATGTACCCAACTCGCCCTGACCAGTACTTAACCGCGTGCTCTTGGTCAAAGCAGGCATCTTCTACCTGGCGGTGCAGCACGCTGAGGCGCTCATCGAGCACGGCTTCGTGGGTTACCAGCCCCCGCCCATCCTGGCCAAACTGGTAAATAATGACGCGATCGGCAAGGATTTGCTGGCGTACATCCTGCACAGCCGTCTGCAAAATAGTGTTTAGATCGAGGGTGTTGTGCAGCCGCTGCAGGCTGTCTTTCAGCAACGAGGGGCGGATGGGCCTGGCGGTAGCAACGTCAATCCAGTGACTGACGCGAGCGGCTACATCGGCGGCTATGAAGGGAGACTCTAGATAGTCCACGCCACCTGCAGCAAAGACCTGCTCTCGGCTAGCAGCGTCTTTAAAGGTGCCAGCAAAGATTAGCGGTATGGCGGCTGTAGCAGGGTTGCCCTTTAGCCTGCGGCCCAAGCGATAGCCGCTGCTATCGGCCCCAAACACTTGCAAAAGGATTAGATCGGGCCATCGCTCTGGTCGCTGGGGTTGGGGTAAGATGTCGGCCTCGGCGCGCACCTGCACCTGATAGCTGGCGGCGACCAGCATTTGAACCAGGGCCTCTGTCTGGTGGGGGGGCGCTTCTGTAATGAAAACCGTTGCTGGCTGAAGTAACGTCATCCCTGAAATCCTCTACCAGAGCCTCACCAAACTCTGGCGCGGCTGAATTGAACCCCACCTCGATCTAAGACAGCTGGCCCATCTGCCGTCTTTAAGACAACTAAATGAACAAATAAATAACGGGTTACCCCTAGTTGTTGCGTTGACCTTATCCTTCCCTCGAGCGCCATTGGCCTAGCACTGAGCCTCAGGTAAGGCCACGTGTGTAAACCTTGATTACGCTATCATAGGCGCCGAATATGGCGCTGGCCAATAGGCCGAAAACGTGATGGTGACCTGTTGCCAAAACTGCGGAAGCTAGCCTGTAGCCATCGCCTGTAGGTTGACAGTTAAAACCTCTAACCGCTGTGGTGATAGCTAGAACCTGGTTAAAGTCGCCCTACCAACCAGTAGGTCATCATTTGGCCACGGCCTTTGACCGCCACGTAGCCGCGCTGCTCAAACTGAAACTGGTCCTTCAGCCGTTCGTATAGCTCTGGAGTGACCTGAATGCGCTGGGCTTCGCCAGTCGCTTCCATGCGGCTGGCGATGTTGACGGTATCGCCCCAGAGGTCGTAAGCAAACTTGCGCCGCCCAATTACCCCGGCGACAACCGGTCCGGTATTGATGCCCACCCGAATTTGAAAGGTTTTGCCATCGGGACGCTGAAACTGCTTGATCGCGTCGCAGATATCGAGGGCAAACTGCGCGATCGCGACCGCGTGATCATCGTTAGGGACGGGCAAGCCCCCCGCCACCATATAGGCATCGCCAATCGTCTTAATTTTTTCTAAACGGTGAAACTCGGCCAGCTGATCGAACATCGAGAAAACTTCGTTGAGCATCTTGACCAGCTGGCGCGGCGTCATCTGGCTGGAGGCGGCAGTAAAGTCAACCAGGTCGGCAAACAGCACGCTGACCTGGTCGAGGCTTTCGGCAATGGTGCGGGCACCCCCCTTGAGGCGCTGGGCAATGCGGTAGGGCAAAATATTGACCAGCAGGCGATCGGCCTGCTGGCGCTGCTGGCGCAGTTCGGTCTCCATCTGGCGCCGTTCGCTAATGTCGTGGACAATGCCCTCGTAGTGCAGAAAGGTGCCCACTTTATCCCACACCTTCCAGATGTCTTCGCTGACCCAAAAGGTGGTGCCGTCTTTACGAAATACCTCTGATTCGGCGTCGGTGATTTTGTCAAAGCGGTTGAGGTAGACCACCAGCTCATCGCGGCGCTTGGGCTGAAGATAGATCTGGCGGCTAATATCGGCGACGGTAGCCACCATCTCCTGGGCCGACTCATAGCCGTAGAGACGCGCCATGGAGGGGTTGACGCTGAGCAACTGCCCCTTCGCCGAGGCTTTAAAGATGCCCACCGTGGCGTTTTCAAAAATGCTGCGGTAGTTCATCTCGACCGCAATCAGCGCCTGCTCCATCTGGGTGCGCTCGTTCACCTCCTGGATGAGCAGAGCGTTTTGCTGGCTGAGCTGGTGCCGCTGCTGAGCCAATCGCAGCTGGTTCTGCACGCGCACCAGCACTTCCTGCACGGCAAAGGGCTTGGTGATGTAGTCGGTCGCTCCGGCCTGGAAGGCTTTGACCTTGTCGATGGAGTCGACCAGAGAACTCAGCACAATCACCGGGATCTCGGCGGTGACAGGGTTTTGCTTGAGCTGCTGACAGAGGCTATAGCCGTCCATGTCGGGCAGCAGCAGATCGAGCAGCACCAGGCCGGGCCGAGACGCCACAATGGAGGCGATCGCCTGCTGGCCACTTTCGGCCACCTGGATTCGGTACCCTTGCTGGCTCAGCAGCCGCTGCAGCAGGCACGAAGTCTCAGCATCGTCGTCGACGATGACTAGATCAATGGCAGCGAAGGCATCATCCACAACGCGGGGGCGGGCAGGCTAGGTCATTGGTCTAAGCATACGGGCATTGAGTCAAAACGATGCACCGGATCTATACCCTAGGCTATAGGGTAGCGCCGTTACTTCACCCATAGCCGGGTAATCACCTGAATTGTTAAGCGCTCTGGCCGTGAGCGCCTGGCAATGACAATGGTAATCGGTGGCTTAGGCCATACCTTAGCGCACTTACCTTAACGCACTTTGAGAGAGCCGCCGCGATCGCGGTAGCCGGTCACTAGCCCCTGCCGAAAGGTAACTTCACCGTCGCTGAAATGAAACACTTCCTCGCAGTTGGTATCGTTGCGGCTGATTGCGACGGGGGTTTGCGCTTCGGCCCGCAGCACTTCGGCGCGGCTAGAGCCCATTGTCCAGAACGGCGGGGCGGCCTGGTCAGAGGCTGGGGCGGGCAACTGCAGCGACACCTTGAGGTTGTTGTCGGAGTTTAGGTAGCCAATCACCTGGCCATTTTCAAACAGCACGGAGCTTTTGCCGTAGTAAAAGGTGGTAAACCGCTCAGAGGTGTACTGTTCCTGACGGGTGGGCGCGCCCTGAATTTGCACCACATCGGCCTGGGTAGACCCCAGTGTCCAGCTGCCCTGGGCGGCTTTGGCCGATACAACGGTTGACTCATTGGCAAGCACCCGCAGATTGCCGTCGGCGTTGTCATACTGTTTGACGTAGCCGTTGTGCAGTTCGACAAAGCTGTTGCCGTAGCGCAGGGTTTGCTGGCAGGCGGTGTGGTACTGCATAGTCTGGGAGGGTGCCCCCTGAATCGCCATCACCAGGTCGCGGTCGGAGCCCAGCGTCCAGTAGGTTTTATCGGTGGGGGTGCGGCGGTCACGGGTGCCGACATTACTCTGGGCGTACTTCAAGTTGCGCTCGTACTCGACCACTTTTTGCTGGGCCAGGGCGCCGTTGGGGCTGGCCTTGGGTACCGATCGCATGTGGGCGATCGCCTGTTGCCAGAGCATAGCGACCTCGGTCCAGTCTTCGCTAAATTCTGCGGTTTGGGTCAGCTCTGCGGCAGCCATGGCCTGCCCGGCTCCCTGGCGAAAGGGGTCGTTCTGAGCGGCGGCGGCGGCTCGATTGGGCCAGGACCACGATCGCGCCTGGGGAACCAGCAGAAAAGCGCTGGCAGCTATGCCTAGCCCCACGGATAGCCCCAGTGCGCCCCAGGTCAGCCGTTCTCGCAGGGTTTGGCCGGGGCGTTTGAGTTGGAATGTGTATAGGGTTTGAGGGTTTTGCCCGTCTAGCTCAGGGTGGCTATGCTTAGTCATAGTAGTTCGTAAGGAGTCCACAACCCCAGCTGCAGCCTGCTCAACCAGGGGGCTAAAGCAGCATTTGCCTGGGGCTTCCGTTAAAGGTGGGCCTGTAAATATCGGGGGCGGTGGGGGCTGTTCAGCCCCAATGTGCCGACCTAGGATAGATAATTAAGTATGAATGTATTCAGCCAGATGGACGAAATTTCAGTACTTATAACTCTATCGCAGGACATAGATCTAGAATTTCTAGGCCTTCTTGATTTTACGGAAGCTTATTTAAACTGCCCTGGTCGGTCCGTCCTGCATCACTCCGATATCACTTTTCCTGACTGAATTCCTTAATCATTCTTAATTAACCCTATGGATGCCCCAGTGTCGCACTGGCACCTGCCGACCGATGACGTTTGCCCCGATCGCTGGGTGGAGGCGGTAGCTGAAGTGCTGCCGGGGGCGGGGCGTCGGCTCGCTCAGGTGCTGTGGCAGCGCCAGGTGTGTTCGCTCGAAGACCTGGCGGGCTGGCTCAACCCAGCGGCCTATCTGCCCACACCGGCCAGCGCCATGGGCGACGATATGGCGATCGCCGTTACTCGCCTGCAGCAGGCGATCGCCCGTCAGGAGAAAGTGGCTATCTGGGGTGATTTTGATGCCGACGGAGTGACTGCTACCGCCGTACTCTGGGATGGGTTGGGCCAGGTGATCCCCAAGGGCGATCGCCTCACCTACTTTATCCCCAACCGGCTGAGTGAATCCCACGGACTGTCGCGGCGCGGTCTTGATCATTTAGCCGAATGGGGGGCTACCCTGCTGGTGACCTGCGATACCGGCAGCACTAGCGGGGCCGAAATTGCCTACGCCAAGAGCTTAGGTATGGCGGTGATTGTGACCGACCACCACACCCTGCCAGAGGCCGATATTGGCGCAGTAGCCCTGATTAACCCCCGCCGTCTGCCGCCGAACCATCCCCTGGCAACCCTGTCGGGGGTGGCGGTGGCCTACAAGCTGCTGGAGGGGCTGTATGAATCGCTCGACGCGCCGCCGCCCCTGCCCCTAGACCACGTCCTAGACCTGGTGGCCATTGGCCTGATTGCCGACCTGGTGGAGCTGCGGGGCGACTGTCGCTATCTGGCCCAGCGGGGGCTGGCGCGGCTGCAGACCCAGACCCAACCCCAGCCGCCCTACCCGCGACCGGGACTGGCGGAACTGCTGGCGCTATGTAAGCGCACGGGCGATCGCCCGACAGACATTTCCTTTGGGCTGGGGCCGCGCATCAATGCGGTTAGCCGCATCCACGGCGACGCCAGCTTTTGTGTAGAGCTGCTGACCAGTCAAGACCGCGATCGGGCCAAAACCCTAGCCTACGAAGCTGAGCTGGCCAATACCCGCCGCAAAGCCCTGCAGCGCGACCTCTACGAGCAGGTGATGGCGCGGCTAACCCAGGTCGATCTCGCGACTACCCGCTGCCTGGTCCTGGCTGATGAACAGTGGCCAACCGGTATTCTGGGCCTGGTGGCAGGGCAGGTGGCTCAGGTGCTGGGGCGACCCACCATTCTGCTGCGCATCGACCCACCCAGCGAGGATGGTCGCCCTCGCCTGGCGCGGGGGTCGGCGCGATCGGTAAAGGGGCTCGATCTGTATCAGCTGTTTCAGGCCCAGGCCGAGTTGCTCAGTAGCTTTGGCGGGCATCCCCTGGCGGCGGGGCTGACCCTGCCGGTGGAGCACATTGAGGTGCTGGCGGCGGCGCTCAACCGCATGGTGCGCGAGCAGCTGGGCGGCGACGGTGTGCCCCAGTCTGTTCTAGAGATAGATCTGGCGGTGACGGTAGCTGAGCTGGGCCAGCCCCTGTTTCGGGAACTCAAGGGGCTGGAACCCTGCGGTATGGGCAATCCGGTGCCGAAGCTGCTGGTCCGTAACGCCTGGTTTCAAAACGCGTTTCACAAGCGGCTGCGCGATCGCCAGAACAAGGCGGTCGGCTTCATCAAAACTGAGTTTGAGCTGTGGGATGACGGGGCCTTGGCCGGGTTTCCGGGCGAGTGGTGGGGGCACTATCGCGACGAGCTGCCTGCGGGTCGCTGCGATGTGGTCGTGGAGCTAGACTTCAACAGCTACAACGGCTACCACGTCAAACTGGCAGATGTGCGTCCGGTCCTGAATGCAGCCACTGAGCAGCCTCCCCAGCCAGCTGCTCCAGTTTTGGACTGGCGGCAGACGGTTCCAGCTGAACCAAAAGCCGTGCTCAAAGTAGACCAAGCGCCGGCACAGTGGAGCGATTGGCAGGCCTGGCAGCGGCAGGCGGCACAGACCGGGTTGCCCCTGGCCCTGACCTTTTCTGCCGACAACGACAGTCTGTCGCCAGTCGAGGTATGGCAAGAGCTGGTGGGGAATGCCAAGTATCTGGCTCGTACCGAGCAAGGGGTAGCGCGATCGCAGCTCAGCGATCGGCTGCGCCTTGCGGCCACTAGTCTGTCCCTTGGCTTGGCTGCCCTGGCGACGGCTGGGTTTGAGGTCACAGCCCTAAAGGATGACGTGATCGCCATTCGAGCTGGCTCGGACCCCGCTGACTCCAAGCTGGAACCTGATGCAGAGCCCAATGTAGAGATGGTGCAACGATTTCTAGATGCAGTACAAGAGGAGCAGTTTCGTCGTCGCTATTTTGCCCAGGTGCCGGTAACAGCGCTTTCCTGGTAGGGTGGGCACTGCCCACTTCAAATCCCTGATATGACCACTGACTGGTTCTACCCCTTTCCTCCCCTTCTCGAAGGCACATTACTGAAGCGTTACAAGCGATTTTTTGCCGACATTGAGTTAGAGACAGGCGAGGTCATCACCGCCCACTGCCCCAATACAGGGCCAATGACGGGGGTTTGCCACCTGGGTGGTCGGGTACTCGTTTCGCACAGCGCCGACCCTAAGCGCAAACTGGCCTACACCTGGGAGCTGGCGGAAGTGCGCGATACGGTGCCCACCTGGGCGGGGGTGAACACAGCCCTGCCGAACCGGGTCGTGAAGTCACTGCTGGAAGCGCGTCAAATTCCAGAGCTGGGGGAGTACAGCGCTATTCGCCCCGAGGTGTGCTACGGTGGCGACGGCAAAAGCCGCATTGACTTTGTGATTTCTGGGGAAGATAACGTGATCCCTACCTACATTGAGGTCAAAAACACGACCTGGGCCAAGGGTACTCTCGCCCTTTTTCCAGACACGGTGACGACTCGCGGCCAAAAGCACCTAAAAGAGTTGACAGCGCTCATCCCCCAGTCCCAGGCGGTGATGCTGTACTTTATCAACCGCAGCGACTGCACCG
Source organism: filamentous cyanobacterium CCT1 (assembly GCA_003017855.1). Lineage (GTDB taxonomy): Bacteria > Cyanobacteriota > Cyanobacteriia > Phormidesmidales > Phormidesmidaceae > Nodosilinea. Next base: position 37,321 of record PYER01000007.1, read on the forward strand.
ATTTTGCCCCCGGTGACGAGGCCGACCCTACCTACGGTGTGCTGCTGCGGGAAGCGATGCTCAAGGGTGTGAAGGTGCTTCCCTGTCGTTTTGAGATCACGCCAGCGGGAATTCGGTATTTGGGATTGGCGAATTTAAGGGTGGATTAATAACAAATCCGAATCATATAACCCCGATTTCAAACAGGCGACTTGCGTAGGAGCAAACGGTGTTTATCCAGCCCAATCGGGGGTAGCCAAGGCAAATTCAGTATTAAACCTTCTAACGAGCGGAATAGGTGAGCGATCGCAGGGCAAAATGTGGCAGCGCCAGCATGCGCCGCCAGCGCCAGGGCTCTTTGTAGAGACGGTAGAGCCACTCCAGGTGGTTGTCGCACATCCACTGCGGAGCACGAGACTTCACCCCGGCCCAGATGTCAAAGCTGCCGCCGACTCCAATCCAAATGCTGTTGGGGCAGAGGTGGCGGTGCTCGTGAATCCACAGTTCCTGTCGGGGAACGCCCATACCGACCAGAATGACGCTGGGCTGCAGCTGCTCCAGGCGCTGCAAAAATTCAGGCTGGTCTTCAGGTCCTAGATAGCCGTGCTGGGTGCCGGCAACCTGTAACCCGGCCAGCTGTCGCTGCCAGTAAAGGCCAGCACGTTCGGCCACGCTGGGCACACCGCCGTACATAAAGACGGTTTCTGTCGGCGACAGGCGCTTGAGCACCGCAGCGGCCAGCTCAATGCCCGGTGCCCGCTCAATGCGCTGTCCTCGGGCACGAAAGTATAAAACCACCCCGGCTCCATCGGGGATCACCAGCTCGGCATTGAGAATGACCTGGCGCAGGGCCGGATTCTGGTCGGCCTGCATGGCCATTTCGGCGTTGAGGGTGACCACGTGGGCCCCATGCCCCTGGCGGTACCGATCGATTAGCCAGCCCGCATAGTCAGCCCGCCAGTGAACGGGTAAACCCATCACCTTTAAATCTTTTGAGGTATTTGACCGATCTGCCAACACCATACGCCCCTTCCCGACCTGCATCTCTAATGTAAAACGGCTTGGGGTCTGGACTGAATTCCTCAGCTAGGAAACTCAATCCACTAATGTTTGATTCAAGCCGCGATTAACCATAGAGACCATACCTCGAAATTGAGTTAATATGTCGCATCTCTCAACATTCTGGCAAAGGCTTTAATGGGGGGCTGCCAGGGCATCTAGAGCCAGGCGGGCGCGGGCCTGCACGGTCGGAGTTTCATCCTGCTCAAAGATGCGGCGAAGGAAGGCGAGAATGAGCGGTTTTTCCTCAGGGTTGACCAAGTCTGTCGCTAGGGTCTGCAGCCCGGCCACCGCAGCGTAGCGTACGACCCATTCTGGGTCGGCAGTGGCCTGGGTGAGCACCTCTAGCACGTCGCGCTGCGCGATCGCGGCCTGGTCAGCAGGCAGCAGCGCCCAGCGGATGGTGCCCAGCCCTCGGGCGGCGGCCCGGCGCACGCTGAGGGCGAAGTCGCCTCTGGCGGTCTCAAGCAGCACGGGCAGGGCGCGGGGGTCGCCAATCAACGCCAGGGCGCGAATGGCCCAGGCGCGAGCGCCGTAGTTGTAGCCGTCGATTTGTTCCAGTAGGGCGGGCACGGCGGCGCTGCCCAGAGCGGCTAAGCCATTGACGGCCGCCACCGCTGCCCCAGGGTTGTTATAACCCAGTACCGTAATCAGGGAGGGAATAGCGGCCACATCCCGAGCCGCGGCCAACTGATTGACCGCCACCACCATTGCGCCTTTAGAGTCAGCGGTTTCGATCGCTCGAACCAGCTCTGCTACGGTTGCACCCACGCCTGCTTCACAAGTCCTACAACAGCTCATCCATTAATACCAGCACCCGGCGGGCCTCGTCACTCAGCACCTGGTTGGGAAAGTTAGACTGGCGCAGGTGCGATTCTAAAACCCCCTGCAGGGCAATCAGCTTGAGGCTATTTTCGGCTAGGGTAGCCGCGATCGCTTCCGCCGCCGGCAGGTACCCAATTGCCCCCAGATCCATCATCGCCGATCGCCGGAGCTGCAGGTTGGGCTCTTGCAGACGCTCGACCAGGCGATCGCAGTAGGTGGCATCGCCCGTCAGTTGGTACAGGGCGCGGGTAGCCGCATTTTGCACCTGGGCCACGTCGTGCTCCAAAAAAGGAGCAATATCTTCAACGGCGTCGGTTGCGCCCAGGGTGCCCAGGGCCTCTAGCACGGCATTGTAGGGCTGTACGAGATGGGGCTTGCCGGGTACCGCCACAGCGGCAGTGACACCGCCTCTCAGCAGTGCCCTCAGCGCCGGAATCGCCAGAGGATCGCCCAAAGATTCTAAGGCCTGAGCCGCCGCTTCTCGAACGTAGTAGTCGTCGCACGCCAGACAATGGATCAGGGCAGGAACAACGGTGCGATCGCCCAGCTTTCCTAACGCCCTGGCCGCATTGCGCCGCAGCGGATACCCCCCATCGGGGGCGCGATCGCTCTCATCCTCTAGGGCAATGACCAGGGCCTTAACCGCCGCTGGCTCCGACACACGAAAACGCCCTAGCCACCAGGCGGCGTAGTAGCGCAGTCCTGTATCGGCGGTTTGGCGCAGGTTGGCAATGGCCTGCTCAACCGTGAGAGGTTCTCCCTCAGCATTGATCGGCTGTTGCAGATCCTGTTCCATGCTCCACTGCATCTCCAGCGATATTCAGGTCGCCTAATCAGCCGCCAGGGGCTGAATGCTGACGATCTTGCCGCCCATGCGAGTAATGCGCTGCATTTCTTCGTTCATACGGCTGTAGGGCACCTTAATAAAGGTGCTGCCGCTCTGGCGGATGGGGTAGTTGTTTTGGTCGGTGGCGTCGTTTTGGCGCAGCCCCTCAACTTCATAGAGAAAAATGCGGTTGCCGGAGGGGGAGGTGGTCTGACTGCCAAAGGCGTTTTGAGCGAGCATAGGAAACTCTCCTGGTCGTTGCGAGATCTCGATTACGGCGATTACGGCGATTGTAGGTAATAGGCGCACCGCTGAAGGTGCGCCTATTACTGTCTAAGTTAGAGGCTAGCAGGGGTAACGCTGGTTACCCTACCACCCATGGCGTTAATCTGCTGCAGCTTGGCCGACAGCTTTTCGTAGGGCACCAGGTAGGAGGTGTTGATCCGCCGTACCTTGGGGTAGCGGGGCAGGTTGGCACCCATGACCTCGATGCGGTATACCCTCCCGGCGTTGGCACCGTAGGGGGTAGACCCGCCCAGAGCCTGACTGGGGGTAGCCAGCTTATTGGCCTGAGACGACCAGCCCGCGGCCGCACTGGTAGGTGCAATCACCGATGAGGAGGTGTTGCGGCCCAGTTCACCCGCCAGGCGCGACTTTTTGCCGCCCGCTTGCGAGGTATCGCTGGTGGCGTAGCCCCGATACATTTGGAACATGCGGGTAAAGCCCACCGAACGCTGCCCGGCCTGGTAGACAAAGCTGCGGTAGTAGGGCACTACGTTGTCGCCAAAGTTGGCCTGGTACTCTTCGCTGTCGATGAAAGAATCAACGTCGGCGTCGTAGCCCTGGGTTTCGTAGCGATCGAGGTGCTCAACGACTTCAGACTCGTCGTAGACGGCGCGACCCAGCAGGTGCTTGGTGTGCAGCTCAATCACGCGGGTCTGAAAGTTGCCGTAGAAGAACTTTTCTTTGTAGAGCTCAGACTTGGCCACGGCCCGCACAAAGTCGCGCACGCTAATGTAGCCATTCTTCAGCAGTGACTCAGCCCCAACCAGGCGCTCAGACTTCATTAGGTAGTCGTTGCCCAGCAGCTGGCGGTACACAGCCTTAATCACGAGTTCGGCGTCTTCGGGAGACCAGTTGGCGCGTAGCTCTACGGGCGAACTTTCGTCGTACGCAGCGGTCCCCAACCGGGATGCTGCCGTTGTAATAGGCACAGGAATATCCTCCTTATCAACACAGTCTTATCAACACGGTGAGCGTGAGCCCACTCAACACAGCAGAATAAAAAAATGGCGGAGCACTCTCGGCCAAACTCATCTCAAGCCGAAGCGATCGCAGACCTTAGCCCCCGTCACCCCCGCTCAAATGAGATCGCCATAGAACCTTGCCAGAGCAAGACCAAGCACTCCGCCAGAGAGGTATTAAAGCCGCAACCTAGGCCAGGTCGACTTTAGTTACCCGACCGCCAGTGCGGTTAACTTGCTGAAGCTTGCGAGACAGCTGCTCGTAGGGCACCAAAAACTCGGTGCAGGTGCGCCGCACCTGGGGGCTGCCCGCCACGGCAGCCTGAGTTACCCGAACCCGGTAGAGCTTCTCGCGATCGCCTCCAGACCCACCGACAATAGCGGCTCCGGTAGCTCCGCTGCCCACGGGCGAAGCAGAGTTTTTAGCAATTTCAGATACCAGCTTGGCTCGCGCGCCTTGGGCGCGATCGCTGGTACCATAGCCCCGATAGAGCTGAAAGAAGCGGGTAAACCCGACCGTCTTTTGGCTCCGCTGGGTCAGGTGACCGCGATAGCTGGGCACTACGTTGTCCCCAAAGTTGTCGCGGTACTCTTGGGAATCAAGGTAGGAGTTGATTTCCGCTGCGTAGCCGTAGGTGTTGTAAAGGTCGGTGTGAAAAGCGATTTCGTCCTGGCCGTAGGGCGCCCGACCCAGCAGGTTTTTGTAGTTCAGCTCAATAAAGCGATTTTGCGGACCACTCAGGAAAAACTTGTCCCGATATAGGTCTGATAGGGCCAAAGCCCGCACAAAGTCACGAACTGAAATGTCTCCTTGCCGGAGTAACGACTCGGCGCTGGTATTGCGCTCGCTAGCCATAATGTACTGGTTGCCAAAGACCTGGCGGTAAGCAGCCCGAATCACTGCTTCCACATCGCCTTCAACCCAGTTGGGCCGTAGCTCAACCCGCATCGACTCATTGTAGGGCGAAACGCCAAGGCGTCCCGCCGCAGTGGTCACTGCCATGGTTGCCTCCTTGGGCGTATATAGATACAACAATGCCCGGAGCAACAAACAATCGCTAACAAGTCGCTAACAACTGTCTGCCCCTCCGGGCAAATGGCCAACCTAGCTTAGAGCGTTGATGGCGTAGTCGATGTAGGAGTTGGCTTCAACGGCGCCGTCGCCAGACAGACCGTGGTTAGCTTTGATGTGCTTCAGAGCTTCCACGTACCAGCTGGGAGACAGTTCGAAGGTGCTGTTGATTTCATCCAGGCCAGCAACCAGGTACTCATCCATGGGGCCAGTACCGCCAGCGATCAGGCAGTAGGTGACCATCCGGAGGTAGTAGCCGATATCGCGAGCACACTTGGCTTTACCGCGCTCGTCAGCAGCGTAGTTAGGCCCCTGCATTTGGGTGGTGTAGGGGAACTTGTTGTACACGGCTTGAGCGGCGCCGCTTACCAGAGAGTCAGACTTGGTGGTCAGAGCTTTAGCAGCTTCTAGACCAGACTGAGCCTGGCGAAAACGGCCAAAGGCGGTTTGCATCTCGGTGCTGCTCAGGAAACGGCCCTGGGAATCAGCAGCAGCCACAGCTTCGGTCAAAGGGGTTTTCATAGCTTAAGGTTCTCCTTCAGTGGTCTTCACAGCGAGTAAATCAAATGAAAGGGATTGCGCGAATGGCCCGTGGCCAGCAGGCGCAAACCGACGAAGCGCTTGGTTAAACCTAAGCAACTGCAGCCGCAGCCAGGTCGAAGTAGCTGCCGATCTCGGAAACGAGGGAGCTGCAATCACCCTGGGTGATGTTGCTGGTGTCGTTAACGATAGCGATAGCGGCGCCTTTCATTTTCTCAACGCCAGCGGCCACAGAAGCACCGGGGGTACCCAGAGCAACGTAGGTCTCACGCAGGCCGTTCAGGCAGCGATCGTTGAGAACGCTGGCATCGCCAGAGAAGATAGCGTAGGTAACGTAGCGCAGGATGATCTCCATGTCGCGGAGGCAAGCAGCCATGCGACGGTTGGTGTAGGCGTTGCCACCGGGAGCGATCAGCTGGGGTTGCTCGGCGAACAGAGCGCGAGCAGCATCAGAAACGATCTTGGAAGAGTTGCTGGTGATGCGGTTCACGGAGTCCATACGCTTGTTGCTGTCGGCAACCATGCGCTGAAGAGCATCGATCTGATCGGTGGAGAGGAAGTCGCCTCGTGCGTCAGCTTGGGAAACGACTTTAGTGAATGCGTCAAACATCGACTCAAATCTCCTAATATTTTTGTCGCTGAGTTTGCTTGAAAATGGTCCTAAGACCGAGTTAATCATTAGTTCAGCCGGAGCTGCCTAACCAATCTATAGGAAGGATCTTAAAGATCAGCGTGCTCGGTTTTCTCATCTAGTTTACATTTCTTCAAGCTTGTTCAAGCTTCTACACAATCGGCTCAACACACTTGAAAGGAAGGTGGATGAGAGTGAGAAAAAGCGGCTCTGTAAGAGATCCGCAACATTCCTCGAAACCGTTGCCTGAATTGGCTTTCGCTAATTCAATTAACCCTCCAGACATGTTTATACACCGCCCGTGTGTCTTTATCTTTTACAAGTTATTAAGGAAAAGCGACCCTTGTGTCGGGGGCAAAGCGAAAGAATTCAGCCGCTCTGGGCACTCTAGCTCTTCGCAGGGCTCTTCAAGTCTTCTCAGACGGCGTAACATTACTCAACAAAAGGGCCCGCCCTGGCCGATTTACAGTGGGGGCTGCTGCCGCCTCTGCCAAAGCGTTAACCCCTCTTCTGATGGGCGATCGCGCCTTGTACAGCCGTCTATTCCAGAGATTGGCGGCATTCACCCTGGTGGCAGCGGTATGATCCATGCAGAGCAGTACGACCAGTGCTTGCCGGGCTGAGTCGATGCATTTCTGAGAACGCTAGTAAGTAATAGAACCTGCCCCATGGACGTAATGGACTTTTTCCGCATGAGTGCGGGCCAGTGGAATTCTCAACGCACCACCCACCACCTGCCCTTTCGCCGGGCCGAACTGGGCGGCTCAACTATTTCGGTAGAGGCCCTCGAACAGGGGCACCCCAGCGTAGTCGAAATTTGCCAACTCCACGATGTCGACCCTGCCCTGGCGGTCGGTGGAGCCTATGTGACCTGGGACGGCGCGATGGCCTGGGATAAAGACGATGAAAACCACGCTGGCAGCACGGTGTTTGCCCTGGTGCCCGATGTCGACGACCCCAGCCGTGGGCAGCTCTTGCGCGAGCGCGGCTACGCCGAAATTGTGCCCGTGATCGGTCGCTACGAAATTGATGGCGATGGTGGGCTGCTGCTGATTACCGAATATGAAACGATGAGCTCGGTCGAGCGATTTTGGTTTGCCAACCCCAACCTGCGGCTGCGCACCAGCGTGGTGAAGCGGTTTGGCGGCTTTAGCACGGCGTCGTTTTGCGCCGAGTCGCGTTTGGCTGAGCCTGCCGCTGAAGCTGAAGACGCCAAGGAACAGGTGTTGGCCCCTGTCTCAGCCTTCGGCTGGTAAGCGCTGGGCCGATTCCTTGTCGGTAGTGTAAACAGCATCACCATAGGCAAAGCCCTCCCTGATTTGGAGAGGGCTTTGCTATGTGCGTAGCCAACTGTAGGTTCTACAGCAAAGCCGAACTCAATCTGTAGGGGTTGCCGTGGGACGAATGGCGTCATCCTGCTGCTGCGCTGATAACGCCATTGGGCCACCTCTACCGAATTTAGCCCGCCTGTAGGCTAGGCATCTGATTTAGGCTAGATGCCCAGGTGGGAACGCGGCTGGCATCGTCATTAAATTCTTTTTAGAGTAGAAAATAATGCTGCTTCAGCAACTTTGAAGAAACGTGACTGATTGTTACTCTCCCTGTCGAAATAAGAATGTCTGATCCCCGTTGCTCGTAGGCTAGGCCTTAGCTGTTTCTGACCCAGTTACAGTTAAAACCCAAGCATAGTTGAGGGTCTATAAATAACTACGGAGATTGTCAATTTGGTGTGATTACTGATAGTTGATGAAAGCCATTTTATTTTGCGTATGGAGGAAAAATCGTTGTGACTTTGCCGCTATTAACCTATGCCCCTAGCAGTCAAAACCAGCGCGTGGAGGGCTATGAGGTGCCTGGAGACGAGCATTCTAGAATTTTTACGCTGGAGCAAAACCACGATAAAGACGATGTTGATGCCTTAGTGACGGCGGCCTATCGACAAATTTTTCACGAGCAGCAAATGCTGAAAAGCAATCGCCAAACATTGCTGGAGTCTCAGCTGCGGGGCGGTTTGATTTCGGTCAAAGATTTTGTGCGGGGCCTCGCTACCTCTGATGCGTTTCGCACCTGGAACTATGAGGTAAACAACAACTATCGCTTCGTCGAGTTGTGCGTGCAGCGGCTGCTCGGACGCAAGGTTTACGACGACAAAGAAACCCTGGCCTGGTCAATTGTGCTGGCGACGAAGGGGGTTGAGGGGCTGGTTGATGCTCTGATGAGCAGTGAAGAGTATGTGACCAATTTTGGCGATCGCACCGTACCCTACCAGCGGCGGCGGGTGCTGCCCCAGCGATCGCAGGGCGACCTGCCCTTTGAGCGCGTACCTCGCTACACCCGCGACCACCTGACCACGCTGGAGGCTCTGGGTTACGACTTTTCGAGCGATCGCCGCCTTGACCAGGATGACTGGATGGCAACGCCCGACGGCGTGCGCAAAGCGGCTGGGGCCGTAACGGCGGGCTTGGCCATTTTCTTCGGCCTGATAGCGGTGGCGGTCGTGCTGTCGTGGTTCGGCTGGATCACCATTTGATCGTCAAGGTGGGACCATCCCCCGGCTTGACTGATACTAAATCCTGCTTGGATACCCCCAATACCTCTGGGCGAATGCCATTCGCCCCTACAGGTTGGCCTTTTGGGAATCGGGGGTTTGTGATTCGGATTTGGTATGACACAACGTTTGCCTGCGCCTGTGACGTTGCCCTCCGATAGCCTCGGGGGGCTTTTTCTTTGGGCATGCCGTACTGCTTGGCCTGAACTAGATCAGCGGTGGAACGGTAAGGCCTTTGAGAGTTTTGGCCTGATCCGTCAGATCCTTACCCTGGATCAGCACCACAAAGTTGCCCAGCCCCATGGGGTTAATCAGCTGGTGCAGCCGATCGCGCCGCTGGATGGCGAGGTTGACGCTGGTCGGGTCATTGGCTTGAATTTGGCCCAGGGCGGCGAGGCGATCGCCCAAACCCAGCGCCATTAGAAACATTCCCTGCTGGGTTGCTCCTAGGGTTTCTAGGCCACAGCGCTCCCCCTGACGTTCTAGCGCCGTGAAGTTGACGTGGGCGGTAATATCCTGATAGCCCAGGTGGGTGTAGGGGTCGTTGTGGTGGGCGTGCTGGTAGTAGCACTGCAGCGTGCCCTGGGCGCGGGCGCGGTTGTAGTAGCGGCTGGCGGGGTAGCCGTAGTCAATGGTGAGAACGTAGCCCCGGTGAAGTTTGGCCGCAACCAGCTTCATCCAGTCGAGCGCAGCCAGGTGAACTTCGGTGCGGTAGCCGGGAGCATACTGTGGGTCGGCCAGGTCAACGCCGACAAAGGCGAAGTAGTCGGCCAAACGCGGAGTGGAGGGGGTATCTACGACTTCTTGTACGGGAGAATCTGGGTCGTCGGTCAGGGTGATGTAGACCTCCTGCAGCCCTGATTCTGCGATCGCTACCTGATGCACGGGCAGGGCATCGACCAGTTCATTCGAAAACAGGCAGCCGGTAATGCTGTCGTTGGGGATGTCTTTTAAATTTAGCCAGCTAACTTTGCCAGCCCACAGTGAAAGACGCTGCTCTTGGGCGGCTCGCAGCTGGTTAGACTTTTCGACAATTTGATAATTCAGGGCGGCAAAGCAGTCGGGGAAGTGATTTTGCAAAGTTCTCAGCACATCGGCGGCGACCAACCCCTGACCAGCGCCCATTTCTACCAGCGCAAAGGGATTGGGACGGCCCAGATGCGCCCACATCTCGGCGAACTGGGTGGCCAGCAGCTCGCCAAAGTCGTGGCCCAGGTGAGCCGAGGTAACAAAGTCGCCTTCAAACCCAAGGATGGCGTCTTTGGTGCTGTAGTAGCCCCCCTCGGGGTGGTAGAGGGCCAGGTCCATAAACTCGGCAAAGGAGATGCGGTTCTGGGGCGACTGCTGAATGCGATCGCGCAGAACCTGGTACAGCACTGGGTTGTGGGGCATGGGGGAATTAGCTCAGCTGCTGCCTTAGTTTATCGATAGATTTGGCCACGGCCAGACATTTAGTGCCTCGACAGACCATTCCCACTGCCCTAGGCGGCAGGTTATGGGCTACAGCAAAGACCGTAGTAGGCCAATACTCGGTGATTAGTTCAGGGATGATAGCCGCTGTGGCCTGAACAACAGTGCCGTTGAGGAACCAGTTGAGACCGTCAAACAGGCTGGGGCAGGCGCGGGGAACTTGCTGCATCACAGTGCCAAAGGCCTGCAGGGCGCGTTCGGCGCGATCAAGGTAGGCCAGATCGTCGGTGAGCAGGGCGAGGCGAACCAGGTTGGCGACGGCCACGCCATTCGCTGCCGGGGTGGCGCTGTCCTGGTAGGGGCGCTCCTGGACTAGCAAATCGGCGTTGGCGGTGCTGAGGTAGCCGCCTTGGTCGTCGCTCCACAGCCGGTGGTCGAACTCTTGCTGGGTTGAGACGGCAAGCGATAGCCAATCAACTTTGGGCAAATCGGCAATCGCGTCTGGGGCCGGGGCCGTAGGGGCGTGGGCGATCGCCAGCTCGGCCTGGTGCAGGTCCAAAAATGCCTTGATCAGCAGGGCGTAGTCTTCGGCCTGAGCCAGCACCTGAGGCACATTATCGTAGCCCAGGCGGTGCAGATGGCTGCCCACCCACTGGTGCTGGCGAATGTAGTCGGCGGCAGTGGCAGCGGTCGCCAAATACTCAGGCTTCTGCAAAACCATCGCCGCTCGGGCCAGACCAGAGATCATCAGGCTGTTCCAGGCCACAATCAGCTTGGTATCGGTGACCGGGGGAATGCGACCGGGCCAGGGCTCAGTTTTGGCGGCCTGGCTGGTGGGAGCCGGGGGAAAGGTGCTCAGCTTGGTTGCTGGAGTTCCGTAACGCAGGGTAAACAGCTTATCCAGTGCCGATTCTATAGCGAGGGAGAGGGGGTCGGAGTGCGATCGCTGCAGCACAATCTTCCCCTCAAAGTTGCCCTCGGTTGCCAGGGCAAACGCCTTTGCCAGGGCCTGAAGCTGCTCTTCTGTCAGGGTCGATTCCAAAATTGAGTAGGGCCAGACGTAGAATGCGCCCTCCTCAGGCTCGGCGTCGTGGCGGGTGACAAAGCTATCGGCATCCTGAGCGGCGTAAAAGTAGCCCTCAGGAGCGGTCATCTCGCGCTTTAGCCAGGTGTGGGTGCGCGCGATCGCCCGCTCAAAGGCAGGTTCTCGCTGCCCGCTGGCCCATAGATTGGCCAGATACTCCACAATCATGCCGTTGTCGTAGAGCATTTTTTCGAAGTGGGGCACCGTCCAGGTGGGGTCAACGGTATAGCGGTGAAAGCCGCCGCCCACGTGGTCGAAAATGCCACCCAGGGCCATGTCCCGGCCCCGCTGCCCGCAGATATGGGCAATGTCTAGCTCCAGGTCAAGCCGCAGCCCACCCAGCACCGCTGCGGCATAGGGAATCATCGGAAAACAGGTGCCCTGGCGGCTCGGAATGAGAATTTTAGCGTTTGTGCCCAGCCCGGCATAGAGCAAATCTGTGGATGGAATCGTCATTGCTTCAGGCAGTTGTGCCTCCTGGTGCAGGTTACTCACCACCGCCTCGGTAATCTCAGCCAAGCGAGATTTCTCGGTGTCATAGAACTGGCGCAGGGAGGTGAGCACCTGCAAAAAGCCCGGTCGTCCGTACTTCGGCTCCGTGGGAAAGTAGGTGCCGCCGTAAAAAGGCACCCGTGTTTCGGGATGTAGCACCACGTTGAGCGGCCAGCCCCCCTGCCCAATCAACATTTGCAGCGCCTGCATATAGATGCTGTCGATGTCGGGCCGCTCTTCGCGATCGACCTTAATGGGCATAAAGTTGGCGTTCATGTAGGACGCGATCGCCTCGTCCGAAAACGCCTCCCCCTCCATCACCGTGCACCAGTGGCAGCTAGAATAGCCGATCGACAGAAAAATCGGCTTGTCGTCCTGCTTAGCCCGCTCCAACGCCTCGTCGCACCAGGGCCACCAGTCGATCGGGTTTTCGGCATGCTTGCGCAGGTACAAACTGGGCGAATCTGCCAGACGATTAGTCATAAAGGTGAGGCAGTGAAGGGCATGATCACCCTAGCATGGCAGTAGTTGGAGGGTTTACGGTCTAGGGTTTGAGATTGAGGGTAAGGGTACAAAGCGTTTACAAGCACCTATTTTAGGATCGGCAAAGCACACTACCATGCAGATTCAGTTTCCAGAGCACTGGCCAACCACGCCTGCGGAGGCGATCGCTCTCCAGCAAACCCTTGCGCCCCAGGTTGTCCTCGAAGACCGCCTGCCCGACCCGATTCGCTACGTTGCTGGGGTGGATGCGGGGTTTGAGGATGAAGGCCAAACCACCCGTGCTGCTGTAGTGGTGCTGTCGTTTCCCGATCTGACTCCGGTGGACGAGGTGCTGGTGCGGCGGCCCACCACCTTTCCCTACGTGCCGGGGCTACTGTCGTTTCGCGAGGTGCCTGCGGTGCTGGCGGCGCTGGCGCAGCTGCAAACTGAGCCGGATGTGATTCTCTGCGATGGTCAGGGCATCGCGCACCCTAGGCGGTTAGGGATTGCGTCGCATTTGGGGTTGCTGTGCGATCGCCCCACGGTGGGCGTGGCCAAGTCGCGCCTAGTCGGCACCTATATCGAAGTACCGACCGATAAAGGAGCTTGGGTACCGCTGAGCGATCGGGGAGAGCGAATTGGAGCTGTCCTTCGCAATCGCGCCAACACTAAGCCGCTGTACATTTCTCCCGGCCATTACATGACGCTAGAAACTGCGATCGACCTGGTATTGCGATGCACGACCAAATATCGCCTGCCCGAAACTACCCGCTACGCCGATCGCCTGGCATCTTCTGGTACGGCGCGATCGGCGTTGGAGAATGTTCAGCAAGGTTACCTATTTTAGATTTGATGAGACGGTAGAAGATTCCTCGACAGCAAGAGTCAAGCCTGGGCAATATCTGTTTGAGAAAAATCGTTTCCTTTGAACAGTAGAGGTTCATTTCTAGATTTAGCCAGGGCGTAGGCAAAGCAATCGCCAAAGTTTAGGCCAGCCGGATGCCGACCTTTGCCATAGGTTCGCCAAGCTGTTGCAGCCAAATCAGCTTGTAGTCGATCGAATTCCACTACGGTTAGATCTGCTTCGTGGACAAATAGTTCAAACTCAGCGCGGCCTAAAGCCTGTTTGCGAGCTTCAATCACCAAGTTGCATTCCAGCCAACTGGGAGCCGAAATAAGGCGAGTTGTGGCGGCAGCAATCTTTTCGTTAAAGGTCTCCCGCTCAGGTTCGGCAAAGAGAATGGCCACGATCGCCGAGGTGTCGATCACCATTAGCTTGGTAGCCCGTGCTTGTCGTAGCCCAAAATTTCGTCTGCACTGCGGTTGTCATAATCGGGTAGGGCCGCACAGCGCAAGGCAATTTCGTTTAGGCGATCGACTAAGGGGAGCGGCTGCGGGTCGGGTTTGCTGGTCTTAAGTTTAGCCAAAGCCTGTTGAAGCGCCATTTTGACGGCATCTGTTAGACTTTGGCCGGTCAGTTCTGCCAGCTCTTGCGCCATACGATGAGCTTGGGGATCTTGAATGTTCATATTCACTGAAAGCCCCGATGAATCGATAGCGCCATTTTACTCCTCTCAATAGCGCGGCATCCATAGGGCCAGGTCGCTACTGCCCCAAACTGCTCAGCAGCTTTCCTGCCTTACGGCTGAGAGTTTGCATGGGAGAGGGGGCTGCGGCTGGAACTTCTACCGGGCGGCTGTTGGGGTCGCGCAGGTAGCGGTAGTGAGCCCAAATATCCCAGTAGGGGCAGCCGGGCTGAATGCGGTAGCCCGCCCAGTGCAGGTAGTCGAGGGGCTTGTTCACATTCGGATCTACCAGCGTCATGCCCTCTTGGACAAAGTGAGGGCTGCCCGCCCAGTTGCCGGGGCCGCCGCCGGGCTGGCGCACCAGGTTAAACCGCCGCGCCATGCGCTTGAGAATTAAATAATTGATGATCGGCTGGTCAGAGGTTTTTTCAGAAAAGTCGAAGTAGTCCGGGTGGGTGGCGCATTCGGCAAAGGTGTCGTAGAGGTCTTGCTCGCTGACCAACCCTTTTTTTGACCCCCAAAAGCCGCAGTTAAACATATCCTCTAGCTCGGCGGTGGTGAAAACGCCCTGCTCGATAATGGCGGGGGCAAACACGTTGCGAATGCCGCCCCGGTGCTGGTAGTCGTAGCTGATGAAGTCGTGGTTATCCAGGTGATTTAGCACGTCTGCGATCGCGCTAAACACCACCACATCGGTATCAATGTAGAGGAAGCGATCCAAGGGGCCAAACCAGCAGGCCTGCTTGCGAAACTGGTTGGGCCGAGCAAAGAACCCTTCGCCAAAGATAGCGTGCAAATTTTCTGACAACCGCTGAATAAACTCTAGATCGGGGTAGACCTCCACGCCGTAGTCACGGCCCAGCACTTCGGCTACCTGGTGGTAGTCGTCGTTATAGGGAATCAGCATTACCGGAATGTTGGGGTCGTGGGCGCGAATGCTGTTGAGACAGGCGATCGCGTGGTCGAGCACCTTGTCGTTGGCTGTGATGTAAATACCGCGCGAAGTCATAGCAATTCCCTAAGGGAGTAGATGGGCCAGAGGTTTGAGGTACCGTCGCCAGCCTTGGGGCTGGGCTGTCACTAGTTTGCCCAGTAGGGCGGGACGATTCGCGGCGTCGTGCAAATATCGGTAGTGCAAGAACACGTCGCGGTAGGGCAGGTCTACATTCTCGCCATTGCAAAGACGGGCAAACAACTTAGATGACAGGCCGATGTAGTGCAGATACAGCAGCGGTATGCCCTTGTCATATACGCGATGATTTTCAGTGGTGAAGTGGCTGGAAGTGACCGAGTTGCCGGTGCGTTGATCGGTTGGCAACGTCAGCGCCAGGTTGCAAGAATTCACCCCGTTCCGCATCACCAGGTAATTGAGAATGGTTTGGTCGGGAGCCATGGGATACAGCACCGCCGCTTCACCAGAGGTCAGCCAGTTCAGAATGTCTTGGCCCCGATCGGGGGCAAACAGCCCCCGGCGACTGGCGTAGAAGCCTGAGCAAAATGCCTGCCTCTGCACCTGCTCCGCCGAGAACAACTTTTCTATCCAGCCAGAGTCAACGTCGTACACGTGGCTGAGGTCTTTGTGCTGAAAGTCGTAGGTGACCCAGTCGTACTCGGTCAGCGCGTTGAACACCGAAGCCGGATCACTCAGCAGCAGCGTATCGGCATCCATATAAATGAAGCGATCGAAAGGACCGTCGAAGGCGCAGAAGCGGCGGTGGGTGCCCATGCGGTGAATGCCTGCACTGCCGATCGCATCCCACTGCTGCCGAGCGGTGGGGTGGGTAGCCCAGATTTGCTCTACCCAGATATCCCACCGCTGGATGGAAGCGCTGTCGTCGTAAAGGGTGAGGTTGGGCCGCGATCGCACCAGTTCTCTTAACCGCTCCACCCGGTCGTCGTAGGGGTAAATGCACACCGGCATACCTGGGGCGAAGACCTCGATGCTGTTGATCAGAGCGACGATTTGGTCGTAGACGCGATCGTTGCCGAGGGTATAAATGCCGTCCATAGCGCTGTCTGACTGCCTATCGCTGGTTGGTACAAAGTCCTACAGAGAAATTGCCCGTTCCCTAGGCCGAAATTAAAGAGAAACCCGGTTTTTAAGAAACTGGTTCTTTGGGGTGCTCCCTGATGCCAGGTAAGGGATCTTCACAACACCTGATTTTCTGGGGGGAGGAGGGCTGCAATTTTTTAAGCCTTGCCCCGGTGCCCATGGTTATTGCAAGGTCAGGAAATCGGTAGGGCTGACAGATTCTAGAATGGGGCTGGAGCTGCGATCGCCCTGTAACCTTCACCCATGGCTGCCAAAGATCTGTTTCACGATGCTGTTAGACACGCCCTTGAGAAAGACGGTTGGACAATTACCCACGATCCGCTTTTCATCAGCTTCGGTGGCGTCGACATGTACGTTGACCTGGGAGCTGAAAGAATTTTGGCGGCACAGCGGGGAAACGAGAAAATCGCGGTGGAGATCAAAAGTTTTGTGGGTTCTTCTGCCACAACCGAGTTCAGCACGGCGCTGGGCCAATTTCTCAAATATCAGCTTGCCCTAGAAGAAGAACAGCCCGAGCGCACCCTCTACCTGGCCATCCCGGTAGATGCAGAGCGGGAATTTTTTCGGCTAGAGCTGCCCCGCCGCTTGGTGGAGCGCTACCAAGTCCGTTTGGTGATCTACGATCCTGAGGAGGAGGTGATTGTGAAATGGCCAACTTAGAACATTACCGCCCGCTGGTTCAAGAGATGCTGGCTGAGTATAGCCAGGTGGACTTCAGCAATCCAGAGCTAGAGACCGAGCTGATTTTCGACACTGAGCGCGATCGCTACCAGGTCGTCCACGTGGGCTGGTCAAACAAACGGCGGGTCTACGGCTGCGTGCTGCATGTCGATATCAAAGACGGCAAAATTTGGATACAGCACGACGGCACCGAGGGCGGCATTGCCAACGAACTGGTCGATCGCGGCGTGCCGAAGCACGACATTGTGCTGGGGTTTCACTCGCCCTTTAAGCGTCAGTTCACCGAGTTTGCCGTAGGCTAGCGCTGCTCTTGCCCCACCCATTCTGACAGCCAGTTCATTAGGTTGAGCTTGTGGAGGATTACCTGGCGGGCTTCGGCGATCGCATCCTTCGACTCTATCCACGCATCGGGGCTAGCCGTTACCTCACGAATGTACTCAATCCCCTTCGTGTCCAGACTGGGCAGGCGCAAAAAGCTGCCGGGGGGCAAGAGCTGCTCAGCCGCGCCGCCGCCGTAGTAAATGGGCAGACACCACGATAGCAGCGCATCCCACAGTTTTTCGCTGGCGTACCAGTCATTGTCGGCGTAGTTTTCGATCGCCAGGTTGTAGGTGTAGGGGGCCATGCCCGACCACTTGTTGCTCAGTTCTCCAGCGGAGCGGGTGCCGGGGGGCAGGTCACGTCCGTAGACCTCAACGGGCACGTTGCTGTCCTGAAGCTGCTGTAGAAAGGCCAGCCGCTGGCAGTGGCTCTCGGTGCGGTTAATGCCGGAGGTGATCCAGCTACAGGGGCTGTGCTTTTCTGGGGGCGGCGCCTCGTTCAGTTCGCGGAATGATACGTTGACGTACCAGATGGCGGGCATGTAGGCGGGCACCGGAGCCGCGTCGTCGGGGCCAGAGACGTAGCCGCAGTAGTCGCGGGCGTAGGCGTAGTTGAGCAGGTTTTGGTGCCGCACCTCGGGCAGGGGCGGCTCGCGCAGCAAAAAGGCAATCCGCTCTCTGGGTACCTGGCTAAACTGGGGCGGCAGCTTGTCCAGGACGTCTACTGCTGTTTTAGGCCGAGCCAGGGACAGCGCATCGTGCAGCAGCTGGGTTTTAGACCGGCGTGGGGGAGCAAACTGCTCGTGAAAGTTGAACTGGTACAGCAGCAGGTAGTCGGGCTGGGGATCCTGCGACTGCAGCTGCATGTTGCCCCAGATGCCAAAGGGCTGAGGGGTTTGCTTCCATAGCCAGTCGCACTGGGTGAGGCCACCGTAGCTAGAGAGCATGCCGACACTCGGGCGGGTCATAGGTGTTCTCCCGGCAGTTGAGGGTGGTACTGGGCGTCTACGTAGGACAGAATTTTCTCAATGCGGGCCTCCCAAGAATAGGGCCGCAGGGCGGCTGCATTTGGGGTAAACCCCTCAGCCGGGCGCGGGTGTTTTTCTAGCAGGTGGCTAAGGCTATCGACAAAGGCCTGGGGCTGGTTAGGCTCGCACCAGGCGGCGATCTGGTCGGCCAGGGGCCAGTTTTCAAGCGATGGAATGCGGGTGGCCACGACCGGAGTGCCCGAGGCGAGGTAGTCAAACAGCTTGAGGGGTGAGGTAAAGGTGGCGGCCTTGCCTAGTAAATGAGGATGGGCCAGGGCGTCGGCAGCCTGCAGCAGGTTGGCCAGGTCGTGCTGATCTAAAAATCCAAGCATAGCCACATTCTCGATGCCTAACTCGGCGATGCGATCGCGGTAGTGCTGCTGCTGCTCGGCGGGGCCGCCGGCCAGGGCAAACTTTACCTGGGGAAACTGAGGCGCGATTTCTAGCAGTAGATCAACGCCTTTGAAGTTGTGCAGGGCTCCGGCGTAGACGACGAGCTGGGTGAAGGGTGGGGTGAGGAGGCGACCGCGCCACCCCTGCGCCGCCTCTGGATGCCGCGCCAGAAAGCCAGCGTTGAATCCGTTGGGCACGGTGACCACTTTTTTCTCGGGTATGCCGTTGCGAATAATGCTCTCGCGTACCGTGTCGATGACGGTGACCACCACCTGCAACAGGGGATGGGTAGCCATCTCGGGCTCGAAGGGTTTTTCGGTGTGGTGGTGGCACTCAAACACCACGGGCACCCCCTGCTTCAGGGCGGCTTTGGCAAAGTTCCAGTCGCGGGTGTGGACCTGTCTCTTATACACATCT
>PYER01000401.1 GCA_003017855.1 filamentous cyanobacterium CCT1
CCGTTGTACTCGCCTACGGCACCGGGGGCGGGGCGAAAGCCGGGGTAGGGTAGGTAGGCGCTCTGGGTCCATTCCCAGACGTCGCCGTAGAGCTGGTTGAGCGAGTCAGTGTCGGAAACGGGTTGAGGATGGAGATGGTCTGCTTCCAGCAAATTCCCCTGCCTGGGGAACTGGGCCGCCGCTACTTCCCATTCGGCCTCGGTAGGCAGGCGGCAGTCGCGCCAGGTGGCAAAGGCGTCGGCCTCAAAGTAGCTGAGGTGGCACACGGGCTCCATCAGGTTCACGGGCTGGAGGCCGCCCAGGGTAAAGTTCCACCACTGGCCGTCACGCTGTTCCCAGTAGAGGGGGGCCTGCCAGCCTTCGCTCTGCACCGTGGCCCAGCCCTCGGCCAGCCAGTGGGTGGCGGTCTGGTAGCCCTGGTCGGCCATAAACTCCAGGTACTCGCCGTTGGTGATCAGGCGGTTGGCTAGGGCAAAATCTTGCAGGTAGACCTTGTGGGTGGGGCCTTCATTGTCAAAGGCAAAGCCCTGGGCCTGGTGACCAATGGTGTGCAGGCCGCCAGCAAACTCAACAAACTCCAGAGGAGTGGGGCAGGCGCATTCGACCACGGCCACATCTTGACGATAGGCGGGGCGCAAAGGATTGATGGCCAGGTTGTACTTGAGGTCGGTGAGCAATAGCTCCTGATGCTGCTGCTCGTGGTGCAGGCCCAGGGTCGTGAGTTCCCTAACAGCGGGATGATGGCTGAGCTGCTGCAAGAGCAGGGTCATGGCCTCGTCAACATGGGCACGGTAGCGGTAAACCTCTGCCACAGTGGGGCGCGACAGCAGCCCGCGCTGGGGGCGCGGATGGCGATCGCCCACGGCTTCATAGTAGGAATTGAACAAATACCCAAAACCCGGATGAAACTCCAGGTAGTCTGCCAGGTAAGGGCGCAGCAGAAAGGTCTCAAAGAACCAGGTCGTGTGGGCCAAATGCCACTTAGGCGGGCTAACATCGGCCATGGCCTGCACCCCGTAGTCTTCAATCTCAAGGGGCTGACAGAGTGTTTCACTGAGGTCGCGCACAGCCCGGTACTGAGAAATCAGGTTGTGACTGCCTAAATTGGCCGCTGAGGACGGGGCGACGGGGGAAGAAAGCGTCATTTAGTGGAGCTTTTGGGGACATTGCTGAAAATTTTGGCAGATAAAGGCGATCGCTAGATGATGATTGCCTTAAATTGCCTAAGACCTTGCTAAGAAAGTCTCGCCTTAGCTTGACTGCTCCGTTTAGCACTGACATCTATCCACAGAACGGCATTTCGATTAAGATTGCGGGGGATAAAACCCCTCCACAACCAGTACGGTTCTGCCTACCCAGCGACAAAAAGGGAGCCTGTTACTCTAAATACATGGGTTTCAGTGCAGAACGACCATTCGTTCTGCGGGGGCAAAACCTCTCCACAGCCAGTACGGTTCTACCTACCCAGCGGCAAAAGGGAGCCTGTTACCTTAGTTACATCGGTTTCAGGAACGGCTGCAATCCCCCATGTAGAAGTAAATAGTGATGTAGATAACAAAAGTAGCCTTCTACATGCGACGGGGAATACTAACCACATCCAGCTCAATCTGATTAACCCAGGCCGCACTTACTGCCAGCCAAGCGAGGTATCCACTGTGAGCAATTCTTCCAACAAAGCCCAAGACCTTTTTAACGGGTTCAAAAATTCTGACCAGGTCAACTCCCTCATGCAGTACGTCCACAGCATGAGCCCCGAGACCGTCTCTCAGCTCTCTAGCCCAGCCTCTACCGAGGTGCAGCAGATGATGGAGCACAACATCATCGGCCTGCTCGGCGGGCTGCCCTCTCAGCACTTTGACGTCGAAATTACCACCAACCGCGAAAGCCTGGGCCGCCTGCTGGCCTCTGCTATGATGAGCGGGTATTTTCTGCGTGGTGCCGAGCAGCGAATGGCGTTTGAGCACTCGCTGATGTCGGCAGAATCATCCTTTGAGGCTGAGTGAGCGATCGCCCAAGACCAACCCAGGGAGCCCAGTCCGGCCCCTATTCCTCCCCTGACCTCGGTCGCCGTGATACCGCACGCGACACTGAGGCGAGTTATACAACGAGGGTTTTAAACCAGCACCCCCTTTCCCCCAGTCCGGCCCAGGCGCATCAGCCCTGGCCGGATTTTCCTGTTGAGGGGCTGCGGCAGGCGCTGCTGACCTGGTACGGCGAGCAGGGCCGCACCCTACCCTGGCGCAACATCGACAACCCCTACGCCATCTGGGTGTCAGAGATGATGCTGCAGCAGACCCAGGTGAAGACGGTGCTGCCCTACTACCAGCGCTGGCTAGAGCAGTTTCCGACGGTGGAGGCGCTGGCTGCCGCCGACCTGCAAACGGTGCTCAAAGCCTGGGAGGGGCTGGGCTACTACGCCCGCGCCCGCAACCTGCACCGGGCAGCCCAGTGCATCGTCAGCGAGCACGGTGGCCAGGTGCCAAAGGATTTTGACGCCATTACCGCTCTACCCGGCATCGGCAAAACCACTGCCGGGGGCATTCTCAGCTCGGCCTTTAACCTGCCCCACGCCATTCTCGACGGCAACGTGAAGCGGGTGCTGGCCCGACTGGTGGCCCTGCCCGTGCCCCCTGCCCGTGCCCTCAACGATCTGTGGCAGCTGTCTGAGTACCTGCTTGACCCCGATCGCCCCCGCGACTTCAACCAGGCGCTGATGGATTTGGGGGCAACGCTGTGCACCCGGCGCAACCCCGACTGCGATCGCTGCCCCTGGCAAATCCACTGCCAGGCCTATAATCGCAATATTCAAACGGAGCTGCCCATGTCAGAACCCAAAGGCCCCCTGCCCCACAAGCAAATCGGCGTCGCCGTCATCTGGAACGACCAGCAGCAAATTTTGATCGATCGCCGCAAGCAGTCGGGCCTCCTAGGCGGCCTCTGGGAATTCCCCGGCGGCAAAATTGAGCCCGGCGAAACCATCGAAGCCTGCATCGCCCGCGAAATCTTAGAAGAGCTAGGAATTGAGATTGCGGTAGGCGATCGCCTCTGCACCGTCACCCACGCCTACTCCCACTTCAAAGTCACCCTCAACGTCCACCACTGCACCCACCTCAGCGGCGACCCCCAGCCGATCGAGTGCGACGAAGTGCGCTGGGTCAGCCTGGATGCGATCGAAGAGTACCCCTTCCCCAAAGCCAACATCCACATCATCAACGCCCTGCGAGCCTACGCAGCGGGGGAGCTAGTTGAGGAAGTGGAGTGATGAGGAAATGGCGAAGGTGAGGGAGATGAGGAGATGAGGGGATGAGGAAATGGGGTGACAAGGAAGGGGAGGGAGAAGAGGAGTTGGGGAGTTTGAAATCGGCGTAAGGCCGATCGCAGTCGTTCAAAGGCCGATTTGCAGAACAGGAGTTTAAACCGATGATCAACCACTCCTTTCCGTTGGGTCCAGGGCGGCGGAACGGCCCTGGTCGAAGGGGGTCTGGGGCCAGCGAAATGGCCCCAGCGACAGATCTGGCTCTCCCACCACTTACCCTCGTCACTCACCCGCCCAGAAAAACGTAAACAAAAACCTGCATCTTTGCCAACTTCGCCCCAGTACTCGGGTATTGATAGAACAGCATTATGGAGCGTAGGCAGCTATGGGCAGGCACAGACAAACGTGGAAACACCTTCTTCCAGGAAGTCTGATAGGAGCAGGGC
>PYER01000402.1 GCA_003017855.1 filamentous cyanobacterium CCT1
AGATGTGTATAAGAGACAGCCCATGATCCGCCTCCTCCTCGTCGACGACCAAACCATCATCCGCCAGGGCTTAGCCAACCTCCTAGAGGCTCAACCCGACCTCACCGTGGTCGGTATGGCCGAAAACGGTCAGCAGGCTGTCGATCAGGTCGCTGCCCTCTACGCCACCCCCTGCCAGCCCGACGTGGTGCTGATGGATGTGCGCATGCCCCAGGTAGATGGCGTGGCCGCCACCCGCCAGATCTGCCAGAATTTCCCAGACGTGAAGATTTTGGTGCTCACCACCTTCGACGACGACGACTACGTCCAGCAGGCCATGCGCTACGGGGCCAAGGGCTACCTGCTCAAGCAAATCCCTATCGATCAGCTGGCGATCGCCATTCGCGCCGTGCACCAGGGCTATACCCATATGGGGCCAGGGCTGTTTGAAAAAACTCTGCCCGCAGCCGAGGGGCTCGGCCTACCGGCGCTGGTGCCCCCAGAGTTAACCAATCTGTCGCCCCGCGAGCAGGAGGTGCTGCAGCTGATCAGCAACGGCCTCAGCAACCGCGAGATTGCGCGATCGCTGTACATCTCTGAGCGCACGGTACGCAACCACGTCACCAGCATCTTGAGCCAGCTGCGGCTGCGCGATCGCACTCAGGCGGCTCTTTATGCCAGTGGATTTTGGCCGAGGGTGGAGAGATAGGGGGTGGGTAGGCGAGTGGGCGAGTGAAGTCGCATAACCCCAATTTCAAATAGGTGGCTGCGTAGGGGCATAGGCGAGGCCAATCCAGAGGCTTTACGGTGTTTGCCCAGTTCAGTCGAGAGTAGCTAGGGCGGGTTCAGTATTACTCGTACTTTTCGCCACTGAGGATGAAGATCGGGTCTACGGCTGAGAACACTTGATAGTTGCCCTTGGTCTCCAGCCGGTTAACGGCGGGCTGGGCCGCTTCGATGTTGCGCACGCGCAGGTGGGCAAAGGTTTCTGACACCACGTAGAGGGTTTCGAGGTTGCCTGCGGTTACCACCACCCGACCCAGCGAGGGCAGGTAGTCCCAGGCGGCCAGCAGAATGTCTTTGAGATTGCGCCCGCCCTCAACAAAAATGCAGTCGGGGTGGTGGGGCAGCTCGCCCAAGCAGTCGGGGGCGCTGCCCTGAATCACCTCCACATTGGCGAGGCCAAAGCGATCGCAGTTGCGCCGCACTAAATCGGCTACATCGCCATCGCGCTCGACGGCGACCACCTTGCCGCCGGGGATCATCAGCGCCGCCTCGATCGCCAGGGTGCCGGTGCCTGCGCCAATATCCCACAGCACATCTTTAGGCTTGAGCCGCAGGTAGCCCAGCAGCAGCAGCCGCACCTCCCGACTGCTGAGGGGAATGCCGGGCAGCTGCTCAAACAGGTGGTCAGGAATGCCGGGGGTGGCGTAGGGCCAGAGTTTAGCCATGGGCGTTAAATTAGAGAAGCAAAGGGGCGATTCGCGAAGCGTTCGAGAACCGACTCGGAACGAGTATCCGTTTCGGAATCGCCGTCCCGCTACCAGTACACTCTAGCGCCATGGCCCAGTCTCTACCCAACCGCATTTCTGCGCCCCCCTGGTGGCAGCTGATCCAGTGGGTGGCAGACCCCTTGAGGTTTCAAGATAAATACAGCCAGGCCGATGGCGATTGGTTTACCATGCGGCTGGCCAGGCTGGGTGAGGTTGTGGTCTTGGGTAATCCCCAGGCCATTCAAGATCTGTTTAGTCAAGACACCAAGTTTGATGTGGGGCGTGGCAACGCCATTGCCGAACCGCTGGTTGGCCGCAACTCACTCATGCTGATGGATGGCGATCGCCATCGCCGCGAGCGCAAGCTGCTCATGCCCCCCTTCCACGGCGAGCGGCTGCACACCTACGCCCAGCAGATCGTCGATATTACCCGGCAGGTGACCGATCGCTGGCAGCTGGGGCAGCCCTTTGTGGCCCGCACCGCCATGCAGCAGATCAGTCTGGAAATGATCTTGCAGATTGTCTTTGGGCTGCGTGAGGGCGATCGCTACGACCAGCTTAAGCCCCTGCTCACGGCCTGGCTCGACATGACCGACTCGCCCCTGCGATCGAGCCTGCTATTCTTCGAATTTTTGCAGCAAGACCTTGGCCCCTGGTCGCCCTGGGGGCGCATGAAACAGCGCCAGCGCCAGGTTCACGCCCTGCTCCAGGCCGAAATTGGCGATCGCCGCGCCCCCAAGCAAGTACCAGGGCAAGCACCAGAACAAGCTCCCGGCACCGATGTCTTGAGCCTGATGATGGTCGCCCGCGATGAAGCTGGTCAACCTATGGCCGACGAGGAACTGCGCGACGAGCTGCTCACCATTCTCTTTGCCGGCCACGAAACCACCTCCACTACCCTGGCCTGGGCGCTCTACCAGATCCACCGTCATCCCCAGGTCTACGAAACGCTGATCGCCGAGCTAGACAGTCTGGGGGAGGACGCGAGCCCGATGGCGGTGGCTCAACTGCCCTACCTCAACGCCGTCTGCCAAGAGACCCTACGAATGTATCCCGTGCTGCCGGTGATTTTTCCGCGCATTGCCAAAGAGCCTGTGCAGGTGGGGGGGCAGTGGTTTGATGCCGAAACGATTTTTATGCCCACCATCTATCTGGTGCACTACCGCGAAAACCTCTATCCCAATGCCCACGAGTTTCAACCAGAGCGGTTTTTGGCCCGCCAATACTCGCCCTCGGAGTACTTCCCCTTTGGCGGCGGCAGTCGGCGCTGTCTGGGCTATGCCCTGGCTCAGCTCGAAATGAAGCTGGTGCTGGCTACGGTGCTGTCGCACTGTCAGCTGGCCTTGGCCGACGACCGCCCGGTCAAACTTCAGCGGCGCGGCTTTACTCTGGCCCCTAGCGGCGGGGTGCCCCTGGTGATGACCCATCGACGGGCCGCTCAGCCCTGCCCATCGTCCATACGTTGAGCCGGATACCTACCTCTGGTGCCGTTTGGTCACCTCCGGTCAGCCCAACTCGCCCCAGCTCTCCTACCGATTTGGCACTGCATGAAACGCTTCTACCATTACGAGTTTGTTGTGCCGATTGAAGCTGTAGACGACAACGGTCACGTCAACAACGTCGCCTACGTGCAGTGGATGCAGGATGTCGCGATCGCCCACTCCACCAGCGTCGGCTGCACCGCCGAAACCCAGGCCCTGGGGGCTACTTGGGTAGCCAGGTCACACCAGATCACCTACCTGCGCCCAGCCTTTGAGGGCGATCGCCTGCGCCTCACCACCTGGGTCACCAGCCTGCGCAAAGCCCGCAGCACCCGCCATTACAAATTTCTGCGCCTCAGCGATGACACTGTGCTAGCCACAGGTGTCACCGATTGGGTCTTTGTCGATGCCGCCAGCCATCGCCCCCGCAGCATCCCCGCCTCTGTGTCGGGCTGCTTTGAACTGGTGGCCGCCGAAGAGGTGTAATACCGAATCCGATCCACAAACCCCCGATTCCCAAAAGGCCAAACCGTAGGGGCGTAGGCGTAGCCGAGCCAGAGGCTCTATGGCATTCGCCCAGAGGTATCGGGAGTAACTAACACGACTTGGAAGGTTAGCCTAAGAGGTCTCCTTTGGGAGAGAGTTATGAAATTTACGCGGGCATTAGTACCTCCA
>PYER01000080.1 GCA_003017855.1 filamentous cyanobacterium CCT1
GCGGGTAGCCGTGAGAAAAGCGCCAGCGGCAAGGCCGGTGCGAATGACGTGGCGACGAGAGAACTTACCCATAGTTAGCAATTCAGTTCAGTAACGACGAAGAGTTAAAAGGAGTGTGAGAGGAGAGGGCTGGAAAATTTTGCCCGCCTAGTGGGGCAGAAAACCGCAGTCGGCAGCGGCCCAGTCG
Source organism: filamentous cyanobacterium CCT1 (assembly GCA_003017855.1). Lineage (GTDB taxonomy): Bacteria > Cyanobacteriota > Cyanobacteriia > Phormidesmidales > Phormidesmidaceae > Nodosilinea. The sequence continues at coordinate 188 of PYER01000080.1, forward strand.
AGCACCACTACCTGACCTTCGGTAAAGGAGGTGGTGAGCCAGTCGGGGGTGCGGGCTTTGTAGAGCACTTCCATGCCGCTGCGCTCCAGCACCAGAGAGACGCGGGTGACATAGCCGGTAAACTCGACGGCGGTAATGCGAGCGGTGACCCGGTTGGTGGCCGGACCGCAGGTGGTTTGCTCAGCCTCGGCGAGAGACTTAATCTGCATCAGGTCGGCGCGGATGCAGCAGGCGGCCTCGGTGCCTGCCTGGGCGTAGTCACCCAGGCACAGCAGGGTGCCCAGGCCCGGCACATCGAGCTGAATTAGCTGCCCGCTGGTGTCTTGGACGGCGCTGGTGACGGTGCCTGCGAAGATATTGTTGTCGCCGGTAAACTTGGCCACAAACTTCGACAGCGGGCGAGAGAAAATTTCGGCGGGGGTGCCGACCTGATCGACTCGACCGTGGTCCATCACCACGATTTGATCGGAGAGGGAGTAGGCTTCGTCCTGATTGTGGGTGACTTGAATAAAGGTCATGCCAAACTGGCGCTGGAGCTTGCGTAGCTCGCCCCGAGTCTTGACCCGCAGCGATTCGTCGAGGGCGCTGAGGGGCTCGTCGAGCATGAGCACCTGGGGCCGGGTGACCAGGGCGCGGGCCAGGGCAACGCGCTGCTGCTGGCCGCCGCTAAGCTGGGCGGGCTTGCGATCGCTAAACCCACTCAGCCCCACCACCTCTAGCATTTCGCCCACTCGGTGGTGCCGGTCTTCCTTCGTCATGCCGCGCATTTTGAGGCCAAAGTCGACGTTGTCCCACACGGTTTTATGGGGAAATAGCGCGTAGTTTTGAAACATCATGGCGGTGTTGCGCTGGGTCGCGGGAACGCCGTTGATGCGCGTATCGCCAATGTAAATATCGCCTTCAGAAATATCTTCGTGACCCGCAATCATGCGCATGGTGGTGGTTTTGCCGCAGCCGCTGGGGCCGAGCAGGCAGGTGTACGACCCGGCGGCAATGTCGAGGGTAACGTTTTGCACCGCTACAAAGGAGCCGTACTTTTTAGTGACATCCCGTAGAGAGACCCCCTTTGCCTCGGCCTGAAGATCGACAGGTACCGCCTCAACGGTAAGCACCGGTTCCGTCTTTATATCTTGCATGGTTGGCCCCAAGTTAGAGCTTGATTTCACAAGGTAAAAATTAGCTCTAATCAGCGTACTTTTACCTGTTTCTCAATCAGCTCCACTTATAAAATTCTCTACAAATGCATACTGTATGCAAGGATACATTTCGTTTGGGACGACCACTATGGACATAACGTTCTGTAACGTTTGCCTCGTCATTTGAAAAGGTAGTTTGCTGAACTCCGGGGCCTATCTAAAAAGTTGTTGACACCACTACGTCGCTTTTAGGAGCTGTAGGTCAGCGGGGCTGAGCCAGCTACAAAACTTTAGACAATGTCTAAGGAAATATAACAAAGCTCTCCCAGGCTGCCTTTGGTCTTGAACAATTAAAGCATTGGGAAAGCACCCCGCCGGTCTTGATCCCTGACCCGGAAACGTTGAGATTCCGGGTGAGTTTTGTGCGTTCAAGTTCACTGGCATTTAGTTGAGCTAAGCGCGAACTTAGAATCTGTTGTTTTCCATTGGTGAAACTTCGCTGCTGAATTTGGAATTCAGGCTTAGATGACCCTACCGAGTTACCCCATTGAGAGACTGTTGAATGATTAACCTAACGCCGGAGGATGTGCGGCTTAAGGCGATCGCCCGCAGCAAAGAGGATGCGATTCGTCAGGTGGGTGAGCTGCTGGTTGCCAGTGGGCGCATTCAGCCGGGCTACGTGGACAGCATGCTGGCACGCGAGACCCAGGCCAACACCTACCTGGGCAACAGCATTGCTATTCCCCACGGGCAGCCCGCCCAGCGCGACCTGATTTTGACTACGGGCATTGCGGTCCTGCAAATTCCGGATGGGGTGGAGTGGAACCCCGGCGAGGTAGTGCGGCTGGTAGTAGGGATCGCGGCGAAGTCGGACGAACACCTACAGATTCTCACCAACCTAACCCACGTGCTGGACGACCCTGCCGCCGTTCAAGCGCTGGTGGAGACGGATGATGCTCAGGTGATTTGCGATCGCCTCACCGGCAAATCTTCTCCCAGCAGCAAAGGGCTCGATACTGAAGGCTTTGACCAGTTTGTGGATGTCACGATTGATGCCCCTACCGGGCTCCACGCTCGGCCCGCGACGGTGTTTGCGGATCTGGCGAAATCCTTTAGTGCCGAGGTGCGGGTGCGCTACGGCGACCAGGTCGCCAACGGCAAAAGCTTGATGTCGCTGCTGAAGCTGGGGGTTGAGCGTGATGCCGTGGTGCGGGTGCTGGCCAAAGGCAGCGATGCGACCCAGGCGCTAAACGCCTTGCAGCAGGCGGTAGAAGACGGGCTAGAAGAAGAGGAGGAAGCGGCTGTCGGGCCAGCGTTGGTGTTGCCGGCGCTGGAGCTGGAGAGTGCTGCGATCGCAGGTGTCGCCGCTTCACCAGGGCTAGCCATTGCCCCCTTGCACCGATTCCGTCATACCAAACTAGAGTTTGCCGAGACCGCTACGGATGCTGCGGCAGAGCAGGAGCGGCTGAGGGATGCGATCGCCCTGGCCGACCTCGACCTAACCGACCTCTACACCACTATTAAGGAACGCTCCGGTAAAGCCAAGGCGGCGATCTTCCAGGCCCACCGCGAGTTTTTGGCCGACCCCGAGCTACAGCAGGAGGCGCTGAATCGCATTCCCCCCAACCACAGTGCCCCCTGGGCCTGGCAGCAGGTAATTGAGGCTAAGGCCAAGGAACTGGAGGCGCTGGCCGATCCGGTGCTGTCGGGACGGGCGGCGGACGTGCGCGACGTGGGCCAGCGGGTGCTGGCGCGGCTGGTGGGCCAGGGTGATGCAGGGGCGGGCCTGCCCGATCATCCTGTGATTCTAATCGCTGACGATCTGGCTCCCTCGGATACGGCGGGGCTAGACCCAGCCAAAATCCACGGGTTCTGTACGGCGGCGGGCGGGGCGACCAGCCACACGGCGATCATTGCGCGATCGCTCAATATTCCCGCTGTCGCTGGGGCCGGGACCGAGCTGCTGGATCTGCCGGAGGGGGCGATCGCTATTCTCGATGGCGATGGCGGCCAGCTCTATGTCAGCCCGACTGAGGCGGATCTGGCGAAGGCGAGGCAGGCGATGGGCGATCGCGCCCAGCTCCGCGACGTGGAGCAGCAGACCCGATTCCAGCCCGCCATTACCACCGATGGCCACCGCATTGAGGTCGTTGCCAACATCGGTGGCCCAGAGGATGCCGCCCCTGCTATCCAGGCCGGGGCCGAAGGGGTAGGGCTCCTGCGGACAGAGTTTCTTTTCCTTAACCGCACCGCTCCACCGAGCGAAGACGAACAGTTTGCCGCCCTCAGCCAGATGATTCAGGCCCTCAACGGTCTGCCGCTGATCGTGCGCACCCTCGATATTGGCGGCGACAAGCATGTGCCCTACCTGAACCAGCCCGCCGAAGATAACCCTTTTCTCGGCATTCGCGGCGTGCGCCTGTGCCTGGAGCGTACCGACCTGTTTGAAACCCAGCTGCGGGCCATTCTGCGGGCAGCGAGTGGCGGCTACATTCGCGTCATGTTCCCCATGATCGCCACCCTAGAGGACATTCGCGCCGCCAAGACTGTGCTGGAGTCGGTGCGGGCGGCGACAAACGGCCCCCCGGTCGAAATCGGCATGATGGTCGAGGTGCCCAGTGCCGTACTGATGGCGGTGGAGTTTGCCCAGGAGGTCGATTTCTTTTCGGTGGGCACCAACGACCTGACCCAGTACCTGCTGGCGATGGATCGGGGCCACCCCACCCTGGCCAAGCAGGCTGATGCCCTACACCCTGCCGTGCTGCGGGCGATCGCTCAGACGGTACAGGGGGCGAAGCTCTCCGGCAAGTGGGTCGGCGTCTGCGGGGGGCTGGCGGGCGACCCTCAGGGCGCTAAAATTCTCGCTGGGCTGGGGGTAAAAGAGCTGAGTATGGATATCCCCAGCATTCCCAAGATTAAGGCGCGGCTGCGGGGCGCGTCGATGAAGCAGATGAAGCGGCTGGCCCAGCGGGCTTTGGCCTGTCGCACCGCTGAGGAGGTGAGGGCGCTATGACCCACCCTCCCAGAACGCCACGGATTGCTACGGTGACGCTGAATCCTGCGATCGATCAGACCGTCTCGATTCCTAACTTCCAGGCCGATACGGTAAATCGGGTCGATTGGAAACAGGATGACGCGGGCGGCAAAGGCGTAAATATGGCTTCCTTTTTGGCTGAGGCGGGTCACAGGGTTAGCGTTACGGGCTTTTTAGGACGTGAAAATAACGCCTTGTTCAAGACGCTTTTTCAGCACAAGGGCATTGACGACCACTTCGTCTATTTGCCGGGCGAAACCCGCGTCAACATCAAAATTGTGGACGATGCTCAGGGCCAGGTCACCGACATTAACTACCCTGGCCAATCGCCTACCCACCAAAATGTCGATGGCTTAAGAAATGTCGTGCATGCTTTAGCCGGAACCTGCGACTGGTTTGTCTTCTCCGGCAGCGTGCCAGCCGGGCTATCGAATGACATATACGACGAACTGATCGGCCCCCTCAAAGCCCAGGGCAAAACCGTGGTGCTTGACACCAGCGGCGACGCGCTGCGCTTTGGCTTGCCAGCCAAGCCCGACCTGATCAAGCCCAACCAGGTGGAATTGGAGGAGGTGCTGAACACCCGTCTGGAAAGCCACGATGCGATCGTCGCCGCCGCTCGCGAGCTGATTGAATCGGGCATTCGCTATGTAGTGGTATCGATGGGGGCTGACGGGGCGCTGTTTATCGATCGCACCCAGGCCTTTCACGCCCAACCCCCGGCAGTCGAGATTAAGAGCACCGTCGGCGCGGGCGACGCCATGGTGGCGGGCATGGTAGCGGGACTGCTGGGCGGCGAATCGCTGCGGGCCTGTGCGACCCTGGCCACAGCCTTTTCCATGGGTGCGCTGAGCCAGATTGGCCCACGACTGCCGCCCATAGAACAGATTCACGCCATACGGCACCTAGTCACCCTGCGGGAGGTAAGTTGATTCCCCAGCTCCATAGGGTGGGTATTGCTCACCATCCATTTAGGAGCAACACAGCCCCACTTACCTGACCCCGGTACTGTTGCCAAAGTTAAAAGGTGGGCATTGCCCACTTTACCCCCTTACCCCTTACCCATACACCCCTTTACTCAAAACTGACCATGACCAAAATTGTTGCCGTTACCGCTAGCAACGCTGGCGAGGCCCACACCCAAATGGCGGCGGAGGCCCTCAAGCGTACAGCCCAGGCCTTGGGCCATGAGCTAGTAGCCGAAGCCCAGGGCAGTTCCGTAGCCACGACCCTGCATCCCGACGATATTCAGCAGGCCGATGTGGTGATTGTGGGGGCCGACGGGGCGGTGGAGCGCGATCGCTTCCACAACAAACCTGTCTACGCGGTCTCCACCAGCGAAGCCATTCGCAATACCGAGATGGTGATTCAGAGCGCCGTGGCCCTAGTGGGGCACACCCCTAGCCTGGGGCCAATCAAAACGACGCCCCACCCCCACGACCCGCTGCCGGAAGATGCTCCTGGCGCAGCCGCTAGAACCGCATCCGCTTCAGTATCTGCCCCGGCGAACAAATTCTTTGTAGGCATTACCTCCTGCCCCACCGGCATTGCCCACACTTTTATGGCGGCTGAAGCCCTCAAGCAGGGGGCCGCTAAGCTGGGCCACGACATCAAGGTCGAAACCCAGGGCTCAGTTGGTTCCCAAAATACCCTCACCGATGAAGACATTGCCCGCGCTGACGCGGTGATTATTGCTGCCGATACCCACGTTGACCTGTCTCGTTTTGGCGGTAAGCGGCTGTACGAAACCTCTACCAAAGCCGCCATTCACAGCGGTAGCGATGTGGTGACGGCGGCGATGGATGCGCCAGTGGTCGGGGGCGACGGTAGCGGTTCGGGCGACTACCTGGACGAGGTAAAGCGGGCCAAGGCCGAGCGCTCCGAAAGTCGCTCTGGCCCCTATAAGCACCTGCTGACCGGGGTGAGCTATATGCTGCCGGTGATTGTGGCGGGCGGCCTGATCATTGCTCTGTCGTTTGTCTTTGGCATTAACCCCGAAGAGGGCACCTTTGGGGCCGCTCTGATGCAGATTGGCGGCGGCGCGGCCTTTGCGCTAATTGTGCCGGTGCTGTCGGGGTTTATTGCCTTTTCTATTGCCGATCGCCCCGGTTTAGCCCCTGGTCTGATCGGCGGCATGCTGGCGGCAAATTTGAATATGGGCTTTTTGGGCGGCATTCTCTCTGGCTTTCTGGCGGGTTATGTGGCCAAGTTTGTGCGCGACAAGGTGAACTTGCCCGCCAACTTTGAGGGGCTCAAGCCCGTGCTGGTAATTCCGCTGCTGGCTACGCTGATTGTGGGTCTGCTGCTGGTCTACGTGTTTGGCGGCCCGGTGCGGTTCATTATGGAAGGCCTAACCACCTATCTGGAGGGGCTGAGCGGCACCAATGCCGTGCTGCTGGGGCTGATTTTGGGCGCAATGATGGCGGTCGATATGGGCGGCCCGGTGAACAAAGCGGCCTACACCTTTGCGGTGGGGCTGCTCGCCACCAACCTCTACGCCCCTATGGCAGCGGTGATGGCCGCCGGAATGACGCCACCCCTGGGTCTGGCCCTGGCCACCTTTATCTCCAAAAAGCACTTTAACCAGGCGGAGCAGGAGGCCGGTAAAGTGGCCTCGGTGCTGGGCATTTCGTTTATTACCGAGGGGGCAATTCCCTTCGCCGCTAACGACCCGCTGCGGATTTTGCCCGCCTGTATTGCCGGGTCGGCGGTGACCGGGGCGCTATCGATGGCCTTTGGCTGCACCCTGCGCGCGCCCCACGGTGGCGTGTTTGTGCTGGCGATTCCAAACGCGGTGGAGAACGTGGGGCTTTACATTGTGGCGATCGCCGTCGGCACGCTGATCACCGCTCTGGCCACCGTGCAGCTTAAGCACTGGTTCCCAAAGAAAAAGGCGATCGCCGCCGCTTAACCGCTCACCTTCACAACCACAGTGGCGAGAGCCAGGGCATAGACGATTCATCTATGCCCTGGCTCTCGCTATAGCTACCAGAAGCTTATAAGGATTCTTGTGTAACCCATTAGAAAAACCAATCGCTGACTCGTTGGGTTTTCTAATGCAGAAGTGATACAGTTTTTCCATAGATTTTTATCCATGTCAAAGCTCTTTCCATTTACACAACTCAATAAAGGAGCGTAGATGCTGGCGATGGGCATCACAAATCGTATTAACTTTCGCAATGTGCGCGGAGACATCTTTGGGGGTGTCACCGCTGCAGTAATTGCCCTGCCGATGGCCCTGGCCTTTGGCGTCGCCTCAGGGGCTGGGGCTGCCTCGGGTCTCTACGGGGCGGTTATTGTGGGGTTCTTCGCGGCGCTGTTTGGGGGCACGCCGACGCTAATTTCAGAGCCTACCGGGCCGATGACCGTGGTATTTACCGCCGTCATCGCTCAGCTGTTTGCTGCTGATCCCGACAACGGCATGGCCATGGCCTTTACCGTGGTCATGCTGGCCGGTTTTTTTCAAGTCATCTTTGGCTTGCTCAAGCTGGGGCGCTACGTCACCCTAATGCCCTACCCGGTAATTTCGGGCTTCATGTCGGGCATTGGGGTGATTCTGATCATTCTGCAGCTGGGGCCATTTTTGGGCCACGCTACCCCCAAGGGCGGTGTGGTCGGCACCCTCACCAATCTGCCCCAAATGGTGAGCACTCTAGATCTGACGGAGGTCGCCCTAGGGGCCTTTGCTCTGGCCGTGCTGTTTCTTATGCCCAAGCGGTTTGGCCGTTGGGTGCCGCCCCAGCTGCTGGTGCTAGTGGCCGGTACCCTGCTGGCCCTGACGGTATTCTCTGGTGCTGAACTGCGACTGATTGGCGAGATTCCCACCGGGTTGCCCAACCTACAATTGCCCATGTTCAGTGCCGATCAGCTGCGGGTCATGCTGGTGGATGGTCTGGTCTTGGGGATGCTGGGCTGTATTGACGCCCTGCTGACGGCGATGATTGCCGACAGCATTACCCGTACCCAGCACGACTCCAACAAAGAACTGATTGGCCAGGGTATCGGCAACCTGATGTCGGGCCTGTTTGGGGGCATGCCCGGTGCGGGGGCCACCATGGGTACGGTGGTCAACATTCAGGCTGGGGGGCGTACGGCACTGTCGGGTCTGGTGCGGGCGGGCATTTTGCTGGTGGTGGTACTGTGGGCTGCGCCTTTGACCAGAGCAATTCCCCTGGCGGTGCTGGCGGGGATTGCGGTCAAAGTCGGTTTCGACATTCTCGACTGGAGCTTCTTGAAGCGGGCTCATCAGGTGTCGTGGAAGGGCACCGCCATCATGTATGGCGTCATGTTTTTGACGGTGTTTGTTGATTTGATTGTGGCGGTCGGTGTCGGTGTGTTTATTGCCAACGTGCTCACTATCGATCGCCTCAGCAAGCTGCAGTCTGACCAGGTGAAGGCGATCACCGACTTCGATGAAGACCTACCCTTAACGGACGAGGACAAGGCGCTGATGGACCAGGCCGATGGGCGGGTGCTGTTGTTTCACCTCAGCGGGCCCATGATCTTTGGTGTAGCGCGGGCGATTTCTCAAGAGCATACGGCTATGGATGCCCACGACGTTCTAATAATCGACTTGCAGGATGTACCCCACCTGGGGGTGACAGCGGCTCTGGCCTTAGAAAGTGCCATTCAGGACGCCAGCGATGACGGTCGGCCCGTGGTTTTGGCTGGGGCTCGGGGCAAAACCCTGAAGCGGCTCGAAAAGCTGGGCTCCCTGCGGTTTGTGCCTTCTGAGCACCTGACTGAAACCCGCACCGATGCCCTGAAGACGGCGCTGCGCATCCTGGCTACTAAAGATGGCGTCGAACCGCCTCGCATGGCGGTTGAGCCTGGTACGGCGACCTTGTAAGAGCATCAGGTTCCGGGATAGATCATTCAGATCGCCACCTGGCCAGGAACAGCCTTTTTGTGAAGGCTGCCCCATACCGGAATCTGCTCTTTAGTTTTGAAGGCTCAGTGCCAAAATACCAGCCGGTATTTCTCTGGCGCTGGCTCCATAAGTCCTGCCTAACGAGGCGGGGAATTTTCTGACCTGAAATCTGGATTGGATTAGGAGGTATCAATGATGATTGACGTTGTTTCTGCACTGGCTTGGCTGCCCGGACCAGCCTCGCCTTGGCTGGTGCCGCTGGTGGCTGCTACCCCAGAGGCCGATACTGCACCGATGGTGCTGGCCGGGGTGCTGTTGAGCCTGGTCGTAATCTATGTAGCCAGTAAGCTGGGGGGCGAGCTGTCGAAGCTGCTCGATCTGCCGCCGGTTTTGGGAGAGCTGGTGGCCGGGGTGGTGGTCGGTGTATCGGCTCTGCACCTGATTATGTTTCCCGAAACGGGGGCCGTGGCGGCCGACTCCCAGCTGATGGGGCTGCTGCAGTGGCTGGGCGGGCTGTCTCCTGAGGCGGTGGCGGAGGTCTTCCGCAGCCAGAGCGAGGTGATCTCGGTGCTGGCGGAGCTGGGGGTGATCATTCTGCTGTTTGAAATTGGTCTGGAGTCTGACCTGCGGGAGCTGCAAAAGGTGGGCTACCAGGCGGCGATCGTGGCTGTGGTCGGGGTGGCGGCTCCCTTTGCGCTGGGTACGGCGGGGCTGATGCTGCTGTTCCACGTACCGACGATTCCGGCGATTTTTGCGGGGGCGGCGCTGACAGCAACCAGTATTGGCATTACCTCGAAGGTGCTGTCGGAGATTGGCCAGCTCAAGTCGGCGGAGGGTCAAATTATCGTTGGCGCGGCGGTGATTGATGATGTGCTGGGCATTATCGTGCTGGCGGTGGTGGCCAGCCTGGCGAAGACCGGCGAAGTGGATGTGATGAATGTGGTGTATCTGATTATCAGCGCCACGGGGTTTTTGCTGGGGGCCATTTTTCTGGGCAAGTTTTTTAATACGTCGTTTGTGGCGATCGCAGATAAGCTGCAAACTCGCGGCAATCTGGTGATTCCGGCGATTACCTTTGCCTTTTTGATGGCGTTTTTGGCCAATGTGATTCACCTGGAGGCGATTCTGGGGGCGTTTGCGGCGGGTCTGGTGCTGGATGAAACCGACAAGCGCAAGGAACTCGATCGCCAGATTATGCCCATCGCTGACATTCTGGTGCCGATCTTCTTTGTTACGGTGGGGGCCAAGGCTGATTTGGGGGTGTTGAACCCCGCTGTGGCGGCGAACCGTGAGGGTCTGGTGATTGCGGTGTTCTTGCTGGCGGTGGCCATTGTCGGCAAGGTTATAACTGGGTGGACGGCGTTTGGTCAGCCGCTGAATCGGCTGGCGATCGGTATTGGTATGGTGCCACGGGGCGAGGTGGGCCTGGTATTTGCGGGCATTGGTTCGGCCAGTGGGGTTCTGTCTAAGCCGCTGGAGGCCGCGATTATCATCATGGTGATTGCGACGACCTTTTTGGCCCCGCCGTTTTTGCGGATTGCGTTTAAGGGCAGTGAGGCGGCGATCGCGGAGGCTGCTCCTGAACCGGCTGATGTGGCGTCTTAGGCATTTTCTGAGAGAAACGATCCTGGCTTTGAGATAGCAATCGCCGTCGACGTAGGGTGGGGCACTGCCCACCACAGTCTGGTTGATTTTGTAATGGGTTCCGCGGCGCACAGTTGGGGGGTAAATAGCCAGGTCTGCTGCTGGGGCCATTTCGCTGGCCCCAGACCCCCGGCTCCGCACGGCCTCCGGCCTACGAGAAGGACGTTCCGCCGTCCTTCACCTCACGGAAAGGACTGATTGATCATCGGTTTAAATCCCTGTTCTGCAAATGGGCCTTTCAACCTCTGCGATCGGCCTAGTTCCGCTCCTCATCTCCCTCACCGTCCTCATCTTCTCCATCTCCCTTACCTTCCTCAACCTCCTCACCTTCCTTAAAGCCAATGCTCTACGCCTGTGTCTACGCCACTATCCTGCTGGGTTTCTTTGGCATTTTGCTAAAGGAAAATTTGGTGATGAAAATTATCGCCATGGATGTGATGAGTACCGGGGTGATCGCCCTGTTTGTGCTGGTGGCGGCTAGGGGCGGTACTTACACGCCTATTCTCAACGGAGCGTCTGACGTGGCCTATGCTGACCCGGTGCCTCAGGCGGTGATTTTGACGGCGATCGTGATTGGCTTTTCGATTCAGGCGCTGATGCTGGTGGCGGTGATGAAGCTGGCCCGCGACAACCCCACTTTGGAGACCCGCGCTATTGAAGAGGAGTACCGGCCATGACGCTGTGGACCATGCTATGGGTTGCCCTCCCCTTTTTTGTCGGGTTTAGCATTTATTTGCTGCCTCAGGGCGATCGCATTCTCGCTTTGATAGTGACCCTAGTGTCGATGGCCTACGCCATGGTGCTGTTTGGGCAGCCTGCGCCCCTGAGTTGGCACCTGCTCGACAACTTTGGCGTCACGCTGATGGCCGATAGCCTGAGCGCCTTCTTCATTCTTACCAATGCCCTGGTAACGGCAGCGGTGATTCTGTACTGCTGGTACAGCGGTAAGACCACCTATTTCTATATTCAGACGATCATTCTCCACGGCAGCGTCAATGCGGCGTTTATCTGCGCCGATTTGATCAGCCTTTACGTGGCGCTGGAGGTGGTTGGTATTGGCACGTTTTTGCTAATTACCTATCCGCGCAGCGATCGCAGCCTGTGGGTAGCCCTGCGCTACCTGTTCGTCAGCAACACGGCCATGCTGTTCTACCTGATGGGGGCGGCGCTGGTGTACCAAGCCAATCAGTCTTTTGCCTTTGCGGCCATAGAGGGGTCTCCAATTGAGGCTTTCGCCCTGATCTTTGTGGGGCTGCTGACCAAGGGCGGCATCTTTATTTCGGGACTGTGGCTGCCCCTCACCCACTCCGAATCCGAGACTCCGGTTTCGGCGCTGATGTCGGGGGTGGTGATCAAGGCGGGGGTGTTTGCGCTGGTACGTCTGGCCCTCATGCTGGAGGAAATCGACCCAATCGTGCGCATCTTTGGGGCGGGCACCGCCCTGCTGGGGATGGCCTACGCCATGTTCGAAAAAGACACCAAACGGATGCTGGCCTTTCACACGGTGTCGCAGATGGGGTTTGTGCTGGCGGCCCCAGAGGTAGGCGGCTTCTACGCCCTCACCCACGGTCTGGTCAAGGCGGCCCTGTTTTTGACCGCGGGCGCTTTACCCAGCCGCAGCTTTAAAGAACTGCACAATCAGCCCATTCACACCCCAATCTGGATTGCCCTGGTTATTGCCAGCTTCTCAATTTCAGGCTTCCCGCTGCTGTCAGGATTTGGGGCCAAGGTGCTGACAATGAAAAATCTGCTGCCCTGGCAGGTGATCGCTATGAACTTAGCCGCCTTAGGCACCGCAATTTCCTTTGCTAAATTCATCTTCTTGCCCCACGGTCACGCTAAGGAGCAAGCGGTTAAGCGAGGCTTTTGGCCGGCGGTGGTGGTGCTACTAGCGGGGCTGGTGGTGGCCAATGTGGCCTACTACGACGCCTACAGCCTGGCCAATATCGCCAAGCCGTTGGCCACGATTGCCCTGGGCTGGCTGGTTTACCTGCTCGTTATTCAACGGTTGGTGGTGAAGCTGCCCCGGGTATTGGAGAAGTTTGAGCATCTGATCGGGGTGATGAGCGTAATGCTGTTGGTGTTATTTGGCATGGTGCTGGCATGACAGGATATTTAAACATCATTTTGCGGTTGACCATTTGGTTTTTGCTGACCGCCGACCTGAGCTGGGCCAACATTGTGATTGGGGTGGGCGTGACTATTCTGCTGCCCCGGGGGGTCACAAATGTAGGGCTGCTCAAAGACTGGCTGCGCACTTTGGGGGAGGTCTTGGTGGCAATTCCCCAGGCCTACAAAGAAGCCTTTGAAATCATGCTTTATCCCCACCGGGAAGAAACGGTTGTGCTAGAGCGGGTTAAACCTCGACGCACTCCCAGCCTGATCTTTTTAGACATTTTTCTAATTACGTTTACACCCAAGACCATCGTGCAGCGCTACCACAATCAGGGCTGGTACGAAGTTCACTACATTCAGCGGAGGGAGACCCCATGACTCTGGTGCTGATTGCGATGATTGGAGCCCTTCTCATACCGATGGTTGAAGCGCTTCAGGATGAGGATATCTGGCAGCGCATGCTGGCCTTTGCCAGTATCGCCACCAAAACCTCGGTGATGATTTTGGTGATCGCCGTCCTGCAGGACGACTGGATGATCGGCGTGGTGGGGGTGCTGATTCTCAGCGTGGGCAACGCGGCCCTGATGCTGCTGGCCCACATTATCAAGCGGGTTGACGACGCAATGGAGGGGTAATGATTAATATTCTCAGCTATACCTGCATTATTCTCGGCCTGGTGTTTTGGTACTGGGGCACCTGGCCTCTGCTGGGTCGACGATCGGTGCTGTACAAGCTGCACGGGCTGTCGGTGGCCGATACCCTGGGGTCGATGGCGATTGTGGTGGGGCTGCTGCTGCGCATTCCCCACGAGTGGCCGCTGCTGGTGCTGGCGCTGATCTCGCTAGCAATTTGGAATACGGTGCTGGGCTACGTGCTGGCCTACTGCGTTACCGATGACGTTACTCACGACGCTGGGCAGGAGGTAAGCCATGGCGGATAGTCCAATCATGAGCAGCTATGCCTACGCGATCATGCTGCTGCTGCCGCTGTCGGCGGCGATGGTGATCTTTCAGTCAAACCCCTACCAGGCGCTGGTGATGCGGGGTATTTTAGGGGCGATCGCGGCCCTGATCTACGCCATGATGGGCGGGGGCGATGTGGCCTTGACCGAAGCCCTGGTGGGGACGATGCTGGCGATTACCCTCTACGTGGTGGCGGTGCGATCGTCGCTGGTCATGCGGCTGGGAGTACTGGAGGGCGAAGGTGCCAAAAATAATTTGCAGTGGCAGCCCATGCTCGACTACTTGCGGGCCATGCTGAAGCGCTATCAGCTGCGGCTGGAGCTGGTGCCCTACTCCGATACCCAGTCCCTGCACCAGGCTTTGGCGGCCAAAGAGGTGCACGGTGTCTGCCTGATGGACAGAACTGGACCCAACGCCGAGGAAGTGGCTCCCCGCATCTTGGTGCGGGTGCGGCGGCTGGCAGAGATTTTTGCGACCGAACTGCCGGAGGCGATCGCGGATGCCAAGCTATACCGCGACGACGCGCTTGTTACCTTACCTCATTCCCCCACCCTAACTGAGGAGCATTCATGATCTGGGTTTACCTAACGGCGGGGCTGCTGTTCTTTCTCAAAATGCTGATTTTGCCCGACCCGGCAACGGCAAGCGCTAAGCTGGCGGTGGTGGATGCGATCGCCACCGACACCGGCATTCCCAATGCGGTCTCGGGAATTTTTTTCCGTAACCGCCTCTACGACACCATCTTCGAGGTCGTGGTGTTTACCATTGCCATCATGGGAGCCAAGTACCTGCTGGCCGACGAAACTCCCACCGTTCCCTTCTACAGCTTCACCGATCAGCCGTCCATTGTGCTGGCCCGACTGGGTGCTACCATCGCCGCTCTGGTGGGAATCGAGCTGGCGATTAGGGGGCATCTCAGCCCCGGCGGTGGGTTTGCGGCGGGAGTAGCGGGCGGCACAGCGATCGGTCTGATTGCCATTACCGCCGCTTCACCCGAGTGGATGCAGGCGATCTACGAGCGGTGGCGCGCCGCCGCCTGGGAAAAAGTATCGGTGCTGATCTTTATCGTACTAGCCGTGCTGACCCTGGTGGGAATCGAGCCACCCCCCGGTCAGTTTGGCACCCTGCTGAGCGGCGGCGTAATACCGCTGCTGAACATCCTGGTTGCACTTAAGGTGGCGCTGGGGTCCTGGGCGATCACACTATTGTTTATTCGCTACCGGGGGCTCCTGTAGGGTACGAAAGGCATTCCTACTAACCAGTCTTTGCCCAAAAATCTGCAGTAGAGTCAAGGGTGTAAATATCGGGTGTGTCTTCCCCGGTCTGTTTTACCCAATGTCACCTATAGGGTCATCCATCCCTTGGCCACGTTCACAAACCCTCTTTTCGCCCCTGCTCTGGCGAAGCCGCTCGAGCCTGCCCTAACGCGTGAGCCAATCCTCAATGACATCTGATAGTAAATTCGCCTTGGCTACTCCCGGTTGGGCTGGGCAAGCCATCTTGTTCAGAATCAGATTTTATGCGATTTGACGTGGCGCACCAGCGTCATGGAGCGTTGGTCCAAAGATAGCCGTCCCTAGCCCCTTTGGGGCGGCTTCACCAACGACTCCGCTTAGGGAAAGGCTATGGCTATTTTCATTGTTGGGAGTGCCGTACTAACGGTATGGACGATTGGTGTGATTCGTCAAACAGGAAGGATAACCTGATCGCTACAGCGATCGCTAATGCGCTTCTAAAAGATTACATTCCCAGCTAGGGCTGCGACCTACAGCGCAGCCTGGAACGATTGCTTATGACACTGGCCCCGGCCCTGGTTGAAAACTGGAGCAGGGCAACGGAGTGTAGCCATCGTTTCAAATTCACCGGAATCGTTCAAATTTTTAAGGTAAGCCTGAGCCAAGACTCTCGCATTCCAAATTAGTCAAGGTATTAGCCAAACCACGGAGGTGAAATGAATCAGGCTTCACAATCTATTCATTTTTCTAGCAGAAATGTGAATAGATTACCACCCTAGTCTTACATAGGTAGAGCAACCTTACGGTAGGGCATGATACAAATTAGAAAGAGTTTGAGCTAAACCTCAGGCACAAAGAACACCCAGACCTTCGTTTAATTTTTCTAAGCAGAAATTTTCATAAAAGCCTTGTAAAGACTCAAATTATCATGAATTTTAGTCGTTTGCACAAGTTCAAACGACTCTAAGCCCATACGGAAATTTAGGAGCCGTTCGTGAATTCACTCCGAGAAACAACCTTGTTAACAAAAAGTCAAGACATTAGAAATATTCCTTTTAGCAAGATTAGTGCGAGTGGAGAAGAACTTTCCTATGTTGCAGAGGCAATCGCAAGCGGCGGCATCATAGGCGATGGCAAGTATACAAAACTATGCCAGTCATGGCTAAAAGCGCAGCTTGGCTCAAAGAAAGTGCTGTTAACACATTCATGTACCGCAGCGCTAGAGATGGCGTTCATTTTGGCCGACATCCAGCCTGGTGATGAAGTCATCATGCCGTCTTACACCTTTGTCTCTACAGCAAATGCTGCAGTACTGAGGGGAGGAGTACCTGTTTTTGTCGATATTCGACCAGACACCCTCAACTTAGACGAAACCAAGCTTAAAGATGCAATTACAGCTAAGACTAAGGCAATCGCGCCGGTTCACTATGCCGGAGTGAGCTGCGAGATGGCCCCAATCGCTCAAATTGCACGTCAATATAGTCTACGAGTGATCGAGGATGCAGCCCAGGGTATATGTTCTAAATACAACGGTCAGCCAATCGGTAGCTATGGAAACCTGGCAGCCTTTAGCTTTCATGGAACAAAAAATATAGTATCAGGGGAAGGCGGTGCCCTAGCGATTAATGACCCGCTGCTAATTGAGCGGGCAGAAATAATCTGGGAGAAGGGCACAAACCGCAGCCAGTTTTTCCGGGGAGATGTTGATAAATATACCTGGGTTGACATTGGTTCCTCCTACCTGCCCAGCGATATTCTTGCTGCTTTCCTATGGGCACAGCTTCAGCAGTCCGATAGCATTACCCAGCATCGGATAGACATTTGGAACCGATACCACCTTGCCTTTGAAGAACTGGAAGGAGACGGAAAGGTACAACGTCCGATTATTCCTCAGCAATGCCAACATAATGCCCACATCTATTATCTTTTATTAGATAGCCTAGAAACCCGCACCCGTATTTTGTCTACCCTAAAGCGTTCTGGTGTGCAAGCAACTTTCCACTACGTTCCTCTGCACAGCGCCCCGGCAGGGCAAAAATATGGACGTCAATCAGGCAATTTGACCGTTACAGAAGACATTTGCGATCGAATTATTCGCTTGCCCCTCTTTGCAAATATGACCTTTGAAGAGACAGATTACATTATCTCTTTGATTCACGAATCCTTGCTTTAGGTAGCAATAAGTAAATAACTCCAATCGTCTGGGGCATTCGTCACTGTCCCCAATGACGCGCTGATTTCCAGGGTGCATTGAGCTATTACCACAACACATCGTGCAGCATCACTTGATACGGTGCTTTATTTGTAGCGATTCTTAAACTATTTTTTTGATTTTAAGGAGTCTCAATGCGGCTTTTGATTGTCAACTTCGCGGGCGATATTCGCGCAGACTTCTGTCGTCTCAGCTCTGGGGGAAATGAGACGTATTATGCACAGAAGTATTCTATTGAGTCTTATGCAAAGCTTAGGCAACATGCAGAAGAAGTAGCAGATCTTGTTTATATAACTCAAGAAGTCTACGACGAACTTCTGCCAAATGGTGTTCGGGCCATCGGCTGTGGTTTTCGTCGATTCGAAGACATAGAGCCTCAGAAAATAATTCAGTTGATTGAAAAATACAATCCAACGCATTTAGTTCTTTTTACGGTAGATAAAAACGTATTGAATTGGGCAGTCAAAAAAAAGATCCCAACTATTACTACATTTGCAAACGCAATTTCTATGCAATCTTCCAGTCCTCTACATCGTCTAGTCAGGAGAATTAAAAATCAAAGAATTGTGTCGTTACTTAATCAGCCAAATGTAGAGTGGGTTGGCAGTTATGGAATAAACTCATCGCGCAAACTCCAGAAACTAGGAGTCAAACCAGAAAAGATCGTACCTTGGGATTTTTTAATTGATGCCCATCCAGGAAACTTTTCGCCTAAGCTTCTTCAAACAGACAAACAGAGCTGGAGCCTATGTTATATAGGTGCTATTTGTGAAGACAAAGGAGTTGGCGATCTGCTTAAAGCCGTTAAAAAATTGAAATCGAGAGCAGTTCCTGTTCGCCTTAATATAGTGGGATCAGACGAGGCAAATTTTGCCAAGAACATGATCGCCAAGCTTTGTCTAGAAGACTCCGTAAAACTACTGGGCTTTGTTCCTAACCATGAAGTTGAGCCTTTGATGAATAGCATGGATCTTGTCATTGTTCCTAGCCGACATAACTATCCTGAAGGGTTTCCTTTAGTAATTCACCACGCCTTACGCGCCTGTACACCAATAGTGGCCTCTGACCATCCTATGTTTAGAGGCTATCTACAACACCACGTTAACGCTATGATTTTTCCTGAAGCTAATGTTTCAGCCCTAGCAGATTGCGTCGAAGAAATTTTGACCAACGCAGACATCTACCAACGTATCTCTGCAGTTTCCCATGCAACTTGGTATCAGCTTCGACTACCTGTTCAATGGGCCGATCTTGTAAATCGGTGGGTTAGCCAATCTTCTGCTGACCAGCAGTGGCTGGCCGAACACAGTTTAAGTGGTAGTAAGCAGGCGGCCAAAGAAAAGCTTTATCTACATGCAGACTATGCCTGATTAAGCCAAGGCAACAGCTGCCATAGCTTAAGTAAGTGAAACGTTCTCGAACCGCATTGTTTTAATCCTTTAGTATTCTCAACTATCCATGAAAACCTTTTTAGTTACGGGCGGAGCAGGCTTTATCGGTGCTAACTTTGTGCTTAAGGCTCGAAAAGAAAAGTGGGCAAATATTATCAATCTCGATCAGCTCACCTATGCTAGTAACTCTAATAGCCTAGCATCCTTAAATCATGATTCAGGTTACCAGTTTGTTCATGGTGACATTGGTGACCTTGAGCTAGTTAACAATGTCCTAGTCCAATATCGTCCCGATGCCTTGCTGCACTTTGCTGCCGAAAGCCATGTTGATCGCTCTATTATTGGCCCTGAAGCCTTTATTCAAACTAATATTGTTGGCACTTTTAGGTTATTAGAGGCAGCTCGCCATTATTGGAACTCTTTGTCGCTAGAAAATCGCGATAATTTTCGGTTCCTACATGTTTCTACTGATGAGGTGTATGGTTCTCTCAATCCCACGGACCCTGCTTTTTGCGAAAACACTCCTTATGCCCCTAACAGCCCTTATTCCGCGAGTAAAGCGGCATCTGATCACCTAGTTAGGGCATATCATCACACTTATAAATTGCCTACTCTTACCACTAATTGCTCTAATAACTATGGCCCGTATCAATTCCCAGAGAAGCTGATACCTTTAACTATTCTCAACGCCCTTAACAGCAAGCCTTTGCCGATTTATGGAGATGGTCAAAATATTAGAGATTGGCTCTATGTTGAAGATCATTGTGATGCCATTTATCAGGCTTTGCAGAAAGGCCGTGTAGGTGAAACCTACAACATTGGCGGCATTAACGAAAAAACCAATCTCTCTGTGGTCGAATCTATATGTCTTCTTTTAGATGAGCTGGCACCTCAGAAGAACATGAAGCATTCATCATTAATTACGTTTGTCAAAGATCGACCGGGTCATGATAGACGCTATGCCATTAACTGCCAGAAAATTCAATCCGAGCTAGGCTGGTCTCCTAAAGAAAGCTTCGAGAGTGGGCTTCTAAAAACGGTTAAATGGTATTTAGAGAATTCTGACTGGGTGGAGCAAGCAAAATCGAAAAAATATCATGAATGGATTCATGAGAACTATGCCAGCAGATTGGCATAAAGATATCTGAAACTTAGAATTTATTTTTTGAAAATGGAGATTTTTCATGAAAGGCATTATTTTGGCTGGGGGAACTGGAACTCGACTTTACCCTCTTACGCTTACAGTCAACAAGCAGCTGATGCCGGTGTATAACAAACCGATGATCTATTATCCTTTATCGGTACTAATGCTGGCCGGCATTCAGGATATTTTGATCATTTCAACTCCCAACTCTTTGCCCTTATTTCGTCAACTCCTTCAGGACGGGAGTCAATGGGGCTTGCGGTTGAGCTATATAGAACAAGCTTACCCAGGGGGCATTGCCGAGGCATTTACCTTAGGTCGTTCGTTTATAGATAGTGAACCCGTTTGTCTAGTGTTGGGAGATAACATTCTTTATGGTGATGGATTGGAAAGCTTGCTACAGCAGTCAGCTCGGCTACAGCAGGGTGCTTTGATCTTTGGCTATCAAGTGGCTAACCCACAACAGTATGGGGTGATTGAATTTAACCAGACTGGGCAGGTTCTTGGGTTTGAAGAAAAGCCTAAATTTCCCAAGTCTCCCTACGCTGTACCGGGTATCTACTTTTATGATTCCCAGGTGTGTGATTTAGCTGAAACGCTTAAGCCTTCGGTACGAGGAGAATTAGAAATCACAGATCTCAACCAAAAATATCTCGACCAGGGACAGCTTCAGGTCGAGGTTCTGGGACGAGGCTATGCGTGGCTTGATACCGGCACCCATGAGTCACTTCATCAAGCTTCTAGCTTTATTCAAACTTTAGAGGAGCGGCAGGGGCTAAAGATCGCCTGTGTTGAGGAAATCGCCTATCAGAAAGGTTACATTACAGATGACCAATTGTATCAATTAGCCAAGCCTCTAGCTAAAAGCGAATATGGGGCATATCTTATGAAACTGTTAAACACTTACTCCTCTCATTCGATTCCTGCTGAGGTTCCAGTTCTAGAAATCGTTTGAGATGAAAACTATCGAAAACGGTCTTTTCATAGTTGCTGTTGGGAGCAGTGACAGTTCTAAATGAGAGTTTTTCGATGATAGACTTGAACAACAAAAAGGTTAAAGGAGCTAGGGGAAAGAGGATATCTTAAGACATTAGCATTGTCCTAGTAGGATAACTGGCAGATCTGGTGCTGTTGCTGCTGCGGCCTTGAATGGTTGGCAATTCGTTGATCACTTTAAATTAATCATGCAGGTTGTTACTCAGCATTTCATTCGATGTTGAGTAACGCTATTTTATTGATGAGTTTGGCGTGGGGATTTGGCAAAGTACAGCCACGGTCATTGCGCTTAGGGCACAAATTTTGTTCCCAATGATCCGGCAATGCTAAAGCTTTGTTGTCAGGCTACTTCAAGCGAAGTTCCCGCACAGTGAATTGTCGAGTGTGTAGACCTCTGGGCAGGGCTGACGCTGGAGTGACGCTTCTATTGAGTATTACGTGCCCCAGATGGATCCCAGAGGTTCAGCGTGGCAAACCAATAGATGGACTGATACGGTGCACAAAATGAGTTGTTCTTTAGCCTTGTTTAGCTTGCTTTACGCGGTGGAATAAAGCCAGAATAGTAAAGCCCCCTTCTCGTCCTTTGGAACGGCTTCTCAACAGTTCTGCTCTGGGGGTTGATTTGAAGCTGTAAGTTACAGTAACAGACACCTCTGCCCCTATGACTGCTACAACTCCGCAATTCTGCTCTCCCTCCTCAGAGGCGCAGCCACAGCTAAACCGTTCTCAAGCAGAGTTAGCCGTGGATGTGGCCATTGTTGGCGGAGGCATTGTGGGGTTAACTTTGGCAGCGGCGCTGGTCCCCTGTGGCATGAGGATTGCTGTTATCGAGGCCCAAACGGCGGCGGCGGCAGCCTCACGGCAGCGGGCCTATGCTTTCTCGCTAACCTCGGCAGATGTTTTTAAAGGATTGGGCCTGTGGCCGTACATTGGACCCCAGATTTGCCATTTTGACAAAGTTCAACTCTCTGACGGTGACTATGGCAGGGTAGTGCAGTTTTTGCCCACCGACCTGGGTACCGATGCCGTCTATTATGGCGCCGAGCACAGGGTGCTAATGGCGGCACTGCAGGGAGCGATCGCAGCTGCTGCCAACATTCACTACCTCTGCTCTTCTACGGTTGAAGCGATACACGATCAGGGGGAGTGGGTTGTCGCTGAGGTGAGCACGCCGGAGGGAATGGTCAGGGTGCGATCGCCGTTGATGGTGGCAGCCGATGGCAAGGGCTCACTCCTGCGGCAGCGGGCGGGCATTGGCAGCGTTGGCTGGCGCTACCGCCAGTCCTGCGTGACTACGGTGCTAAAGCCGGAGCATTCTCATCAAAATACGGCCTACGAGCGCTTTTGGCCCAGTGGCCCTTTTGCCATTCTGCCCCTGCCTGGCCAGCGCTGTCAGATCGTGTGGACGGCCCCCCACGCCGAGGCCGAGGCCATTTTGAACCTTCCCGAAGCCGAGTTTATGGCTGAGCTGGAGCGCCGCTATGGTACTCAAATGGGGCAGCTTAAACGGCTGACGCCCCCGGCCCTGTTTCCGGTGCAGCTGATGCAGTGCGATCGCTACGTGCAGCCCCGTCTGGCACTGGTGGGCGATGCCGCTCACAGCTGCCACCCCGTCGGTGGCCAGGGACTCAACATGGGCATTCGCGATGCAGCGGCCCTGGCCGAAGTGCTAACTCACGCTTACCAGCGGGGGCAAAACCTGGGCGATGTAGCTGTGCTGCGCCGCTATGAACGCTGGCGGCGTGCAGAAAACTGGGTCATTCTTACCTTTACTGACCTACTCACCCGCACCTTCTCGAATCAGATTTGGCCAGTCGTCGTTTTACGACGGGCAGGGCTATGGGTACTGGGCTCAGTGCCGCTCCTCAAGCGACTGGCCCTGCGGCTGATGACGGGTCGTTTGGGGCGTGTACCTAAACTGGCACGACTGGGCCAGCAGAGTGGAAACTGAGCCTGGCTTTACCCCTCAGAACAGTGACACCTCAATCGAGGTTGTTTTTTTGCCCTTGTGCCTGGACTGGAAAGTACGCTGCTCCACCTCACAAGCGCCAATGCTGGCCCAGCTGGTTGAGCCATCTTCCCAGTGCTCTTTCTTCCAGGTGGGAGTAGGGTACAGAGCAAATGATTCTGAAGTTGTCTTGTTTGTCGTAGAGGCTTTCTAAGCCCCTGCAACCGTCGCCAACTCCGCCAGCACCTCGGCGGCATCTTGCTGGCCCCAGTAGTAGCCCATGGCCTGGCTCATGCGCTGTGCCCGCTCTGCCTCGCGTTGGGCGGCACCAGAGTTGCCCTGTGCCCTGTACGTCCAGGCCAGGGCCACTCGGATATCGGCCTCGTGGATGCGATAGCCCCCCTCCACGGCATAGCCCAATGCCTCCTCCAGGTCACTGGCCGATGCTGCCCCCTCTCCCCGT
>PYER01000403.1 GCA_003017855.1 filamentous cyanobacterium CCT1
GTTCCCATGGCGTCGAGGGTGACGATGCAGCCGTTCAACGCCAGCACCTTGAGCAGTTCAGGAATCGCCGTAATTTCGTTCGATTTTTCGTCCACCTTAACTTGCCCCAGCACCAAGCGATTCTCGGCCGCCCAGGCGCTCACCATGTGAATGGCGCCTTTGCTCCGGCCTCGGTCATAGGAGCGCCGCAGGGTTTTGCCATCTACAGCGACGACCGTCCCAGCACTGAGTTGTGCCACGGTTTGAATCCAATTCAAAAAGCAGTCTTGGAACTGTTCGGGGTCGAGTTGGGCAAACAGCCGGCTAATCGTGTCATGGGATGGAATGCCGTTAGGCAACGCCAGAAAGGTTCTTAACCAGTCCACTTTGCTCTGGCCATAGGCCTCGATATCGACCCAAGTCTCTGCGCCACAGACCACCGCACAGATCGTCAAGGCCACCATATCCACCATGCGGTGCTCAATCAGATAGCCGGTACGTGGATCCTCTAGACCCTCAAAGTGGCTTAACAGTGAATCGGTCGGTGGCACTGAAGAAGACATGGATAGCCTTGATAACAAACCTATCCATTAGTATCCCTACTCGCCGAGTATGCGTTTGCCCTGGCTCTGGGGGGATGGGAATAGGCAAAAAGCCAGAGAGGATGGACAATGACCCCTCCCTTTTTTTTGCCATGACGCTCACCGGACGCCACGTTTCGTACTGGATCGACTCCACGCTGCCCTCTAGCTACCCAACCCTGAGTCAGGATGTCAGCGTGGATGTGGCGATCGTGGGGGCCGGATTGGCAGGGGTGACCACCGCTAAGCTGCTGAAGCAGGCCGGCAAGACCGTAGCGCTGATCGAAGCCGATCGCATTGGGGCTGGCGTTTCGGGCCATACCACCGCGAAGGTCGCGGCCCTGCAGCAGTTGATCTATGCCGATCTAGTCAAGCAGCACGGCCAGGAGAAGGCGCGGCTGTTTGGCGAATCTAACCGGGCCGCGATCGCTCGCCTGGCTGACCTGGTTGCCGCCGAAAACATCGACTGCGACTTTGAGCGCAAGACAAACTACACCTTTGCCACCGATGCTGACGGATTAACCAAGGTCAAAGACGAGGTCGAAGCCGCCCAGAGCCTGGGTCTGCCCGCCAGCTTCGTGGCCAGCGTCGACCTACCCTTCCCGGTCACCGGGGCCATTATGATGCCCGATGAAGCGCAGTTTCACCCGCGCAAGTTTACGCTGGCGATCGCGGCCACCCTGCCCGGCGACGGCAGCCACGTCTTTGAGCAAACCCGCGTTAAAACCGTTGAGGGCGAAGGCCCCTGCCGCGTCATCACCCACAACGGCCCTACCGTTATCGCCCAGGATGTGGTGATTGCCACCAACCTGCCAATTTTGGATGTTGGCCTGTACTTTGCCAAAACTTACCCGAAACGGTCCTACATTGTCGGCGGGCGCATTGACCCAACTCAGGCCCCCAAAGACATGTACATCGGCGTCGGCGAAAACTACCGCTCCATTCGCTCTACCCCCGTCGACGATGGTGGCACAGTGCTGATGGTGGGGGGTGAAGGCCACAAAGTCGGCAGCGAAGACCAGGCCACCGATGAACGTTTTGAACGGCTGGAGAGCTACCTGCGCAGTACCTTTGGGGTCGAGCCTGAGTACCGCTGGTCGACCCAGGACTACATTTCGTTTGACAAGCTGCCCTATATTGGCCAGCTCACCCCAGCCCACCAGCACACCTTTGTCGCCACCGGCTTTAGCCTTTGGGGCATGGCCAAGTCTATTCTCTCGGCGATGGTGCTGTCAGACCGCATTCTCGGCATTCAAAACCCCTGGGCTGATCTGTACGAGTCCACTCGCCCCACGCCCTTTGTCACCTCCACATCTATTCAGCAAAACCTGGAAGTGGGCGCTCACTGGGTGGGCGATCGCCTCAAGGGCCTGTTCGACTCCACCGATAGCGTTGGCCCAGGGGAAGGCAAGCTAGTCACCCACAAGGGCAGCAAAATTGCCGCCTACCGCGACGACAGCGGCCAGCTTCACACCGTCTCCGCCGTGTGCCCTCACCTGGGCTGCATCGTCGCCTGGAACCAGGCCGAAAAGAGCTGGGATTGCCCCTGCCACGGCTCCCGCTTTAGCTGCGAGGGCAACATTCTCCACGGCCCTGCCGTCAAGCCGCTGGAGCCGAAGGTTTGCGATTAAGGTGTGTGATTCAGGTGTGCGATTAGGGGACCCGTGCGACAATAGCGGCGTCTTTTAGCTCAACTTTTCCCATGAGTGGCGACACCATCTTTGGCAAAATCATCCGCAAAGAGATTCCAGCCAATATTGTCTACGAGGATGATCTCTGCCTGGCTTTCACCGACATTACTCCCCAGGCTCCAACTCACATTCTGGTGATTCCCAAACAGCCGATTTCTAAACTTTCTGATGCAACCGCAGACGATAAAGAACTGTTAGGACATTTGTTGCTAACTGTTAAGGAAATTGCCGACCAAGCGGGGCTGACTGAAGACGGCTATCGAGTGGTAATCAATACTGGAAATAACGGCGGGCAAACGGTTTACCATTTGCACCTGCACCTGCTAGGGGGTCGAGGTCTGGGCTGGCCGCCGGGCTAGCTCATTTACTTTTGTACAACGAAATAAACTTTCCTTTCTCACGATTTTCTGGAGAGAAGAGAAACTTTACACTGCATATGGATGAGTAGCATCAACTCCGGCTTGAGGACTGAAGTTTTGCCTAAGGTAAGCCTTTAAGCCTGACTCGGAGAGATTGCTAATCATTCAATATCCATTTTTCGTTGTTATTCATTGGCACTCTTACCATGACTACTTCTCTTCGCGCCCGCGACAATGCGGGAGCCTGGGAGCGGTTTTGTCAGTGGGTGACCAGCACCGAGAACCGCCTGTACGTGGGCTGGTTCGGCGTACTGATGATCCCCACCCTGCTGACCGCAACCATCTGCTTCATCATCGCGTTTATCGCCGCGCCTGCGGTCGACATCGACGGCATCCGTGAGCCTGTCGCTGGCTCGCTGATGTACGGCAACAACATCATCTCCGGTGCGGTTGTGCCCTCGTCGAATGCGATCGGCCTGCACTTCTACCCCATCTGGGAAGCTGCTTCCCTCGATGAGTGGCTGTACAACGGCGGCCCCTACCAGCTGATCGTGTTCCACTTCCTGATCGGCATCTTTGCCTACATGGGTCGTCAGTGGGAACTGAGCTACCGCCTCGGCATGCGCCCCTGGATCTGCGTCGCCTACAGCGCTCCTCTGGCTTCGGCTACCGCCGTGTTCCTGATCTACCCCTTGGGCCAAGGTTCGTTCTCGGACGGCATGCCCCTGGGTATCTCGGGTACCTTCAACTTCATGATTGTGTTCCAGGCTGAACACAACATTCTGATGCACCCCTTCCACATGCTGGGCGTTGCCGGTGTGTTCGGTGGTTCGCTTTTCTCGGCGATGCACGGTTCACTGGTGACCTCGTCACTGGTGCGTGAGACCACTGAGAGCGAATCTCAGAACTACGGCTACAAGTTTGGCCAGGAAGAAGAGACCTACAACATCGTTGCGGCCCACGGCTACTTCGGTCGGTTGATCTTCCAATACGCCAGCTTCAACAACAGCCGTTCGCTGCACTTCTTCTTAGGTGCATGGCCTGTGATTGGCATCTGGTTCAC
>PYER01000404.1 GCA_003017855.1 filamentous cyanobacterium CCT1
ACATATTGCAGGCGTTTAACCAAAATTCGGTCATCCAGCTTGAGTAGATAGATGCCATGGGTCACCGCCTCCAGATCTCGGTCTGTAGTATCTACCAGCACCAGCGCTCCTACCGGCAGGGTTGGCTCCATACTGTCATCGGCCACCTGGGTCAGCATCAGGTGCTCAAACGAATCAGGGAACTCTGTCCGTAGCCAAGCCGTCTCAAAGGCCAGCGGATCCTTCTGAATGTACTTCTCAGCTAACACTTGAGGTGAGTCATGAGGAGCCGTCCTAGACTGTCCAGTTGCCAGCCACTCTACGCTGATATTGGCCGTGCGGGCTATAGCGAGCAGCGCCGGTCGGGTGGGTTCGCTTTGACCATTAAGATATTGGCGGAGCACAGTGTCAGAAAAGCCGCAGTCTCTGGCAAAGCCTCTTACGCTCTTGTCTCCAACCGCCTGCTTTAAACGGACTGGAAACTGATCAACATCCTTGGCATCCGCCTGCGCCTCATCAGGTAATGGATTAGTCATAAGGGTTACATTAATTGCAGATGCAAATTATAACACTTGACATGCAATTTATTTGTTGCTAGCTTCATCGATATATTGATGGAGCTAAGACAATTCTATGCATGTAGAAGACATTAAAGCAGCTCTACGCAAGCAGGGCTGGACTCTGACCAGCATTGCGAAAGAACTGAATATTGGCACCTCGGCAGTCTCCCATGCCTTGACTCGACAGCGATCGCGCCGTATCGAGCAAGTGGTGGCGAGCAAACTTGGCCTGCCTCCCCATGAGATTTGGCCCCAGCGATATAAGCGAGGAAGAGTAAATCATGGCCCAATTCATCAGCAAGCGGGAGGCTACCCAATACCTCAAGCTCAGCGATACGACACTGAAGCGTTATCGGTTGCAGGGGGTGCTGATCGAGGGCATTCATTGGGTGCGCATTAACAGTCGCTGCATTCGCTACAATCTGGAGCTGATGCAAGACTGGCTGCACAACCGCCATGATCCAGTTGCTCACCAGCGAGCTATCAGAATTTACCAGGCCAGCTTGTTGAGCAATCGGAAAAAGCCATCACAGCCCAGTACTCGAAATAAGCTGCCGAAGCGGAAAACTAGCAAATAGAGCTGTCAGAGTTTAATCAAGTTGTTGATAGCTTTCTACCCTCATTTCTTGATCTGAAGCTTGATTGAAAAACACCCCAACTACTTGCTAGCCAGGGTGTCGAGTTTCTTTTTTTGATTTTTCACAGCCGGGTTAATCAACACCTTGAAGTGGTTGGTCAGAACCGCTTCACTCATTACCCTGCTACTGAAACACGTGCTTCCAACTATAGCAAAGTCATGGGCAATGTCCAAGACTACGAAGCTGATTGGGCAATTGACTGAGCCCGGTAGCAGGTTAATTATGGTGGCCCGGCTCCTAACCTCAGGAGCTAACCATGGCACAGTATGTTTACTCAGGGCGATCGCGCCCCTGTCCTATTTGTGGACGCACTAAAGACCAAGACTGCCGCTGGAATGAGGAGGTGGTGTTCTGCCACACCCATGTAGACCGGGATGGGGCGGTAGACGGCTACGTTTACCGAGGCGCGACAGCCGATGGCATGTGGGGGCAATACTTTGCAGCCACCGCCTCTCCCGAGAAGTCGGTTCGCCCCCAGCAGCGGCAGGATTACTTCTATCCCAGCCGGGCCGGGCAACCGTTGGTAAAGGTGATGCGGGTAGATCGGGGCAACGGTGCAAAGTTTTTTGTGCAGTACCACTGGAACGGGCAGCAGTGGGCCAAGGGTCTGACCCCTGAGATTAGAGCCCAGGTGCCGATCTACCGCTACCGGGATGTTCAGAATGCCATATCCATCGGTCAACCTATCTGGATGGTGGAGGGAGAAGGCTGCGCCGATGCCCTGTGGGCGATCGGCATTCCCTCGACCACTACCCTGGGGGGCTCGAAGAAGTACCGCAGCTATGGCGATTACGCTGAGGATTTGCAGACGGCCCAGTTGGTGCTGTGCCCCGATCGCGACCAGGTCGGCATTGCCCACATGGAAGAAGTCGCCCAGGACTTTCCCTCGGCCCAGTGGTGCTACCCCTACCCGGATAGCCTGCGCTGGCACAACCTGCCGAAGCATGGCGGGCTGGACGTGGCAGATTGGATTCATGACGGGGCTACAGCGGAGCAGATTCGAGCGGCGGTGCAAGACCGACGGCAGCTGGAGGTCAGCTCTACTCAAAGCTCCGAGCGACTGTCGGTGCAGGCCTTGCAAGACCAGATTCGCACCTATCTAGTCACCAGCCCCACCGAACTGGCTCTGGCGGCGCAGGTAGTGCAATGGCACCAGGAGACGGGGATATCAGCCAGGGATATTGGTAACCTGGTCACCCTGGTGCAGGCGGAGCTGGAGCAGACTGAGGAACGGGACGATCGCCGAGCTGAGATTCACCAGCTGCTCAAAATTGGCGACTACCAGCTGTGCCTGGGGGAGTATCTCCATGCCGACCTGGCAGAACCCCTAGAGCAAATTGCTGACTGGATTGGGGCGACGCCAGCGGCGATGCTGGTGACGCTGCTGCCGGTGGCGGCGTCATTGCTGCGGGTGGGTACGGAGCTAGAGATTGATGCCGGGATGGGGTTCTCGGTGCCGCCGATTGTATTTACGGGGCTGGTGGCACCCTCGGGCAGTAAGAAGAGCCCAATTCAGCGGCAGATTCTGGGGCCGCTTTCACTGCTTCAGGCGGAGGCGGATCAGGAGTATGAGTATGCTGCCTCGGAGTATGAGGTTGACCTGCGGGATTGGGAGCAGACTAGGGCTGAGGATAGGGGCATTCGCCCGAGGAAGCCAATGCCACGGGAGTATCACACCTCGGATGCGACACGGGAGGCGATCGCCCGCATCCAGTCCCAGCAACCAGAGCGGGGCATTTTGGTGACGCCGGATGAGCTGGCGGGCTTATTTAAGGGGCAGAACCAGTACCGCAATGGTCGGGGTAACGATAAGGAGTCGCTACTGACCGCCTTTGATGGCTCGGGGCTAAAGGTGGATCGGGCCAGCGGTTTGCGCATCAGCCTACCGCGCACCAGTCTGAGCCTGACGGGGACGATTCAGCCCGATATTCTGCGGGAGATGATGGGGGATTGCTCGGATGCCAGTGGCCAGTGGGCCAGGTTTTTGTGGTGTCTGCTGCCCCTGAAGCCTGCGCCGTTTCCTCGGCGGACGGTGCGCCATGACGTGTCGGAGCGGCTCTATAGTCTCTACCAACAGCTGGAGAGGTTGACGGCCCAGTGTTACCGGCTGAGCCCTGAGGCTAAGGCATTATTTGCGGATTGGTATGACCAGTTGGATCAGCTGCGGGTGACGGAGACGCACCCAGGCTTGCAGGCGGTGTATTCCAAGATGCAGGGCTACACGGGGCGGCTGGCGCTGATTCTGCATTGCCTGAATGCAGCGGTGGAGGGGCGTTTGCCGAATAATGCGGTGGATGTGGGCCAGATGCAGGCGGTGATTAAGCTGGGACGCTGGTTCATTGGTCAGGTGAAGCTGCTCTATGCGGATGGGAACACGGTAGATGGGGCGCTGGAGCCGGTCTATACGAAGCTGATTCAGCTGTCGCGGGTGCGGGGCTGGCTGCGGGCAAAGGATGTGCGGAACTATGAGCGCAGTTTACGGA